>NZ_JBIDBS010000021.1:0-148439 GCF_043204165.1 Streptomyces sp. NPDC047982 | reverse complement strand
CACGCGGAGCGTGTGCGAGGACTTCGAGGCCGAGCTGGTCGAGTTCAACGGCGAGGCCAACCACGTCCACCTACGCGTGAACTTCCCTCCGAAGGCCGCCGTGTCCAGGCTGGCGAACTCCCTCAAGGGCGTCTCCTCACGCAGACTCCGCCAGGAGCTCCCCGACCTCCTCCGCCACTACTGGCGCGCGCAAGCCTGTGGTCCGGGTCCTACTTCGCCGGGTCCCTCGGCGGCGCGCCCCTCAGCACCGTCAAGCAGTACATCGAGCAGCAGAACCGGCCGCTCCGACCCGGGCTGAGGCCAACAGTGCAGACCCATGCACACAACTGAGCTCAGAACAGTTCTCAGATTCGCTTCACCACCGGACTGAAGCCCGGTGCACTGCGAACAAACCCGGTAGCCGACGTGCCCGACGCGGCACCCCTCCCCGCGCCGCCGCGGTTCGGCCATGCCCAAAAGTCCTTGAAGGGGTGTGGTGGCGTGACTGGAATTGAGCGGGAAGCCAGCCACCTCACGGAGGAGAGCCAGTGACCCATTTTGACGCACGGGCGCCGTTCGCGCCGCTCGCGGTCAGGACGGTGGCCTCCTACTTTCCCCCGGTCTCACTGAACGTGGCAGAGCTGCCCGCGCTCTGCGCGCTGCCCGCCGAACAACGGGCGGCCTGTACGCAGTTGGGCATCGACACCGTCGGGGTGGACGAAGCCGACGCGACCACCCTGGCCGAACGGGCCGCGCGCCGGGCGCTGGAGGACACCGGGGTCGCGGCCGCCGATCTGGGCGCGCTGCTGGTGGTCGAGCAGCGTGCACCGGGGACGCTGCTCAGTTCCGAGGCCACCCGTCTCCAGGAGCTGCTGGGCGCCACCGACGCACTCACCTTCACCGTGGGCGGACTGGGCTGCGTCTCGGTGACCCCGGCCCTGCTCACCGCCCGGGGGCTGCTGGCCGCCGACCCGGAGCTGGGACCGGTGCTGGTCGCCCACGGGAGCAAACCCGTTTCCGAGCACCGCTACCGGCACCCGGTCACCGTCAACGGCGACGGCGGGCAGGCCCTGCTGCTGGGCCGCGAGGGGCGGATCCGGCTCCTCGACCAGGTGCAGGAGACCGACGGACGGTACTGGGACCTCTTCCACGTCGACTACCGGGACCGGCACCCGTCGCTGTGGCGCGAGGAGTGCACGGACCAGCGCACCTACTCCTTCCGGCTCGCCGTCGAGACCCGCAACCGGCTCAGGTCCCTGCTGGACCGGCTACTGCGGCGCAACGGGCTCACGCGCGCGGACATACGCGGATTCGTGAGCCAGAACCTGTCCGCCGGCGGGCACACCTTCACCGAGGAATCCCTCGACCTCGCGCTTCTCCCCTCCTGCCGGGAGAACCTGCGCACCCACGGTCACCTCGGCCCCAACGACGTCTTCCTCAACCTCTGGTCGGCCCTCAAGGACGGCCGGCTCTCCGACGGCGACCACGCCGTGCTGATCAATGTCAGTCCGGTGGCGGCCTGGAGCCTGCTGCTGGTCCGGATAGGCCCCAAGGAGTCCACGGCGTGAACGAGATCACCGACCAGGTCACCGAGTTCCTCACCCAGGCCCTGCGGCGGCCCGTCGAGCCGGACGACGACTACTTCGCCCTCGGCCTGGCGGACTCCCTGTTCGCGCTCGAACTCGTCACCTTCGTCGAGGAGCGTTTCGCGGTCACCGTCGAGGTGGAGGACCTGGACCTCGACAGCTTCCGCACCGCGGCGCGGATCGCCCGTTTCGTACGGGCCAAGAAGGGCCACTTCGAGCTGGTGCCCGGCGATGACTCCGTCGCCTGAGACCGCGACGGCCCTGGAGAGGGCGGCCGAGGAGCTGGCCGGGCGCTGGGCGCTGCCGGCGGCGGAGTGGGACCGGTCCGAAGGACTGCCGGCCGAGGTGGCGCGCGACCTGGCCCGGTCCGGCCTGCTGGCTCCGGACGTACCGGTGGAGTACGGCGGTGCCGGCGCCGACCCGCGTCAAGTCGGGGAGATCTGCGCCCGGTTGGGCGGCGTGTGCAGCTCGGTCCGGGGACTGGTCACCGTGCAGGGCATGGTCGCCGCGGGGCTGCGCCGCTGGGGCACCGCCCAGCAGCGGAAGAACTGGCTTCCCGCACTGGCCTCCGGGGAAGTGGTCGCCGGGTTCGCGGCCACGGAGCAGGAGGCGGGCAGCGCCCTGGCGCACCTGGGCACCACGGTCGAGGAGGACGGCGACCACCTCGTGGTGAGCGGCCGCAAGAGGTGGGTGACCTACGGGCAGTTCGCCGACGTCTTCCTGGTGCTGGGCCGGGCTCCGGGGGGCCTGGCGGCGGTGCTGGTGGAGGGCGACCTGCCGGGAGTGACCAGGGAGCCCGTCACCGGACAGCTCGGTATGCGGGCCGCGCGGATCGCGCACCTGGCCTTCGACGCGGTGCGCGTACCCCTCGACCACCTCGTCGCCCCGGTCGGTCTGGGGCTGTCCCACGTCGCCGCCACCGTCCTGGACCACGGGCGCCACACGGTCGCCTGGGGCTGCGTCGGGATGGCGGAGGCCGGTCTGCGGGACGCGGTCGCCCACGCCGCCTCCCGCGTACAAGGGGGAACGCCCCTCGGCGACCACCAACTGGTGCGCTCCTGCCTGGCCCGCTCGGCGGTCGCCGCCGCCGGTGCGCGCGAACTGTGCCTGCGGGCGGCACGGGCCCGGACGGGCGAGCCGAGCCGCGCCGTGCACGAGACCATCCTCGCCAAGTACGCCGCCGCCGACGCGGCCGCGACGGTCACCCGCGACGCCGTGCAGATCCTCGGCTCCGCCGGGTGCGCCCCGGACAGCAGA
Source organism: Streptomyces sp. NPDC047982 (assembly GCF_043204165.1). NCBI lineage: Bacteria > Bacillati > Actinomycetota > Actinomycetes > Kitasatosporales > Streptomycetaceae > Streptomyces > Streptomyces sp. NPDC047982. The sequence goes on along the minus strand of NZ_JBIDBS010000021.1, from coordinate 145,617 downwards.
GTCGGGCGACTCTTCCGCGACGCCAAGGTGATGGAGATCATCGAAGGAGCACAGCACGTGGCCGAGATGCACATCGCCGACCGGCTGTTGCGGGACCTCGGCGTCCCCGCGGCGCCCCGCGCGAACGGAGCGACGGCATGACGGCGGACACCCCCGCGGCCACGGTCAAGTGCCTGGTGTGGGACCTGGACGACACCCTGTGGGCCGGAACCCTGTTGGAGGGGGACGACCCCCGGCCCGCCGGGGCCACCCTGACCACCTTGCGCACCCTCGACGAGCGGGGTGTGCTGCACGCGGTGGCGAGCCGGGGCGATCACGCCACCGCCACCGCCCACCTGGCGCGCCTGGGGCTGGCGGAGCTGTTCACGGTGGTGGAGATCGGCTGGGGCGCCAAGTCCGCCTCGGTGCAGCGGGTCAGCGAGGTGCTCGGCATCGGCATCGACAGCCTCGCCTTCGTCGACAACGACCCCGTGGAGCGCGCCGAGGTCGCCTCCGCCCACCCCCGTGTGCGCTGCTACGAGCCGGAGCGGATCCCGGCCTTCCCAGAACTGCCGGAGTTCCGCCCCGGGCACCTCACGCAGGAGTCCCGCAGGCGTCGGGAGATGTACCGCGCGGAGAGCAGCCGCCGCCGGGCCCAGGAGACGTACGAGGGGGCGCCGGGGGACTTCCTCGCCTCCCTCGCTCTGGAACTGACCGTGCGGGAGGCCACCGAGGGGGACTTCGCCCGGGCGCACGAACTGACGGTCCGCACCCACCAGCTCAACACCACGGGCCGCACCTACGACCTGGCGGAGCTGCGGCAGCTCAGCCGCTCACCGGACCACCGGGTCATGGTGGCGCAGCTCCAGGACGTCTACGGCTCCTACGGCACCGTCGGGCTGGTGGTCACCGAACGGGTGGAGGACCGGACCGTGCTGCGCCTGCTGCTGCTCTCCTGCCGGGTGATGTCCCGGGGCATCGGCCCTGCCCTGATCGGCCATGTGGTGCGCGGGGCCCTGGTCGAAGGACGGCGGCCCGAGGCCGAGTTCGTCCCCACGGCCGTGAACCGGGCGATGCTCGTCAATCTGCGCTTCGCGGGGTTCCGGCCGAAGGCGGGCCCCGGCCCGGCCGCGGAGGGTGAGCCCCTGGTGCTGGAGTTCCCGCCCGGCGCCGTTCCGCCCGCCGTGCCCGACCACGTACGGCTCGTCATCCCGTCTGGAGGCTCCGATGAGTAGCACCGACCGCCGCGGCGACCGCGCCGTCGCCGACGAGCGGGGCGGGCCGGTCCCGGCCGCACCGCCCCGGGTGCCGATCGGCGTGGTCGGCGCGGGCACCATGGGTGCCGGGGTCGCGCAGAGCTTCGCCGAGGCCGGCCACCCGGTCACGCTCCACGATCCGGACCCGGCGGCCCTGGCGGACGGCGAGCGCCGGCTGCGGGCCGGCATCCGGGCCGCCCGGCTGCTGCGCCGGCCCGCGCCCGAGGCTCCGCCCGCCGCGGTCCTCGGGCGGGTGCGGTGGGTGCCGGAGGCGGCCGAACTCGCCGACGTGGCCCTGGTGGTGGAGTGCGGGCCCGAACGGATGGCCGTCAAGGAGCAGATCCTGCGGACGCTCGACGCCACCTGCGCCCCGCACACCGTCCTCGCCTCCTGCACCTCCGCCATCCCCGTGGAGATCCTCGCCGGTCACACGGGGCGCCGCGACCGGGTCCTGGCCACCCACTTCATGAACCCCGCCCACCTCAAGGACGCGGTCGAGGTGGTACGGGGAGCCAGCACCTCCGAGGAGACCCTGAAGACCGTCCTCGGCCTGCTGGAAGGCATCGGCAAACGCGCCCATCTGGTGCGCGACGCGCCGGGCTTCGTCTCCAACCGGGTGCTGATGCCCATGATCAACGACGCCGCCGCGCGGGTGGAGGAGGGCACCGCCGACGCCGAGACCGTGGATCGCGTCTTCACCGACTGCTTCGGACACGCCATGGGACCGCTGAGGACCGCCGACCTGATCGGTCTTGACACCGTGCTGGACTCCCTCGTCGTCCTGCGGGACACCACCGGCGACCCCCGCTTCGAGCCCACCGCCCTGCTGCGGGACCTCGTCGACCGGGGACACCGCGGCCGCAAGAGCGGCCGCGGCTTCCACTCCTACGAGACCCGGTGATCGCCATGACCGCCCACGACGTGGTGGACCAGCTCCGCGACTCCCTGCGGCGCCACCCCGAGCGCACCGCGGTGGTGGTGGGCCAAGAGCAGCTCAGCTACCGGGAGCTGGACGCGGCCACCGACAGGCTGGCCGCAGGGCTGCGGGAGCTCGGGGTGCGCCCGGGGCAGACCGTCCTGCTCCACCTGCGGCAGAGCGTGGACACCCTGGTCGGCATGGTGGCCGCGCTGCGGGCGGGCGCGGCCTGGTGCGTCACCGAGCCCGGCCATCCGGCGGAGCGCCTCGCCGCGCTGACCCGCGATCTGGAGTGCGGGGCGGTGGTCCGGGACGGGGCGGCGGACCCCGACGTACGGGAGGCGGTGGCGCGGCTGGCCGACGAGGCGCCCGTGCCGTTGCCCGTCCTCGACCTGGCGGAGTTCGGGCGGTCCGTCCCGCAGGGCGGGGCCACCGAACCCGGGCCCTGGACGGAGGTACCGCCGGGCGCCCCGGCGTACGCCATCACCACCTCCGGGTCCACCGGGGAGCCCAAGGCGATCGTCGTGGGGCGGGACAACCTGTCCGCGCTGGTGGCCGCCCGCGGTGACGAGCCGGGCGGGATCCGCTTCTCGGCCTGCCGGTTCGCCTGGGACGGCGCGCTGATGCTGACCTTCGGCGCGCTCTGCACGGGCGGCACCGCCGTGCTGCCGGACCACACCGCCCTGCGCGACGCCCGGGCCTGTGCCGAACTGGTCCTCCTGCGGCAGGTCACGCAGATGGTCTGCCCGCCCTCGTACTACCGGCTGATGCTGCCCCACCTCGCGGGCGCCGGCGCCCATCTGCGGGAGGTCGTCGTCGCCGGCGAGGTCGTGCCCCCGGCGCTCGTCGCACAGCACCGCGCCGCACTTCCCACCACCCGGCTCCGCAACGAGTACGGCCCGACCGAGACCACCGTGTCGGTCCTCGGGCACACCCTGCGCGACGACTCCCCCCGGACGGTGCCCGTCGGCCGCACCTCCGGGACCACCTCGGTCCACGTGCTCGACGAGCGGCTGGAGCCCTGCCCGCCCGGCGTCGTCGGCGAACTGTACGTGGGCGGACCGCAGGTCACCAGCGGATACGCCCGCAGGCCCGCACGGACCGCGGGCAGTTTCGTCGCCGACCCCTTCTCCTCGCGGCCGGGCGCGCGCATGTACCGCACCGGGGACCTCGTCCTGATCGGGCAGGAGGGCGAGATCGAGTTCCACGGGCGGGCCGACGGGCAGATCAAGGTGCGCGGAGTCCGCGTGGAGCGGCACGGCGTCCAGGCCGTCCTGGAGACCCACCCGGCGGTCCGCCAGGCCGGCGTGCTGGGGGTCCCGGGAGACGACGGCGCCCTGCGGCTGGTCGCGTTCTGGACCCCGGCCGAGGACGCGGTGGCGCTGCCCGGACCACGGGAACTGATCGCCCACTGCCGCACGAACCTCGTCGCCGACGCCGTACCGGAGGAGTACGTCACCCTCGGCTCGATGCCGCTGGCCCCCTCCGGCAAGGTCGACGAGGCCGCCCTGCTCGCCCTTCTCGGGCCGCGGAGCGGCGGCGGCCCGGCCTCGGCCTCGGACTCGGGCGGGGACGAGCGGGAAGCCCTGTCCCGCGAGGTCGCGACGATGTGGGCCCGGGTCCTGCGGCACGAGGACTTCGGGCCCGAGGACAGCTTCTTCGACGCGGGCGGCAACTCCCGCAGCGTGGTGGAACTGCACCTGTGCCTCGAGACGCGCTGGCCCGGCGCGCTGCGCGTGGGCCGGCTCTTCGACCTGGACCGCGTACCGGAACAGGTGGACGCGCTCCTCGCGGCGGGCGCCCGCCCGACACCTCAGTGAGACGGCCCGACACCGAAGCAGAGCGGACCCCACCTCCGGTGGGCGAGACAGTGGGGGACACAGTGCCGAACAACAGCGGCCCGACAGCACGACGGACACGGCAGGACGGCGACGCGGCCGGCCAGGACGCAGCCCTGGTCCCCGACGACGCGATCGCCGTCGTGGGACTGGCCGTGCGTTTTCCCGACGCCGACGACCTGGAGGAGTTCCGCGCCAACCTGCGCGCGGGCCGCGACAGCGTCGGCCCCCTGCCCGAGGGCCGCGCGGAGTCGACGGGGCTCGACCCGGAGGCGGCCTACCTGCCCATGGGGCACCTGCGGGACATCCACACCTTCGACCACGGCCTGTTCCGGCTCTCCCGCCGGGAAGCCGCCGTGATGGACCCGCAGCAGCGCCTCGCCCTGCTGCTGGCCCACCAGGCGGTGGAGGACGCCGGATACTCCACCCGCCACCTCGGCGCGAACGACACCGCCGTCGTCCTCACCTCCTCCCCGTCGTCCTACCGTGCCGCCGCCGCGGACCCGGGCACGCTCGCCGCCCTGGGCAACATGGCCTTCGGGACACCGGCCCGGGTCGCGCACGTGCTGGGGCTGACCGGCCCCTGCTACACGGTCGACACGGGCTGCAACAGCTCCCTGCTCGCGGTCCACCACGCCTGCCGCGAGATCGCCTCGGGCGACGCCCGGTACGCGCTCGCCGGCGGGGTGAGCCTGCGTCCCGGCGGCCTTCCGGCCGAGGAGGCCGACGCGATGCCGGAGCTGGTGTCCGACAGCGGGCGGTGCCGGGCCTACGACGCGGACGCCGACGGCGCCGTCCCCGGAGAGGGCGGGGCCGTGCTGCTGCTCACCACGGTCGCCCGGGCCCGGGCCGACGGCGCCCCGGTCCACGCGGTGCTGCGCGGCAGCGCGGTCCTGCACAACGGTGGCGCCGTGGCCACGATCAGTTCGCCCAGCGCCGTCGTGCAGAGCAGGACCATCCGCAAGGCGTGGGCCGTGGCCGGGGTGGACCCGGCCCACGCGGGCTATCTGGAGGGGCACGGATCGGGCACCCCTCTGGGCGACGCCGTCGAACTGGAGGGCCTGGCCGCGGTGTTCGGCACCCGGGACACCCCCGTGCCGATCGGCTCGGTCAAGGCCAACATCGGCCACCTGGACCACGCGGCGGGCGTCGCGGGACTGGTCAGGGCCATCCTCAGCGTGAAGCACGGGGAGCTGTACCCCTCGGTCCACTTCCGCCGGGCGACCGGCGGCGTCGACCCCGCCGACCTCGGGGTGGAGGTCGTCGGCGCCCTCCGCCCCTGGGGCGACGCCCCTCGCCTGGCCGGTGTCAGCTCGTTCAGCCTCGGCGGCGTCAACGCCCACTGCGTCGTACAGCGGCCGCCTGCCGAGGACGGCGCGCAGGAGCCCGACGACCCGGCGGACGATCCGGCGCCGCACCTGGTGGGCGTCTCCGCCCGCACCCCCGAGGCGCTGGCGGCGCTGTGCGCCCGCCTCTCCACCGCGCTGCGCGCGGGACGCCTGCCGCTGGCCGACGTCGCGTTCACCCTCAACCAGGGGCGCGACCACCACGCGCACCGCGTCGCCGTCCGGGCCCGGGACACCGAGGAGCTCGCGGTGCGCCTGGCCGCCGAGGCGACCTGGCTCGCGCAGGACGGGACCCATGACGCCCCCGCGCGGCCCCGCGTCGTCCTGCTGCCCGACGCCCAGGGCAGGCCCGCCACCGGGCCGGCCGCCGAACTCCGCCGCTACGGGGTGAGCCTGGCCGCCGTGCTGGGTGCCGACGGGGGTACGCCGCCCGAGCGGACCGCCGCCGAAGTGGCGAAGCTGCGCTCCCGGGGCCGCCCGGTGCTGTGCGTGGCGCCCGACCCGGCCACCGGGCAGCCGGGCGCCCTGGCGGAGCCCGGCTCCGACGAGCGGGGCACCGTCGAGGTGATCCCGCTGGACGCGCGCCACGGAGTGCCGGGTGTCCTCGGCGCCCTGTACCGCCGCGGCGTCGACCTGGACTGGCAGGCGCTCGCCCCCACCCCGGCCACCGCCGCCCGCCCGCCGCGACGCCACCGGCTGCCGGGCCACCCCGTCCTCGGCATCCCCTGCTGGGCGACGCCCGCCCCCGCCGCACCGCCCCGGGTGATCACCGCCGCCCCGCCCGCCGCGACGGCGCCGGACGCCCCGGAGACCGCCGGCGCCACCGCCATCGCCACGCCTGCCGACCGGCCGGCGTCCGGGACCGGGCCTCTCCCGGCCGGTGACGCGGCCCGGCCCGTCGAGCGGGTGGCGGCGGAGCCCGAGGACACCACCGCGTGGCTGTGCCGGACCCTGGAGGAACTCCTCGGCGCGGGCACGCCCGTCACCCCCGAGGCCGACTACTTCACCCTGGGCGGCAACTCGATCATCGCCCTGCAGCTCGTCCAGCGCGTGGAGGAGCGGTTCGGCCACCGCCTCAAGCTCATCGACACCTACGACCACCCCCGCGTCGCCGATCTCGCCCGCTTCGTCGACGCGCTCTCCCGCGGCCGCCGGACGGCCGTCCCCCCGGTGACACCCACCGACGAGCGGGTCCTGTCCTTCGGGCAGGAGCGCATGTGGTTCCACCACCAGCTCGACCCCGACACGACCCTCTACAACCTCCCGATGGTCAGCCGGATCAGCGGAGACCTGGACGTCGACGCGGTGCGGGGCATGTGGGAGGGGCTGGCGCGGCGGCACGAGGTCCTCCGCTCCAACCTCGTCGACGACGACGGCGTACCCACCCTGCGCGTCCGGCCCGAACTGGGCCCGGAGTTCTTCCGCTTCTGGGACGTCAGCGACCGCCCCGACCCGCGGGCCGCCGCCCGTGAACTGGTGCGCCGCGCCGCGGACCACCGCTTCGACGTGGAGAACGACCCCCTCGTACGGCTGCAGGTCATCCGCACCGGTCCGCAGGAGCACGTGGTCCACGTGACCATGCACCACGCCGTCAACGACGGCGGTTCGCCCAGGATCTTCGAGCGGGAACTGCCCGAGCTGTACGCCGCGCACCAGGAGAACCGCGAACCCCGCCTCGACCCGCTGCCGGTCCAGTACCGCGACTGGGCCCACTGGCAGCGCCGGCTCCTGGACTCCGCAGCCCTCGACGGCGAACTGGAGTACTGGAAGCGGCGGCTGGCGGGGATCGAGCCGCTGCGGCTGCCCACCGACCACCCCCGGCCGGCCCGCAAGAGCTACACCGGCAGGCTGCACACCTTCACCGTGCCGGCGGACCTGGTGCGGCGCCTGCGCCGGATCGCCGCGCAGGAGTCCGCGACCCTCTTCACGGTGCTCCTCTCCTGCTTCTACCTGCTGCTCGCCCGCCACACCGACCAGCGCGACCTGGTCGTCGGCAGCCCCACCACCGGGCGCACCCGCCCCGAGGTCCAGGGCCTCATCGGCTTCTTCAACAGCACCGTCGCCCTCCGCGCCGACCTGGGGTCCGCCGTCTCGTTCGGGGACTTCGTCAAGCAGGTGCGCGGTACGGTCCTGGAGGCGCTGGAACACCAGGAGGTGCCCTTCGACCGGGTGGTCAACGCGCTGGTGGGCGAACGCGACCTGGGCCGGGAACCGCTGTTCGACGTGTTCTACGTGCACCAGGAGCTCCCGCCCCTGCAGCACGTGGGCGACGCCCGTACCGACTTCTTCGACACCGGCCACACCCGGGAGAACCTCTTCAGCGGGATGCCCCCCGGCACCGCCAAGTTCGACCTGACCCTCGTCACCGAGGACCGCGAGGGCCAGGACGAGATGACGGCCTGCCTGGAGTACAGCGACGACCTGTTCACCGAGCGGACCGCCGCCGCGCTCACCGCCGACTATCTGGACGTGCTGCGCGCCGTCGCCGCCGAGGGCAGCCGCGAGACCCCGCTGACCGCCCTGGTGGCCCCGGGCGACCCGCACCCGCCCACGACCGTTGTCGGCCGCCGCGACGAGCGGGCGAAGGCGGCGCCCGAGGCGCCCGCCACCGTGCACCGGGCGATCGAGGACCGGGCCGCCGCCACTCCCGACCTCGTCGCGGTGCGCGCGGGCGAGGAGCGGCTCACCTACCGGGAGCTGGACCTGCGCGCCGAGCGGCTGGCGCGGACCCTGCGGGCACGGGGCGTGGGTGCGGAGGACCGGGTCGCGCTGTGGCTGGACCGGGGCGTGGAGCTGGCCGTCGCGGTGCTCGGGGTGCTCAAGTCCGGTGCCTGCTACGTGGCGGTGGAGCCCTCCCTCCCGCCGGAGCGGGCCCGTTTCCTCCTCACCGACAGCCGCCCGGCACACGTGGTGGCCACCACCGCGTCGGCGGCCCGGCTGCCCTCGGGAGCCCCCGACGTGGTGCTGGTGGACGACCCGTCCGCCCCCGGGGAGGGCGCCGGGGCCGAGCGGGCGACGCCGGGAACCCGCCCGGCGGCCGGCGGCAACGCCGCGTACATCTGCTACACCTCCGGCTCCACCGGGCGGCCGAAGGGCGTCGTGGTCACCCACCGCAACGTCCTCGACTTCCTCGCGTGGATGCGGCGCGAGCTGGGCGGCGACGCCACGTCACGCGTGCTCGGCGCCGCCTCGGCGAGCTTCGACGTCTCGGTCGTGGAACTGCTGGCCACCCTGGTGGCCGGCGGCACCGTCGACCTGGTGCGCAACCTGCTGGCCCTCACCGAACGGAAGGACTGGTCCGGCTCCCTCATCGTCGCCATCCCGTCCGTCTACCGCCGGGTGCGGCAGGCGGAGTGGGTCGACGAGCGGGCCGACCACTACGTGCTGTGCGGGGAACGGGTCCCCGCCGACCTGGTGCGGGACATCCACCGCCGCCACCCCGGGGCCACCGTCTGGAACGCCTACGGCCCCACCGAGTGCACCGTCTACGCCACGGCCTGGCGCTGCGACCCCGACGCGCAGGACGACCCTCCGATCGGCACACCGGTGGGCGGCCACCGCTGCCACGTGCTGGACCGCGAGATGCGTCCGGTGGCCCCCGGCACGGTCGGCGAGCTGTACGTGGCCGGTGACGGCCTGGCCCGGGGCTACGCGGGCCGTCCCGGGCACACCGCCGAGCGTTTCGTGGCCGACCCGTTCGCCGCCGACGGCACCCGCATGTACCGGACCGGGGACCTGGTGGTCCGGGACCGGGACGGGGTGCTGACCTACCGGGGCCGTGCCGACGACCAGGTGAAGGTCCGGGGCCACCGGGTGGAGCCCGGGGAGCTGGAGGCACGCCTGTGCGCCCTGCCCCTGGTGGCCTCGGCCGTCGTGGTCGCCGTGCCCGCGACCGAGGGCGGAGACGTGGGGGACCACACGCTCGCCGCCTTCCTCCAGCCCGACCCCGGTGCGCGACCGGACCCCGACACGGTACGGGCCGCCCTGGCCCGCGAGGTCCCGGCGGCACTGGTCCCCACCACCTTCGAGGTGCTGGACAGCCTTCCCCTCACCCCCAACGGGAAGGCCGACCGCAAGGCGCTGCGCCGGCGGGTGGCCGCCGAGCCGCAGCGGCGGCCCGTGGTGCGGGCAGGCCGGGCGGAGGCCATCGACGTGCTGCGCGAGGTGTTCGCCGAGGTGCTGAACCGCGCCGACGTCGGCGCCGACGACAGCTTCTTCGCGCTGGGCGGCGACAGCATCCGCTCCATCCGACTGGTACGCAAGGCGCGTCGGCGGGGCCTGGCGCTGTCCACGGAGGACGTGTTCGTCAGCCCCACCCCCGCCGGGCTGGCCGCAGGTCTCACCAAAGGCCCCCGCGGTGACGCCGCCGGCCCGTCCGTGCCGCCCGCGCCCGGAGCGCGGGAGCCCTCGCCCCGGGAAGCGGTGGCCGCCGCGCCCCGGCCCCGCCCGTCCGAAGCCACCGGGACCGGACCGGTGCCCCTGACCGAGGAGGGCCGCCAGTGGCTCGGTACCGCCTACCCCGGCCACCGGGACGTGCTGCCGCTGTCCCCGCTCCAGGAGGCGCTGCTGTTCCCGCGCGGGTCCGAGCGGGACGGTGAGGACGCCTTCGTCATGCGCCTCGCCCTGGACCTGACCGGCGACCTCGACGTACCGGCACTCCGGCGCGCGATCCGCGAGCTGGGCCGCCGTCACCCCAACCTGTGCGCCGCCTTCGTCCGGCCGCCCTCCGGGCCCGCCGTGCAGGTGCTGAGCGGCCGCGAGCTGGTCCTGGACGAGCTGGACCTGTCCACGTCGAGCCCCGAGGCCCGGCGCGAGCACGGCGAGCGGCTGACCGCCGAGGAGCGGGCCACCCGCCTGGACCCGGCCGACCCCCCGCTGCTGCGGTTCACCCTCGTGCGGCTCGGGTCGAAGCGCTTCCAGCTCCGTGTCGTCAGCCACCACCTGCTGCTCGACGGCTGGTCCAACCAACTGCTGCTGCCCGTGCTGTTCGCGCTGTACAACGGGGACGCGCTGCCCGAACCCACCCCCTACCGCGACTACCTGGCCTGGCTCGGCGGGCTCGACCGGGAGCGGGCCCTGACCGCCTGGCGCGAGCACCTGACCGGCGTCGAACCCACCCTGCTGGCCCCTTTGGGCAGCGGCGCCGCCGCCACCTGGCCGAACCGGCTCATCCACCGGCTGGACCCCGCTCAGACCGACCGCCTCGCGGCCACCGCCGCCCGTCTGGGCGTCACCGTCAACACCGTCCTCCAGTGCTGCTGGGCGCTGCTGCTCGCGGAACGGACCGGCCGCGACGACGTGGTGTTCGGGGCGATCACGTCGGGGCGGTCCCCGGACCTCCCGGGGGTGGAGTCCGTCATCGGCTTCCTCATCAACACCTTCCCGGTACGGGTGCGGCTGCGGCCCGAGGAGACGGTGGCCGCGCTGCTGAGCCGCGTCCAGGCCGAGCAGGCCCGCCTGATGCCGCACGGCCACCTCGGACTGTCCCGCCTGCTCGACGCCGTCGGCCTCGACGAACTCTTCGACACGGCCGTGGTGTACGAGAACTTCCCGGCGGCGGACCCAAAGGCGGCGCGGGCCCTGCCGGGCGTGCGCGTCGACGGGGCGACCACCGAGTCCGCCGGTCACCACCCGCTCTCCCTGATGGTGCTGCCCCGCGACGGGGGCACGGACGTCAACCTCCTGCACCGCACCGAGGCGTTCACTCCGGACGAGGCCCAGGCGCTGATGGACCGCCTGCTGACGGTCCTGCGCACGGTCGTCGCCGCCCCCGACACCCCGGTGACCGACCTGGTGGCGGCCGACGAGGCCGCCACCGGCACCGCGTCGAGCGGGGACTGGACAGCCGCCCTGATCGGCGCGCGGGACACGCACCCGGCGTTCGACACCCTGCTGCCCCTGCGGAGCGAGGGCGGACGGGCCCCGATGTTCTGCGTCCACCCGGCCGGCGGCGTGGGCTGGATGTACGCGGCGCTGACCCAGCACCTCGGCGCCGAGCAGCCCCTCTACGCCGTGCAGGACCGAGGGCTGAACGGGGCGGACCTGCTCGCCGGGAGCGTGGAGGAGATGGCCGCCGACTACGTGGCCGAGATCCGCCGGCTCCGGCCGCACGGCCCGTACCAACTGCTCGGCTGGTCCTTCGGCGGGCTGGTCGCCCACGCCATGGCCACCGGACTCCAGCGCCTGGGCGAGCGGGTGGAACGCCTGGTCCTGCTGGACTCCTACGTCGTCGCCGACCTGCCCGAACTGCCCGCCGTGTCCGACAGGGCGGGGGAGCGGATGATGTACGGGGCGCTGCTGGACTTCGCGGGCATCCGGCCCGACGGCCTGCGCGACGAGGAGCTGACCGACGAGCGGTTCCTGAAGATCGTCCGGGACGAGGACAGCCTGCTGTCCGACATCTCCGAGCGCCACCTGATCGCCATGGGCGGGGCGTACGAGAACAACCTCCGCCTGGCGCGCTCCTTCCGCCCCGGCCGGTACGCGGGGGACGTCTCCCTCGTACGGGCCCGTCCCGACGAGGGGCCCGAGGCACTCGCCTTCGACCCCTCCATGTGGCGCCCCTACGTCCAGGGGCGGATCGACGTGCACGCCAGCGACTTCACCCACGGCGACCTCGCCTGCCCGGAGTCGCTGGCCCGTATCGCCCGCATCCTGGACCCGGAAGCGGCCCCCCGAGCGAAGGACGACGACCATGGCTGACCGGGGCACCGCGCTGACGGCCGCGCAGGCCGGCATCTGGTACGGCGGGGCCCTGGACCGGTCGAGGCTGCGCTACGTGGTCGCCCAGTACGTGCACCTCCACGGCCCGCTCCACGAGGACCTGTTCGTGCGGGCGGTACGCGCGGTCGTCGCGGGCAGCGAGACCCTGCGGGTGCGCTTCGGCGACGACGGCGGTGAACCGGCGCAGTTCCTGGAGCCGGTGGACGACTGGACGGTACGCCGACTGGACCTGCGCGGGGCCGGGCAGCCGCACGCGGAGGCGCTGCGGCTGATCGAGGAGACGTGCGCTCGCCCCTACGACCTGTCCCGGGCGCCGCTCTTCGACCACCATCTGCTGCGGGTGGCGGAACACGAGTACCTGTGGTGCCTGCGGATGCACCACCTCATCTGCGACGGCGCGGCCGCCGCCAACTTCGTCCGGCGGGTCGCCGCCACCTACACCCGACTGGTGGCCGACCCCGCCACCGCGCCGGACCCGGGCGACGCCGAGGTGTTCGACACGCTGGCCGACATGGTCGGGCGGGACACCGAATACCGGGCCTCCGCACGCTTCGAACGGGACGCCGCCTGGTGGGCGGAGCAGTTGGCCGGGGTGGACGAGGCGCCGCAGTTGGCCACGGGCCCGGCCTGTGCCGGGGCCACCGGCCATGTCCGCCACTCCCGGTGGCTGCCGGCCGGCCGCTGGCGGGACGTGGGGGCGGCGGCCGACCGCCACGGGGTGCGCTGGCCCGCGCTGTTCGCGGCCGCCACGGCCCTGGCGGTGCACGCCGACACCGGGGAGCGGGAGGTCGTGCTCGGACTGAGCGTTCCCGGACGTACCGGCCGGGCCGCCCGTGAGGCGTTCGGCACCGCCGCCGGCGTCGTGCCGCTCCGCCTCGCCGTGGACCCCGCCGCGCCCCTGTCGCAACTGCTCTCCGCCGTCTCCGCCGCCACGCTCGGCGCCTTGCGCCACCAGGGCTACCGCTTCGAGGACATGCTGCGCGACCAGGGCGCGGTACGGGGCGGGCGACAGCTCGTGGGGCCGGTCCTGAACGCCATGACGATGCGCCGCGACCTGGACTTCGCCGGTACGCCGGCGACCGTCCACATGGTCACCCAGGGCCGGGGCGACCACCTGGCGCTCGGTGTCTACGACAACGGCGCCCCGGAGGTGCGGGTCGACATCGACGTACCGGAGGCCCGCTGCCCCGGTACGGCCGCCCGGGCCCAACTGGACCGCCTCGTCGACCTGGTGCTGGCCCTCGGTGACGCGGACCCCGCCACTTCGCAGGGACGGGTGGGCGCCGGGGAGCCCGCGGCCGGGCCCCCGCCGGTCGCCGCCGAGGAGGAGACCGGCACGCTCACCGACTGGTTCGCCGCCACGGCCGCCAAGGTCCCGGGCGCCGTCGCCGTGGTGTCCGGGAGCGACCGGCTCACGTACGCCGGACTCGACGAGCGGGCCGAGGAGCTGGCGCGCCACCTCGCCGCACGAGGGGTCGGCCCCGGAGACCGGGTGGCGGTCTGCCTGCCACGGTCCACCGGCCTGGTCGTCGCCCTGCTCGCGGTCCTGAAGGCGGGCGCCGCCTACGTGCCGCTGGACCCCGGCTACCCGGTCGAGCGGCTGCGCGGCATCTTCGCCGATGTCGAACCCGCGCTCACCCTCACCCACCCGGGCGCCGCCGTGACCGGGATGCTGGAGGAGCACCGGGCGCCCCGCCTGGACCTGGATCCGCGCCACGGTGTGCCCACCGGGCCGCCGACCGCTCTCCCCCCGGCGGCCCCGCGCCGCCCGACGCCCGGCTGCCCCGCCTACCTCATCCACACCTCCGGCTCCACCGGGACCCCCAAGGGCGTGGTGGTCACCCACCGCAACGTCACCCGGCTGATGTCCACCACGGCACACCACTTCGCCTTCGGCCCCGACGACGTCTGGACCCTCTTCCACTCCTACGCCTTCGACTTCTCGGTGTGGGAGTTGTGGGGCGCCCTGCTGCACGGCGGGCGGCTGGTCGTCGTCCCCGAGGAGATCGCCCGCTCGCCCGAGGACTTCCTGGACCTGCTGGTGGAGGAGGGGGTCACCGTCCTCAACCAGACCCCCTCGGCCTTCGCCCAGCTCGCCGAGGCCGACGCGGACCACCCCGCCGCGGGCGACCGGCTGGCCCTGCGCCACGTCATCTTCGGCGGCGAGGCGCTCGAACCCTGGCGGCTGTCCACCTGGTACGCGCGCCACCCCGACCACACGCCCCGCCTGGTCAACATGTACGGGATCACCGAGACCACCGTGCACGTCACCCACCACCGGGTCGCCGCGGCCGACCCCGCCGCGGACGGGAGCGGCGGCGTCATCGGCGAGGCCCTCCCCGACCTCCGGGTGCGGCTGCTGGACGCCGCGCTGCGTCCCGTCCCAGGCGGCGTACCGGGGGAGATGTACGTCTCCGGCCCCGGCGTGGCCGACGGCTACTGGCGCCGCCCCGCCCTGACCGCCGGACGGTTCGTCGCCGACCCCGACGGACCCCCGGGCAGCCGCGCGTACCGCAGCGGCGATCTGGCCCGGCGCCGGCCCGACGGCACACTGGAGTACCTGGGACGGGCCGACCGGCAGGTGAAGGTGCGCGGCCACCGGGTGGAGCCCGGAGAGGTCGAGGCCGCGCTCGCCCGGCTGCCGGGCGTACGCGACGTCGCCGTCCTGCTGACCGAGTACGGGCCGGGGGACCGGCGGCTGGTCGCCCACCTGGTGGCCGACCCCGGGAGCGCGGCCCGCGCTCCCGAACGAGCCGCCGCGGTCCTGCCCGCCCACCTGCTGCCGTCCGTCTGGGTCACCCTGGACTCCCTGCCCCTGACGCCCAACGGAAAGCTGGACCGGCGCGCGCTGCGGGAGGCGGGCTCCGAGCACCCGGGACACGCCCGCGCGCCCCGGAACGCCACCGAGACCACGCTGCGGGACCTCTTCGCCGAGGTGCTCCGCCTCGGACCGGACCGGGTCGGCGTGGACCGGGACTTCTTCACCCTCGGCGGCGACTCCCTGCTCGCCAACCGGCTGGCCACCCGGGTCCGTGCCGTGCTGTCCCGGGACCTCGGGGTGCGGGACGTCTTCGAGTACCCTTCGGTGGCCGAACTCGCGGCACGGCTCGGCGAGGTGGGCGGCGAAGGGGCGGCGCGGCCGGGACCCCTGCCCCGGCCCGCCAGGGTGCCGGTCTCCTACGCCCAGCGCGGGCTGTGGTTCCTGCACCGCCTGGAACGGCACAGCCCCGCCTACCACGTCCCCCTCCTGGCCCGTCTGGAGGGACCGCTGGACGTCGACGCGCTCCGCGCGGCCGCCCGGGACGTGCAACGCCGCCACGAGATCCTGCGCACGACCTTCCCCCACGACGGCGACGAACCGCGGCAGTGCGTCCAGGCGGCGACCGGGGACGACGCGGCCGGTCCGCTGACCGTCGTCCCGGTGACCGAGGACACGCACGACGACACGTACGTCGAGGAGGAACTGCACAGGCCCTTCGACCTGGCGGCCTCCCCGCCCTGGCGCCTCACGCTGCTGCGCCGTTCCCCCTCCGACCACACCCTGCTGGTCGTCCTCCACCACATCGCCGCCGACCAGCACGCGCTGGGCCCCCTCACCCGCGACCTCGCCACCGCCTACGAGAGCCGCCTGCGCGGCCGGGAACCGCAGTGGGCGCCGCTGCCCCTCCAGTACGCCGACTTCACCCTCTGGCAGCGCGCCCGGCTCGGCGACCCCGGCGACCCGGACAGCCTCCTGTCCCGCGAGCTCGACCACTGGCGGCAGACCCTGCGAGGCGCGCCCGTCGAGACCCCGCTCCCGGCCGACCGCCCCGGCCTGCCGGACGCGGACCGGCCCGGCGACGCCGTCGGCTTCCACTGGCGGCCGCGACTGGGCCGGCGCCTCAAGGAGTTGGCCGCCGCGCGGGGCGCCACGACCTTCATGGCGCTGCACGCCGCCCTCGCGTGCGCGCTGAGCCGGTGGGGCGCGGGCACGGACGTCGTGGTGGGCACCGTCGGCGCGGGACGGGAGGACCCGGCGCTGGACCCGCTGGTGGGCTACTTCGCCCAGGCCCTGCCGCTGCGCCTGGAACTGTCGGGCCGACCGGGGTTCGCCGCCGTGGTGGACCGGGCCCGTGCCGCCGACCTGACCGCCTTCGCCCACGCCCGGGCCCCCTTCGACCGGATCGTGGAAGCGGTGGGCCCGCCCCGGGAGCCCGGGCGCCACCCGCTGTTCCAGGTCATGCTGAACCACCAGTCCGGGCACCGGCCCGTACTGGCGCTCGCCGGTACCGAGGCCACCGAGCTGCCGCTACGCCGCACCCGGGCCAAGTTCCCGCTCCTCTGGGACGTCACGGAGGAGACCGGCGGCGCGCTGCGCGGCTGCCTGGAGTACGCCACCGACCGGTTCGACCGCCACACCGCCGAGGCACTGCTGGACTCCGTACGCCTCTTTCTGGAGGCCGCCCTCGACGGGCCCGAGGCACCCTTCACCGACCTGCCCTGCCCCCGCCCCGGGGACGGGGGGACCCACCGGCGGACCCCGCCTCCCGCCGACCGTCCCGAACCCGCGCCCCGAGCGGAGACCCCGGCGGCGCAGTCGGCGGCCGAGGAACTCCTGCGCTCCCTGACGGCCGCCCTGCTCAACCTGCCCTCCGTGGACCCGGACGCCAACTTCTTCGGCCTCGGCGGGGACAGCATCCTCGCCGTCCAACTGGCCGCCCGCGCGCAGGGCGCGGGGGTGCTGATCGGCCCCAAGGACGTCTTCGCCCACCAGACCCCCCGCGCACTGGCCCAGGTCGTCCAGGGCCGGGTACGCCCCCTCACCGCCCCGCCCGCGCCCTCCCACGACCCCGGACCGCTGGAGCCCACCCCGGTGGTGGACTGGCTGGCCTCTCTCGGCGGCGGCGCCGAGGGCTTCGCCCAGTCCGTGGTGTGCCCGCTGCCCGACACGGTCACCACCGCCACCCTGCGCGACGCCCTCCAGCAGGTCGTCGACCACCACGACGCCCTGCGGCTGCGGCGCACCGCCGTGCGGGACGGGCACTGGGCCCTGGAGGTGCGCCCACCCGGCACCGTCCACGCCGGTGAGGTGCTGCGCCGCGTCGACCTCGCCCGGGAGCGGGCCGACCGCCAGGAGGACCTGGACGCACTGATCGAGGACGAGCGCCGCAGCGCCCGCCGGCACCTCGACCCCGACCGCGGAGACGTGGTGCGCGCGGTGTGGTTCCGGGGCGCGGGCACCGACCTCCTGCTGCTGGTGATCCACCACCTCGCCGTCGACGGGGTCTCCTGGCGCGTCCTCCTGCCCGACCTGGAACGGGCCCACCAGCACGCGCTGCGGGGCGAGCGGGCCCCGCTCCCGGCGGTACGGACGTCGCTGCGCGCCTGGACCCGGGCCCTGCGCGAGGCCGCAGCGTCCGAACCGGTCCGTGCCGACGAGACCTGGTGGCGCCGGCGCCTCGACCGGCCCCACGCCCGCCTGGGCGCACGCGCCCTGGACCCCGCGCGCGACACCGTGGACCGGGCAGGGCGGCTCAGCACCACCTGGGACGAGACATGGGTGGAGGGCCTGCTGACGGCCGTTCCGGCGGGCTTCGGCGCCCGCGTCCCCGAGGTGCTGCTCGCCGCCCTGTCCCTCGCCCTGCGCCGCTGGCGGGGCAACCCGGACGGCGCCCCGGTCCTCGTCGACGTCGAAGGACACGGGCGGCGCACCGCGCTGGAGGGGCTGGCCGACCTCGACCTGTCCCGCACCGTCGGCTGGTTCACCACCCTCCACCCCGTGCTGCTGGACCCGCCGCCGAGCGGGGGCGCCGAGGGCGACGAGCTGTCCCGGGCGGTCAAACACGTCAAGGAGAGCCTGCGCGAGGTGCCCCACGACGGGCTCACCCACGGGCTGCTGCGCCAGGCCGGCCGACTGCCGACGGCCCGGGCCCCGCTGGCCTTCAACTACCTGGGCCGCTTCGACACCGAGGAACCCGCCTCCTTCAGCGCCCTGCCCGGTTCGCTGCGCGGCGAGGCCGACCCCCGCCAGCCACTGGGCCACACCCTGACCCTCGACGTGTTCGCCGAGCGGGGCCCCGACGGGCCACGGCTGCGCGCCGAGTGGACCTGGCCGTCCGAGGTGCTGACCGCCGACGAGGTGCGGGAACTGACCGACCTGTGGCACGCCACGCTGGGGCGGCTGGTCCACCACCACCCCGGCACCGGCCCCGTCCTCTCCACCCCCTCCGACTTCCCCCTGGCCCGGGTCGACCAGGACCGGATCGAGGAGTGGGAACGGCGGTACGGGCCGCTCCGCGACCTGCTGCCGGCCGCGCCGCTCCAGCAGGGGCTGCTCTTCCACGCCCTGTACGGCGCCGGCGCACCGCGGGCGGACGTGCCGCGCCAGGACCCCTACCTCGTCCAGCTCAGCCTGGAGCTGACCGGCGACGTGCGGCCAAAACGGCTTCGCGAGGCCGCCCGGTCACTGCTCCGCCGCCACCCCCACCTGTCCGGCTGCTTCCCCGCGGACGCGGGGGACCAGCCGCTGTACCTGATACCGGCGGCCGAAGGCCCGCTGCCCTGGCGCACCGCGGACCTCACCGCCGTGCCCGGTGCCCGACTCGCCGACCGGATGCGCCAGGAGGAGCAGCGGGAACGCGAGCCGTTCGACCCCGGACACCCGCCGCTGCTCCGGTTCGCCCTCCTGCGCACCGGACAACGGCGGTGGCGGCTGGTCTTCACCCACCACCACCTGCTGCTCGACGGCTGGTCCGTGCCACTCGTCCTCGGCGAGCTGCTGGACGCCGCCACGGTCCCCGGGGGCTCCACGGCCGGGCGGCAGGCCCCCGCCTACCGGGAGTACGCCCGGTGGCTGGCCGGCCGCGACCGGGACGCCGCCGCCGAGGCGTGGCGCGCGGAACTGGCGGGCGTCGAACCCACCCGGGTGGCCGACCACACTCCGGGCACCCCCGCCACCCTGAGCCACCGGTTCGAACTGCCCGAGCGGCTCGGCCACGCGCTCACCGCTCGCGCCGCCCACTGGGGCGTGACCGTCAACGCCCTCGTCGAGTCCGCCTGGGGCATCCTGCTCAACCATCTGACGGGCGAGGAGGACGTGGTCTTCGGTGTCACCGTCGCGCAACGCCCTCCCGAGGTGGCCGGGGTGGAACGGCTCGTCGGGCTGCTGCTGAACACCGTGCCCACCCGCGTCACCGTCCGGCCCGGACAGTCGGCCGGGCAACTGGCCCGGCGTGTCCACGCGCGCCGGGCCGACCTGCTGGACCACCAGCACCTCGGCCTCACCGCCATCGAGGAGGCCGTGGGCACCACCGGGCTGTTCGACACGTCGGTGGTCTTCGAGAACTATCCCCTGGACGAGGACGCCTGGACCCGCCTGCCCGACGGCGTCCGGGTGACCGGGACCGAGGTGCGGGACGGCACCCACTACCCGCTCAGCCTCGTGGTCCTGCCCCGGGCCGGCCGCGTGCGGTGCCGGCTGTACAGCAGGCCGGGAGCGCTGGACGACCGCGCCACACCCACCGAGCTGGCGGACCTCTTCGTCGCCGCCTGCCACGCCCTCGTGGAGGACGAGCGACAGCCCCTGGCACACGTCCGGCTCGTCCCGGCCCGCCGGCTGGCCGGCCTGCTCGCCGCGGGTCAGGGGCCGTCGTCACCGGTCGGGGACGACGACCCCCATCTGGCCCAGGTCTTCGAGGCCCGGGCCGCCGCACATCCCACCCGCACCGCGCTGTGCCACGGCACGCGCACCCTCACCTACGGTGAACTCAACGCCCGGGCCAACCAGTTGGCCCACCACCTCGCCGAGCAGGTCCCTCCCGGCACCCCGGTCGCCGTCGCCCTGGACCGCTCGCCCGAGGTCGCCGTCTGCTTCCTGGCCCTGGCGAAACTGGGAGCCCTCTGCGTCCCCCTCCACTCAGGCTTCCCTCCCAAGAGGGTCCGGGCCATCCGCGAACTGACCGGAGCCCGGCTGCTGCTGGACTCCGTACCGGACGAGGAGACCCTCGCGACCCAGCCCACCGCCGACCTGGGACGCACCCTGCCCGGGAACCTCGCGGCCTGCGTGATGTTCACCTCCGGGTCGTCCGGCGAGCCCAAGGGCGTACGGCTGACCCACCGCAACATCCTCAGCCGTGCCCTCGACCCGGCATGGCGGGGCGAGGACCAGCAGTGCGTCCTCCAGCACTCCCCGCACGCGTGGGACGCCGTCGTCTACGAGCTGTGGACACCCCTGCTCACCGGCCGGCGGGTACGGGTGGCCCCGCCCGGCGAGATGGACGGCGCGGCCCTGCGCCGGGCCGTGCGGGAGGGCGGCGTGACCGCGGCCTTCCTGACCGCCGGACTGCTGGACGTCATCGCCGAGCAGGACCCCGGAGCACTCGAAGGACTGCGGCGGCTGGCCACGGGCGGCGACGTCGTCTCACCCGCCTCCGTGGAACGGGTCCGCCGGCACCACCCGGAGCTGGAGGTCACCCACCTCTACGGGCCGGTGGAGAACACCACCTTCTCCCTCGGCCACGAGGTCCCCCTCGACGGCTCCGGCCCCGCACCCCTGCCGATCGGCACCCCGGTGCCCGGCTGCCGGGTCACCGTCCTGGACACGGCCCTGCGACCGGTGCCGCCCGGGGTGCCCGGGGAGATCCACCTGGCCGGCGACGGGCTGGCCGAGGGGTACCACGGCGCCCCGGCCGCCACCTGCCTGCGCTTCGTCGCCGACCCGTACGGCCCCGCCGGCTCCCGCACCTACCGCACGGGAGACCTGGGCCGCTGGGACCGGGAGGGGCGCCTGCACTTCCTGGGCCGCGCCGACCGGCAGGCCAAGGTGAACGGCTTCCGCATCGAACCGGGCGAGGTCGAGGCCGCGCTGCGCGCCGAACCCGGGGTCGGCGCCGCCTGGGTGATCGTCCGCGGCGAGGGCGCCGCCGAACGCTCCCTGGTCGCCTACGTGATGGGCGCGGACGGCGCCGTGGACCCCGCGTCGCTCCGTACCCGCCTGGCCGCGCGGCTGCCCCGCCACATGGTGCCCGCCGTGGTGGTACCGGTGGCCGAGCCGCCCCTGAGCGCCAACGGGAAGGTCGACCGGGACGCGCTGCCGGCGCCCGAGCGCCCGGCCGCCGCCGACGCCCGCACACCCCGCGCCGAGGTGGTGGCCGCCGCCTTCGCGGCCACCCTCGGCCTGCCGTCGGTCTCCGCCGACGAGGACTTCTTCGCCCTCGGCGGCAACTCTCTCACCGCCATCCGGCTGACCGGCCGCATCCGCGCCGCCCTCGGCCTCCCCGTGTCGGTACGGGACCTGTTCGAGGCACCCACCGTCGCCGAACTCGACAGGCGGCTGCCCGACGCTGCCACCCCGGCGCGCCACCCCGAGGACGGGACGGCCCCCCAACGCCCGGAACACGTCCCCCTCTCCCCGGCCCAGCTACGCCTGTGGACCGCCAACTACCTGGGGGAGCAGCGCCCCACCTATCTCACCTCCCTCGCCCTGGAACTGCGCGGCCCTCTCCGGCGGACGGCGCTGGAGGAGGCGCTGGGCGACGTGGTGGCCCGGCACGAGGCGCTCCGGACGGTACTTCCCTACGGTCCGCAGGGCCCCGAACAGCGGGTGCTGTCCCGAGAGGACGCGGCGCCCGCCCTCCGCCACCTCGACGTCACACCCGACGAGGAGCGGTCGGTCGTCGAGGCAGAACTCTCCCGCGGCTTCGACCTGCTGACCGAGACGCCGCTGCGCGCCCTGCTGCTGAGCACCGGCCCCAAGCGCCACCTGCTGCTGCTCGTGGTGCACCACGTGGCCGTCGACGGCCACTCCCTGGGCGTCCTGCGCGCCGACCTGCAACGCGCTTACGCCGCCCGCCTGGACGGCACGGCCCCCCGGTGGGCGGCCCCCGCCCCGCAGTACGCCGACCACACGCTCCGGCTGGCCGCGCGCCGGGGGGACGCGAGCGATCCCGACAGCCCCGCCGCCCGCCAGGCACGCTACTGGTCGGCCGAACTGAAGGGCGTACCCGATCAGTTGATCCTGCCCGGCGCGCCTCCCCGGGCGAGACGCTCCGAGGGCCGCGCCGGCCACGTCCCCCTCTCCTGGGGGCCAGGTGAGCACCGCCTCCTGGAGGAAGCCGCCACCCGCTACGCCGCGAGCCCCTACATGGTGCTGCATTCCGCCCTGGTCGCCGCCCTCAGCCAGCTCGGCGCCGGGGAGGACGTACCCGTGGTGGTCGCCCTGAGCGGGCGGGACGACGACGGGGTGGACGGGCTGGTGGGATGCGTCACCAATCCCGTGGTGCTCCGTGTCCGCACCGACGGGGCCCCCGACGGCGAGGAGCTGACCGCCAGGGTCCGCCGACGCCTGCTGTCCGCCCACGCCCACCAGGACCACCCCTACGAACAGGTGGTGGAGGGCCTGGCGCGGGACCGCGCCCACCAGGGGCGGGGCCTGTTCACCGCGGCCTTCTCCTACCTGCGCGTCGACCCCGCGGGCCGCTGCGACGGCCGGTGGGCGGGCGGCCTCCGGGTGGACCACCGCGTTCTCCCGGCCACCCACACCGACCAGGACCTGCTGCTGCAACTGCGCGACACACGCGACGCCGACGGCGGCCCCGCCGGCCTGGACGGCGAACTGATCCACGCACTCGACTACTGCCCCCCGGACACCGCCACCAGACTCGCCCAGCTCTTCAGCGACAAACTGACGACACTCCTGGCCGATCCGGGGGCGCCGCTGATCAACGGGTGAACCGGGCCCCGGTGCGCCGCGCTACCGCGGGAGCGCGGTCTGGAATGGCCGTTCGGCGTCGCCCCCGGCGGTGGCATCGTCCCGGCCCGTGCCGCATGACGTGTCAAGGGACGCATGTGATCGTGGCGCACCGGCGGCAAGGGGTGATCTGCCGCTGGCGTGCGTGCAGGCCCCGTTTCCACAGGTTGGTGAAGTCCGGGCCCTTGGTGCGGCTGCGCTTGAGCTCGTAGAAGCCGGGCACGGAGGCGATGGCGAGGGCGTCGTCCCAGGGCTGAAGACGGCGATCTGGTTGCCGTCGGGGCCGGGGACGGCGATGACGGGGTGCCGACGTCCCGGCCGACCTTCTGTGCCGGGTCCTGGGGACCAGAGGGCCGTCCTTGGCCCGTCGAAGGCTGACGTCTCAAGCGCGTCCCGACTTCCTCCCACATCCATTCGCTCGGGATCGATCACCTGCGACCGCACGAACCGCCTCAAGGCCGCCGGGGTCGCGTTCCTCCCTGAACCGCCCTACCCCCGCAGTTGCCCCACTCACCCGCACCTGCGTCCCGTCCCCGACCTCCACCGTGCCCTCGCCGTCGTCGCCGTCATGCCTGGTCTTCGGCGGCGTCGGTACCTTCCGTGCGACCGCGTCGACGCCTCGCTCACCGACACACTTCAGGTCGCACACGAGTCTCCCGCCTGGCAGCACTTCGCCCCGCCGGTCACTTGAGTTCTAGTGGTCGTCGCAACACCCCAGCTCAGGGGATGCGATGGACTTCGAGATCCGGGACCGAACGGTCAACCGGGGGCGCAAGAAGCTGCGGGCAGAGCGGGAGGAATACTTCCGGCTCATGCAGCTCGGGTACTCGAACAAAGAAGCCTGCCGGGTCGTCGGGATCAACCTGAGGACCGGTCGTGAATGGCGTAACGGCAGGACGAGCCCCAACCGGACCGTGGCGCCCGCGCTTGCCCCGCGGACGCCACAGCCCACCTCGTCGAGGTACCTGCGCGAGGACGAACGCATCCACATAGCCGACCGGCTGCGGGAGAGAGCCACGATCCGGGCGATCGCGGCCGAGCTGGGCCGCAGCCCGTCGACCATCAGCCGGGAGATCCGCCGCAACCGCACTGACGGCACGCGGGGCCAGTGGCACTACCGCCCGTATGCGGCCCAGTCTCGCGCCGATGCCCGCCGGCCCCGTCCGAAGCCCGGCAAGATCGGCCAGAACCCCGAACTGCGAGACTTCATCCAGGACCACCTGACCCTGCGCTGGAGCCCCGAGCAGATCTGCCACGCTCTGCGCGGACGGTTCCCCGACCGGCCGGAGATGCACGTGACTCACGAGACGGTCTATCAGGCCCTCTACGTCCAGGGACGCGGCGAACTGCGCCGGGAGCTTGCCAAGGCCCTGCGGACCGGACGCGCACGCCGACGCCCTCACCGCCAGTCCAACAAACGCCAGCCGCGCGCGGTCAAGGACATGGTGATGATCAGTGAGCGTCCCGCCGAGATCGCCGACAGGGCCGTTCCGGGCCACTGGGAGGGCGACCTCATCATCGGCAAGGACAGCCGCTCGGCGATCGGCACGCTCGTCGAGCGCACCACGCGCTACGTGATGCTGGTCCACCTCCCGGTTGACCACACTGCGCCGAGCACCCGGGACGCCCTGGTCGAGACGGTGAAAACCCTCCCGTCCCACCTGCTGCGTTCCCTCACCTGGGACCAGGGATCCGAGATGGCCGCACACAAGACGTTCACCATCGCTACTGACGTCCCGGTCTACTTCTGCGACCCGGCCAGCCCCTGGCAGCGTGGCTCGAACGAGAACACGAACGGCCTGCTGCGGCAGTACTTCCCCAAGGGCACCGACCTGTCCGTCCACACGCGCGAGGACCTTGACGCCGTGGCCGCCGAGATCAACGGCCGACCACGCAAGACGCTCGGCTGGGAAACTCCAGCCGAGCGCCTGTCTAAACTGCTCGCGGCCTGATCAAAACAACCACGTGTTGCAACGACCCCTCGAATTCGCCTCACACCCGACGGGGCGAAGGCAGGACCCGGGACGCCATATCGCCAACAGCGCGCGGGCCCTCTCACGCGCTGGTCAGCTCACCTCGGTGATCCGCCAGCGCTGGTTGGAGCCAGAGTTGGCCTGCCACGTCGTGACGGCCGCGCCCTCGTGCGTCGACTGGCCGCCGACCTCCAGCAGCCGTCCGGTCGCCACGTTCACCAGCGTCCACGTGCCGTCGCCCGTGGTCGACAGGATCCACTCCGCCGCCGGGTCCCGCTCACCCGTATCGGCCTCGATCACCGGCACGTTGTCCCGTACGGCGAGCCGCTTGCCCTCGGCCGGGTTGGCAAAGACGTACCGCTGACGGTTGCCCGTCGTGCCGTACTTCGCCGCCAGCCGCCATTCCTGCGCGACCGTGCCGTTTGCCGAGTCGATGACCAGGTTCGTGCCGTTTGCGTCGACGGTCACCGCCTTGCCGCTCTGAACACCGGTCAGCGTGTACGACGTGCCCGTGCTGAACAGACTTGCGTTCTTCGCGACGCCGGAGACGCCCTTGACGGCGAACGAGGTCACCGACTGCGCAGGGACGGTGAACGTCGCCTTGCCGTCGACGACCTTGACGGGCGCCTGCTTGACCAGCTTGCCGGCCGCGTCGGTGACGGTCGGGGTGACCGCTGCGTCCCGCTTGATCTCCCCGAACTTCGACAGGTCGATCGTCACCGCGCGGGGCGCGGTCGTGGAGTTGACATGGACCAGTGAGGCACCCTTGCCGTTCTTCGTCACGGCCGCGGCGCTGGAGGTGTCGTCGACCTTGATCAGGCTGTCGCCGGGCTTGATGAAGTGCGTGAAGTTCCGGGCGGTGTCGAACTTCGTGTTCGTGTAGATCGGGCAGGTCTTCAGGGTGTCGGCCGACGTGCAGCTGAACGGAATCTGGACGGAGCCCCAGTTGCCGCCCTTGGCGAATTCGCCGCCCGGCTTCATGTTGTCGTAGTCCTCGACCGGCTGCCAGAACACCCACGCCTTGGGCTCCAGCTCGCGCAGGTCGTTCACAATGTGCTGCGCCAGGCCCAGCCCCGGGCGCATGTCGGTGAAGCTCTGCCCATCGCCCCAGTCACCCTCGACCTCGCTCATCCACAGCGGTTTGTCGGCTGCCTTGGCCAGGTCACGGACCGCGGTGCGCTGTCCGGTGTTGTAGGTGTGGACGTTCATCTGGCCGACGAGGTCCTTGGACGCCTGCGAGTAGGAGTTCCAGGTCGTCGCGAACCCCCAGGGGGTGGACTCGTCCATCGCCGAGATGCCGGCCTTGACCTTCGCCTTCTTCAGGGCGGGCCCCAGCGTCGCGACCACCTTCTGCTGCAGCTCGGGCCCGATGTCCGCGCCCTCCTGACGCGCCACCGGATTGCCGTCCGCGTCCAGACGTGTGCCCCAGTGACCGATCGGCTCGTTGAACGGGTCGATCGTGTCGACCTTGATGCCCTCGGACTTCTCCAGCCGCTTCGTCGCCCCAGCGAGGTAGGCGGCGAAGTCGTCGACCGAGCTCTCCTTCAACTGGTCGACGCCCGCGTCGAAACCACCGGAGACATAGCCGCTGACGGTCATGAACCAGGGCGGGGAGTTGGAGAACGTCTCCCAGTGATCGATGTCGTTCTTGATCCGCTTGGCCCACCAGCGCTGGGTGGCGTCCGCCTTGTCGTTCCAGTGGGCCGGGTCGTCGGGGTTCCACCAGCCGGTGTCCGCGCGGGTCGTTCCCGCCGGCGCCTTCCACCAGCCTTCCACCGCACCACCGGGACGCAGATAGTCCTTAACGTCGGGGGCGTTGCCGCCGCCGATGTTGTAACGCGCGATGTTCAGCGCCAGACCGTCGTCGTCGAAGAGCAGATCGGCGAGCTTCTCGCGGATCTCCTTCGGGTAGTCGCCGGTGGCGTTCGCGAACCAGACCAGGCTGGTGCCCCAGCCCTCGAACTTGTCCTGCTTGTACGACGGGTCCGGCTGGACGGTGACCGACGCGGTGGCCGTGTCGGCCAGCGCGGGCGGCGCCGGGACGGAAAGCAGTGCTGCTCCGGTCGCCAGCGCGGTCATCGACGCGGCCCCCAGGAACCGTCTGCTGTGGGTACGGCGTGGCATCGTGTGCTCCCAACTGAGAATGTGGAAACGCTGCGGGTGGCCCCGGGCGGGCAAGGTGCAGCCCGGGGAGCTCATGTACGGAGCGAAACGGGGGAGTGGGTCAGACCAGTGGCCGGCGCACCACGGCGACCTCGCGTGGTCCGAGGACGAGCCCGCCGTCACCGGCCGTGCCGTACAGCACGTCACCGGCGAACCCGGGGAGTGTCACGGAGTCGCCGGTCCGGTTCACCAGGAACAGGAACCTTTCCTCGGCGTTCCTGCGGACGACCAGCTCGACGCGTCCGCGAGCCTCGTCGGGCAGTTCGCTCTCGACACCCGTCGGCTCGAGCAGCCGCGGCAGCAGGGCGGTGAGGCCCTCGACGCCGAGGCGCGTCGAGACGTAGGACGCCGAACCGGCGTCCGTCGTACGGCGGGTCACGGCCGGCCGCCCGACCTGGTTGCCTGAGTCGTAGCGGGCGAGGACCTCGGTCCGCTCGTCGGTCAGGGTGATGCGGTCGGTCCACAGGGTGCCGGTCGAGCCGTCGTCCAGGGACACGGACTCGTCGGCGAGCAGCGGGCCGAACTCCTCGGCGCGGAAGCCGAGCAGGTCGCGCAGGGCGCCGGGGTAGCCGCCGAGCCAGACGTGGTCGTTCTGGTCGACCACGCCGGAGAAGTACGTGGTGATCAGGTGTCCGCCCTGCTGGGCGTAGCGGGTCAGCTCCTTGGCGAGATCGGCCGGGACCACGTGCAGGATGGGCGCGATCAGCACGTCGTGGCGCGCGAAGTCGCTCTTTGTGGTGATCAGGTCGGCACGCACGCCGAGCGCGAGGAGCGCCGAGTACCAGTCCAGGCATTCCTGCCGGTAGTTCAGCAGGGAGGTGGGGTGGGAGTCCTGCTCGCTCGCCCACCAGGAGTCCCAGTCGAAGACGATCCCGACCTTCGCGGACTCTCGGTTCGAACCGGCCACCGGGGCCAAGGATGTGAGTGTGGCACCGAGCGCGGCAACCGCGCGGAACAGCTCGCTGTCGGCGCCTGCATGCGGGCGCACAGCGGCCCGTGCGGCGAGAGCTGTTGGTCCCCGACCTCACGGCCTTCGGCCCGGCACTCCAGCTCGGCGAGGTGAAGCTGCGGCGCTTCCGCGCCCGCCAGAAGTGGCTCAACAAGGACGGACACCTCGTCGTCGACGCTCGGTACGACTCCGCACAGCAGGCTGGTCTCGACGATTCGGCCGCCTTCGTGCACCACCTGCTCACCCACCAGCGCGAGGCACTGCTGAGCCCCCTCGTTCCCGTGTCCGTCGCCCACCTGGCCGGGAGCAGCGCTCATGAGCGGCTCGAAGAGGCCCTCATCGGACTGTGGGACACCACCGCTTACGCCCTGCGAACCAGCGACAGCCTGCGCACCTGGGGCCACTACGCGCTGACCCGTACCCGCATCGGGGCCGGGCTTTGCCACGACGGACCGCTCGGCGGAGCGGATGTGCACGCCCTGGCCGGCTCCCTGGAACGCAGCGCCACCCCGGTCACGCGGCGACGTCACGGCCTGAAAGGCTCCCGTACCGTGTACACGGCGATCGGCCCCTGGCTGCGCGGAGTCGACGGCGCCGAACCCCTGCTGAGCGGAGTGGAGTACGCGGCCTCGGTGTGTCGCGCCAACCTGGCGGTCGCGGACTTCGTCCGCGGCGACACGGACAACGGCCTGCGGGCCGAGACTGATGTACGGATCACTCTGGACGACGACTTCGAGAGCGGCGGCATCTGGCGGTCCCACCACCCGGGCTCCGAGGAAGCTGGCGAGAGCGATCCGCTGCGCCCGGCAGGACGCGGGTGGCACGACACGCAGCAGCCGCCCGCGCCACCCCGGACCGTCGCCGTACCTCCACAAGGCGTTCGGCAGGAGGAGCCGGCAGAGGAGCAGTACACCGACGCGGAGCCCGCCGACACCCCGCTCGCAGACGGCGAATGGATCGGTCAGCCGAACTACTCGCGGATCAACGACAGCGAGGTCTGCTGGCAGCTCCCGCTGCGCCTCACCCACCTCATGGAGGACAGGCTGCCGCTGAACCGGTTGGTCCGGGGCGGGCTGGCGTACCTAGGGATGGACCGCCTCCCCGTACGCCTGGAGATCAGCCATCCCGGTGGCGAGCTCGACGAGTGCGAGGAGGTGCAGGAGGTTGTGCTGGACCTCACCGAAGAGACCGGCATGCTCCGGAACGTCCAGTGGCCCATCGATTTCTTCCCCGGCCTGTGCCTGTACCTCCAGTGGCCGCGCGGTGGCACCGTCTTCAGGCTCCACACCGTAGAGCTGGAGGACCCCGTCGATATCGACGGGCAGCTCGTCGCACACCGCTACGACACCGCGGTCCTCATCCGGGAAGGAGCTCCGGGCAGCGGCCGGGACGGCGACTCCTCCGGCGGTCTGGACACGAGGCACCTCGTACTGCGTGCCGTACGACGCCTGGGCCGGCTCACGCCCGACGGGCACGCCCTGCTCGACCGGAGCGCCCTTCCCCGGGGCGTCTACGACACCACTCCGGCTCCGCACCAGCTCACCGCGCTGGAGCAGGCCGTGTACGACCTCCTCGCCAATCGAAACCTTTACCCGGCCACCGGCAGCCGTGGCACGGACGGTGAGCCCCACCACCCGGCACGCGAGGGCGAGCCGCCGATCGCCCTGATCGGCTACGCGCCGAACCCAGTGGTGGTGCCACGGGCGGCGGTGCGCTGGGGTGCAGCTGCGTCCCCGCAGGACAGGGGCGTCGAGCACTTCGTCCACGGCTTCCTGCGCAAGCTCCCCGCCGGCTCGGAACCGACCGACGCACAGCGCACCGCCTACCGCGAACACTGCCGCCATGTCGGAAAGGCGGACGGCTGGGAACTGCCGCGCGGCTACACCTTCGTCACCGCACACTTCCGCCGACGCTGAGCAGCCGCGCCGGATCGACCGCGCCACCGCGCGCCACACACCACACCCCGCATCCGCACCACAGAACACAAGAGATCGGGACTGAATGACCGCCAGCTATACCGTGGTTGCGAAACCACCGCTCTCCCCGCAGGGAACACCAGTCGGCCTGCTCAAGGAGCTCGCCGCAGCGCTGGACGGGCTCGGGTCGATGCTCGACACCCCCCTCGACGGCCTCACAGTCGGCGAGACGGAACTCGCGCTGAACTCCCTGGAGTCCAAGGACCGACAGGCCATCATGCACGGCCTCGGCTTCCGCAAGGTCGAGCCACGGCGCTTCGGGCGAGTGCTCAGCGAGCAGGTACTCAAGCGATTACAGCGAGTGGAGCCGCCCGTCCGCAGGTATCCCCTGTTCCACCTCACCGCGCGGATCATGAACGACATCGACCGCGTAGTCGCCGAGTGCGGGACCGCCCGCTCCGCGCCCGGACTCGTCGATCGCTGGGGGACACGCCTGCTCGGCCTGGCACTGTTCTCCCACCTCCAGGCATCGGCGTACGACGCCCGTCTGCTCGTATGGGCCGCCGGCCACGACTGGTTTGGCATAGACGCGGACGAGACCGCCCGGGACGCGGTGTTCGAGGTGGCCCAGCGGGTGATCGACGGGACCCCCGGCTTCCAGCCGACCGCGCCGCATGAGGAGCCCACCGCGCCACCCGAGGACATGGCGACCGGGGAAGCACAGCCGGTGACGGCCGTCCCGGGGCCCCGGCTGCCCGGCCACACCGAGCTCCCGAAGCCGACAGAGCCCACCGCGGAGCAGGGACAGCGCCCCCCGGGTGACCGGGACTCCATGGAGGAGCTGACCGCGGCCGAGGAGGAACTCCAGCGCGTCGTCGAGGAGGCGCGAGGAGCCGCCGACCGCCTCCGCGTCGCCCTGGTGGACGGGTGCCCACCCGCCGTCACCGATCTGACACGGCTCGCGGCGGTCGCTCCGGCGTTCGCCCGCGCGCGGGCCGCGCTTTCCACGCTCGGCGTCACCGAGGTCGCCGACCGCCTCGACGACGTCCTCGCGGCGATCGACGAGCTCCGTGCGCGGGCCGAACGGAACGAGAGGAACGCCGAGACCCGTCGCGTGGTGGCAACGGTGACGACGCTCCGTTGCTCCCCGGACAGCGCCGTGGCCGGGGTGGTCGCGGACGCCAGGCAGCGTGCGGACGCGCTGCTCGCGAAGCATGAGTGGGACGAACAGGACGAAGCCTGCGCGCACTTCCTCACGCTGCTGGTACGCCTCGCCGGCATGAAGGACCAGTCAGGCGCGCAGCAGGAGGTCATCGAGTTCCAGCAGCAGCTGTCGGTCGCTCATCCGCCGTACGCCGTGGCAGCAGTCTTGTACGCGCAGATCACGGTGACCGAGGACAGGTCCGGCGACGGCGGCACGGCCGCCCCACTGACGGGCGGTCCCGTCGAGGCGCAGGAGACCCCGGACCGCACCGCCTTCCCGGAGGCCGTCACCGCTACGGACGGCGACACCGGCGCGTCTGCGTCGCAGGACGGGCAGGACCGGCAGGTCCGCCGCACCGAGGAGCCCGGCCCCGACGGGCTCGGGTCCACCGACGGTGGACAACAGCGGCCCGCACCGCCCCGGCCGGTTATCGCGGACTCCACCCTGACCACGGCGGCCCCCGACACCGACACGGGGACCGCCGACAGAATCCGGACGCAGGACGTCGAGTCGGTCCTCGCCCGGCTCATCGCCGAAAGGCGCTTCGGGCTCGCTGCCCACCTGTCGCAGGCCGCCGACCGCCCGGACACGGAGTCCGCGGTTCTGCGCCTGGCCGCCGCTGCGGCACTGCTGCGCACCAGGACCGGCCGCGCGGCTCAGGTCATCGTGGAGTCGCTGCACGAGTGGGAGGCCCGCAAGGAGAGCGACACCGACGCGTTGTCCCTGCTCCTGCTGCCCACCCTGGTCCGCGCGGCCCTCGTGACGGGCTCGCCCGTGGTCGGCGCGCAGCTGCGGGCGCTCGCCCCCCAACTGCCTGACGCTTTGCATGAGGTGGCCACCACGGTGGCGGAGCGGGCCCTGCAGGGCGCACTGCTCATCGCGCCGCCCCACGCCGTCGTCGCCGATGTCTCCCACACCGAGAGCGAGCTGCGCGCAGCTGTGGAGGCATGCCAGGCCCTGCTCACCGTCCCACGCCTGCGCTTCCAACGGGCCAGTGCCATGGTGCAGCGTTGGCTGGCTCCGACGGGCCTGCTCGGCAGCGTGCTGACCGCGATCGTCTCCGGGGCCCCGGACGCCGCGACGCGCGCGGACGAGCTGCTGGAGAACCTCGCCCGGCGTACGCAGGTCGAGGCGGCGATCGATGAGATGGACTCCGCCCTGCGCGGCCCGGGCGGCCGTGGTCTCCAGGGATCGGGCCGGAACAACGTCCGCCACTGCCTGGAACGTGTGCGCGATGCCGTGCGGCAGTGGCATGCGGTCAAGCGCGACCTGGAAGCCGGCCGTGCGGAAGAGAACGTGTGGGCGTTCCAGTCCGTTGCCTCGCTGCGCCTCTCCCTCCTCGGCCTGCGCGAACGGGTCGCCGACGACCTCGCCGCGGCCGAACGCAGTTCCGCGGTGCTGGCCAAAGCCACCGCTTACGTGGCCCGGGACCTGTTCGCAGAGGTCTTCGCCGGACTGGACGCCGACGGCCGACCGGTCGAGACGGGATCCGAGCCGGACGTTCAGCAGGTCATGGACGCCGAGCTGCACAAGGCGCGGCCGGGCGCACCCGGTGAGAAGCCGACCGTGGAACGACTGCTGGAGGCCGTGGACCGTACCTGGGACGATGCCATCGCGTACCAGCTCGCTCGTGACGAGTTCGGTCTGGTCCGAACGATCACCGATCTCGCCGACCTCGGCGTGCTCCCGGTGGCCCACACCCTGACCCTCTCCGAAGAACGCCGAGCAGAGCTCACCGGGACCGAGAGGGAGCGCCGCGCGGCGCTCGCCGAAAAGCAGGGGGAACTGGCCGCCCGGCTCCGCCGATCCCAGGCGGACGAGGCACTCACGGTCGAACAGGACGTGAGCCTGCAGGAGTTGCTGGCAGACGCCGGCAAGTACCTGGAGCATGAAGGGCCGGATGAGCTTGCCGCTGTGCGTCGCAACCTCGATCGGGTCGAGGAGCTCCTTCCTCGCTATCGCAAGGAGGCCGCCGACCGGCTGCGTGCCCGGCTGGACGCGCTGACGGACGTGAGCGCGGATGACCGCGAACGAGTCCAGCGCAATCTGGACACCGACAGCCTGGCCACTGCGGCCGAGCTCGTCTACTTCCTGGAACTGGGCGAGCCGGTACCGGAGATCAGGTCCGAGGACTCGCATTTGGAGGCATTCTTCCCCGCGGTGCCGGACGCCCTGCCCGGCGGTGTCGACGCCGAGCTGATCGCTGCCGTGCGGACCCGTGGCCGGTGCCGCGACCACGCGGTTCTGGACTACGCGGGGCTGTCGGAAGAGGCGGCCGAACGCGCTGCTGCGGCAATGGAGTTGTGGAGCACGCTCGCCACGACCAAGGACCGCATCAAGATCAACCCGCGCGAGAGCCTCACGCCGGCCCTGTCCCTGCTCGGATACGAGGCGCGGCGGGCCCGGCCCCTGGACGATCTGCCGCGCGGCAAGGACTACCGGTTCTTCGAACTGGCTGACGTGCACGTCACCGGCCGTGCCTGGGCGCCGGCCTTCGGATCCCAGATCAAGGACCGGGGTGGCAAACTGCGTGCACTGCTGATCTGGGGCCGCCCCGCGGCGAAGTTGCTCATCAGCCGCGCGCTCCAAGACCCCGACGAGAGCAGTCTGCTCGTCGTCCACTTCGGGACGCTGGACAGCAGGACCCGTATCGAACTGGCCGCCGCCTCCCAGGGCACCAAGCCGATCATGGTCATCGACGACGCTGCACTGGCCTACCTCGTCGCGCACGGAAACCGGCGGGTGGACGCCACGACCGAGACGCTGCTGCCGTTCTCCGCGGTGAACCCGTACATCAAGGAGAAGCGCGGCCAGATCGGCCGGGAGATGTTCTACGGCCGGGACCGCGAGCGCAAGAGCATCCACGACCCGGCGGGGACGCAGATCCTCTACGGCGGCCGGGGCCTCGGCAAGTCGGCCCTGCTCGCCGACGCGGGCGACCGGTTCGAGGAACAGCGCCCCGGGGCGTACCGCAAGCTCTATCTCAACCTGGACAAGATCGGGATCGGCCGGGGTACCGCCCTTGGCGCGGAGGCCATCTGGCCCACGCTGGACCAGGAGCTGATCCGGGAGGGCGTCCTGGAGGAGCCGCGGCGCCGGGGCCCGCAGCAGGAGTCCTGGCAGCGGGTCACTGACGGGATTGACCGGTGGCTTGCTCAGGACCCCGACCGGCGGCTGCTCATCCTCCTCGACGAGTGCGACCGCTTCTTCGAGGCGGACGTGCCCGAGTGCACGGAGACCCGCCGGCTGCGCGGGCTGGGCGAGGACTCGCGCGGCCGGGCCAAGGTCGTCTTCGCCGGCCTGCACTCGGTTCAGCGCTTCACGCGGCTCGCCAGGAATGGCCCGTTCAGCCACCTGGCGCAGACCCCGACGGTCGTGGGGCCGCTCGCCCCGCAGTTCGCGGCCGACCTCATCGTGCATCCCATGCGTGCTCTCGGCTTCGAGTTCGCCGACGTGGACCTGGTCAACCGCGTGCTCGGCTTCTGTTCGTACCAGCCGTTCCTGCTGCAGATCTTCGGCAGCAGGATGGTGCAGGTCATGCAGGACAGGCGGGCGCGCACATCGCTCGGTCCGCCTCCCTACACCATTGACGAAACCGACGTGGACGCGGTGGAGCAGGACGCTTCGCTGCGGTCGGACATCACCGCGGCGTTCAAGGACACCCTCGCTCTGGACGACCGCTACCACGTCATCGCGAACGTCCTCGCACAGCACGCCCGGGACAACGGTCTGGAAACCCGGCTCAGCGACCGGGAGCTGCGGGAGGAATGCGCCGGCTGGTGGCCCCGGGGCTTCGAGCAACTGGACAGTGAGGGATTCCGCGCCTACTTGCAGGAGATGGTGGGCCTCGGCGTCCTGGCGCCGAACCATGATGGGCAGGGCTGGCACTTGCGAGGGCCCAACGCGCTCCGCATGATCGGCACCGCCCAAGAGATCGAGGCGCGGCTGCTACGGGCGGAGAAAGAGTCGCGGCTGGAGGAGACGGTTGTCCTGGAGAGCCGTCCGGACCTCTACGACGGTAGGTCAGCCCCCCTGACCGTGAACCAGATCGACTACTTGCTGGGGGAACACCACAACCAGGTCCGTGTCGTGCTCGGTACGCAGGCGACCGGTGTCGCTGATGTGGAGCGGACCTTGCGAGAAGTGACCGGCAGGGTGGCGGGCTGGGCGGTGCCTCCGATCGGCAGCGCCAAGGCGTTCCGCAGGGAACTCGCCGCGGGCAGCGCGGGTGAGCGGCGACTGCTCATCAGCGATCTGTCACTGGGCAGTGAGAAGTCCTGTCGGGAGTCACTCGACCTGGCCAGAGCGGTCCTGCCCGAGGCCGCCGAAGCCGCCAGGTCCGTGGTCCTGGTGTCGGGTGTTGCACAGCTCGGTTTCTGGTCCGGCCTCCTCACCGGCCCCGACGCCGACCAGGACACCGTCGTGGTGCTGCGCCGGCACGACATGCGCAGCCTGAAAGACTGGACGCAGCGATACAGCCTGTGCGAGACGGAGGAGCGACTGACCCGTCTCGCGGCGGCGACCGGTGGCTGGCCGTACCTGCTGGACCTGGCCCTGCGGTTGCGTAAGCGCGAGCCGGACCAGGACCGGGTGCTGGGCGACCTGACGTCGTGGCTGCGGCAGAGCCGTGGCGCCGAACAGTTCGTCGAGGCCGTGGGTCTGCTGGAAATCGACACCCTGAAGGCCGTCTACGACGGGGTCGTCGAACAGCTCGGCACGGACTGGCACGACGACGCCTACCTTGCTACCGCGGCCGAGATGTCCGGCCTCTCCTCCGACGATGCGCGCTGGGCCGTCACCTGCCTGGAGGCGCTCCAGGTGTTCGACCGGGACGGAACACGCCTGCGTGTCGAGCCGGTCCTCCATGCAGCGCTGGACGTACTCGACACCAAGATCTGACCAGCCGGTGGGGCTGGGGCTGTGCCTGGCCCCACCTAGGCTGGGCGTACGCGTGCTGGTGTGCTGAACTCGATCGGGCTGATGTCCAGGGTTACTTGGATGGTTGCGTGATGCGGACCATTCCCTCGGCATCTGTTCCGACAGCCGCCCAGATCCCAGCAGGCTCGACCGTCGACTGGCTGGCGGCCCAATGAGACTGGATATTGGAAGCAGACGATGCGAATGGCCGACGAGCTGGCACGTGGATGTACCTCGAGTGCTTGCGTGACAGGAGGCTTCTCATGCGCCTGGTGGGCCGTCAGGTAAGTCAGTATCTGATCAGCATGAGTCCCCAAGTCTTCTGCGAAGACTTGTCCGAACGGGCACCGGGAGTGGTGGCATCACAGGACGTCGTTGGCGCGAAAGCCCAGGTAGGGAGCCTACTTGCCAGGGTGAAGCGATGTTCCTCACAACCTCCGACCAACGCATGCCCTGTAGAGTGAAGAACGCCCTTGACCTGCAAAAACGCAGGCAGGGAGCCTATGTCCAGGAGTACCTCGATGATGCGCACCATGCTCAAGTCCAAGATCCACCGGGCCACCGTGACCCACGCCGACCTCCACTACGTCGGTTCCGTCACCATCGACGCCGATCTGATGGAGGCGGCGGACCTGCTGCCCGGTGAGTCGGTGCACATCGTCGACATCGACAACGGCGCCAGGCTGGAGACGTACGTCATCGAGGGCGAGCGCGGCTCCGGCGTCATCGGTGTCAACGGTGCCGCCGCGCACCTCGTCCACCCCGGCGACCTGGTCATTCTCATCAGCTACGCACAGGTCGACGACGCCGAGGCGCGTACGCTCACGCCGCGCGTCGTGCACGTCGACGCGGACAACCGTATCGTCGGGCTCGGCGCCGATGCCTCCGAGCCCGCGCCGGGTGCCGTCACCGAGCGGAGTCCGTACGCCGTCCCCGCAAAGCGCCGGGCGTAGCCGTTCCACCGTCGAGGAGTGCCCACCGTGGCCGAAGAGACCGGCAGGACCGACGTCGACATCGAGATCCGTGACGATCGTGCGAGCGGCAACCTGCTCGCGTACGAGAACGGCGAGGCCGCCGGAGTCGTCGCGTACTTCGTGATGGAGGGCGAGCCGGCCGCGCTCGTCGCCGTCCACACCGTCGTCGAGCCCGGCCACGAGGGCAAGGGCGTCGCAGGCGCCCTCGTCCAGGAGTTCTACGCCATGGCCGCCAGGGAAGGGGTTCCTGTCGTGGCGCTGTGCCCGTACGCGGCGAAGTGGGCGCTGCGCCACCCGATCAGGCGCCCGTGCCCCCGGCCGAACTGGTGGAGCGGGCGAAGGAGCAGCTCACGTCGCACCCCGAGCTGTAGCGGGCCCCGTCGGTCACCGGCCCGCGGCGGTTGCCGACCCGCTCCGAGGGTCGTACCGTTCGGCCGGTGACGCTGACGCTCGCGCTCCTGCACACCTCCCCGGTCCACGTCCCCGTCTTCGACGCGCTCCGCGACACGGATCATCCCGGACTCGCGCTGCGGCATCTCGTGCACGAGGAGTTGTTGCTCCGGGCCGGGGACCGCGGGCCCGGGGCGGTGTCGGGCGCGGTACGGGAACGGCTCGTGGACGCCGTCGGCGCGGGCGCCTCGGCCGTGCTCTGTACCTGTTCGACGATCGGAGGGGTCGCGGAGTCGCTGGCTGCGGAGGTCGGCGTGCCCGTGCTGCGGGTCGACCGGCCGATGGCGGCGGCGGCCGTAGGAGCGGCGGCCGTACGAGAGGGGCGGGTGGTGGTGCTCGCCGCGCTGGCCGCCACCCTGGCACCGACCCTCGGGCTGCTCGCCGAGGAGGCGGGGGAGCGGTCCGTCGACGTGCGTTCCGTCCTGGTGGAGGGGGCCTGGGAGCGCTTCGTGGCCGGTGACCGTGACGGCTTCCTGGACCTTGTCGCGGCAGCGGCCGACGCGGTGAGGGACGCCGACGTGATCGTGCTGGCGCAGGCGTCCATGGCCGCGGCCGCCGACCGCGCGAGCACCCCGGTCCCGGTGCTGTCCAGCCCCCGGTCCGGCCTGGCCGCGGCGGCTGTCGCGCGCCGGTTCGTCGGCGTCCGGGCGGCGGCGGACCCGAGACCGTCCATCGACCCGGACGGATCATTCGGAACCCGTACGCATGGGCTCACCGGGCGCGGGCGGCCGGTCCGGGGGACCGTGGAAGGAGATCCACCACGAAGTGCTCGGAGATCCGCGATGACCAACCCGTACCCCGACCCCGTGCCACCGGCGCCCACCCCCGGGCCGACGCCCGAGCCGCCGCCGATGCCGCAGCCACCACCGGTACCGCCCGGGCCCGTACCGCCCGGCCCCGCACCGGACCCCATTCCGCAGCCCCCCGCTCCGAACCCCGAGCCCGTGCCGGAGCCGGAGCCGTCGCCGCGGCCGCCCGGTTGATCGCCGCCTCACGCGGTACAGCGGGCGCGCACCGGCCCGTCCGGTCGGTACGCGCCCGTCGTGTGCCGGGGCCGCCCCGTCCGCTCGCGCGGGTGCGCGTCGGCCGGCCGATGTCCTCGGTTCGGCCGCCCCCGGGCGAGGCCCGCGGTCACGGGACGGTCCGTCAGGCGATGACCGGGGCCGCGGCCTCCGGGGGCGGCGTCCGGAACACGAACGACTGGTGGAAGGAGAGCCGGACGCCGGTCGCGTCATGGTCCTGGTAGCCGATCGAGAGGTCCTGGGCCAGGCGCAGTTCGAAGTCGCCGCCCCGAGGCGAAGAGGAGCACACCGCTCTTGACGGCGGGCGCGCCCACAGGATCTGGTCCCGGTGCGCGTGGCGGAGACGTCCGCTGCCACTCACGCACACCTGCGGCGCCTTCGCATCGCGGACGTGCCCGGACGGGTGACGCCGATACGCGGGGCCCGGACGCCGATACGCGGCTTCCGCGGTGACGCCGTTGTCCCGCGCCGCCGTACGCATCCGCGGGGGCATCCCGATCAGCCCGCCCCGACCTCCGAGCGGTCCTGGCCCCAGAGCGTGTGGAAGGAGCCCGGGCGGTCCGTGCGCCGGTACGTGTGCGCGCCGAAGAAGTCGCGCTGCCCCTGTGTCAGCGCGGCGGGCAGCCGGTCCGCGCGCAGCCCGTCGTAGTACGCGAGCGCGGCGGCGAACCCGGGCGCCGGCACGCCCTGCCGGGCCGCCTCGGCGACGACCGCGCGCCAGTCGTCCTGCGCCGCGCCGATCTCCTGGGCGAACCGTTCGTCGGAGAGCAGGCTCAGCAGCTCGGGGCGGGCGTCGTACGCGGCCCGGATCCGGTCCAGGAACGCGGCCCGGATGATGCACCCGGCCCGCCAGATCGCCGCCACCGCACCGAGATCGATCTCCCAGCCGTAGCTCTCGCTGCCCACCCTGAGCTGGTGGAAGCCCTGCGTGTACGAGACGATCTTGGACGCGTACAGTGCTTGCTCCACCCGGTCTGCGAACGCGGCGGCCGCGGCCTCGTCGAACGGTTCGGCGGACGGCCCGCCCAGGTTCTTCGCCGCCGCGCGCAGATCCGTGTGCCCCGACAGCGAGCGGGCGAAGACGGCCTCCGCGATACCGGAGACGGGCACCCCGAGGTCGAGCGCGATCTGCACCGTCCAGCGCCCGGTGCCCTTCTGCTCCGCCTGGTCCTGCGCGATGTCGACGAACGGCTTCCCCGTGGCGGCGTCGGTGTGGGCGAGGACCTCCGCCGTGATCTCGATCAGGTAGGAGTCGAGGCGGCCGGTGTTCCAGCGGCGGAAGGTCTCGGCGATGCGCTCGGGTGAGTAACCGGCCACTTTGCGCAGCAGGTCGTACGCCTCCGCGATCAGCTGCATGTCGGCGTACTCGATGCCGTTGTGAACCATCTTCACGAAGTGCCCGGCGCCGTCCGGGCCGATGTGGGTGGTGCACGGGGTGCCGTCCTTCGCCTTGGCGGCGATCCTCTCCAGCATCGGCCCCAGCGACTCGTACGAGTGTGCGGAACCGCCGGGCATGATGCTCGGCCCGTGCAGTGCGCCCTCCTCGCCGCCGGAGATGCCGACGCCCACGAAATGGATGCCCCTCCCGCGCAGTTGTCTCTCCCGGCGGCGGGTGTCCTCGAAGTGCGCGTTGCCGCCGTCGATGATGACGTCGCCCTCTTCGAGGAGCGGTGCGAACTCCTGGATCACGGCGTCCGTCGGAGCGCCCGCCTTCACCATGATGAACAGCCGGCGCGGACGTTCCAGCGCCGCGACGAACTCCTGCGGCGTACGCGCGGGCACGAAGGAGCCCTCGTCGCCGAACTCCTCGACCAGGGCGTCCGTCTTCGACGCCGTCCGGTTGTGCACGGCGACCTGGAAGCCGTTGCGGGCGAAGTTGCGAGCGAGGTTGCGGCCCATGACCGCCAGCCCCGTGACGCCGATCTGCGCGGTACCGCTCATCTGTGTGCTCCGTAATCCGTGGGGGGACCAGGCTTTTGAGACCGACCGGCACGCGGGGTGCGGGGAGAAGGAGTGGGGTCGGGGGCGTGCAGATGCAAGGCGGAGGATGGAGGCAACGCGAAGAG
Organism: Streptomyces sp. NPDC047982; assembly: GCF_043204165.1. Lineage (NCBI taxonomy): Bacteria > Bacillati > Actinomycetota > Actinomycetes > Kitasatosporales > Streptomycetaceae > Streptomyces > Streptomyces sp. NPDC047982. The sequence goes on along the minus strand of NZ_JBIDBS010000021.1, from coordinate 105,199 downwards.
GCCCTCCAGCGCCTTACGGGCCATGGGGGAGTTGTCGACGGACGACAACGCCGCGGATGTGCGTGCTCAGTCCCGCGACGCCGCACCCATGTGCCGGTCGGTCCAAGTATGGGCGCGGAGCGGTGGGAGGGCCTGTTCTGCCTGGGCCGTTCGAGGTTGCCCGTGTCCGGCGCCGGAGGCCCGTCCTGTGGCGGTCCTCGGTAACCGGTTCGGGCGCGACCGTCGCCCTCGACCCGCTCTCGCGTCACCCGGAACGGCTGAGCCGGGTGATCGTCCACGGACCGCCGGTCGTGCGGCTACTGCCCCACGCGGAAGTGGGGCGCGAACTGTCCGCCGCCGTACGCGACTCCTTCCGAGCGGGCGGCAGTGGAGGCGGCCCCGGCCGGCATGACCGCGGGACGCATGGGACAGGCGCCGGAACGTCCTGCCGAGGGACGGCGTGATGAAGGTGCCCTCCCCGAGGGAGGCCGAGACGTTCCGGCCGGCCGGAACGGGGGACAGGGCGAAGCGGTCGTCTCCGCGGCGAGTCGTTCGTGATGAGCCGAAGCAGTGCCGCGGGCGGCCGTTCCTCGGAGCCGTACCGGAAGACGGACGTGTCGTGAACAGGGGCGGTGTCGGTAGGCAACTCCCGTCAGATCCACTGTCGTTGGGCCGGGTCGGGCGACAGGCGCGGTCGTCGGCCGCCGTACGCGCCGTAGCCTCGTACACCTCGTCGGGCGCGAGGGGCGGCGAGCGTTTCGGTACGGGTCCTGATCCGGCCGGTGACACGGCCGACTCGCCGTGACGGGTGGGGCGTTCCGGGGGGCTCTTGTCATCTTGCTTGGTATGCACATAAGTTGGGCGCTTGCGACGTGTCCTACTGTCAGTGGGGGAGCCACAGAATGGCCGCGAACGGACGGCACCGCAGATATCGGCCCAGTCGGCTGAACCGTGCCTCGCTCACCGTCACCGCCGGTGGTGCGGGTCTGGCGCTTCCGCTCATCGCGGCCGCCTCGGCCGGTGCCGCGTCACCGGACGTCTGGGAGAAGGTCGCCGCCTGCGAGGCCACCGGCGACTGGCACATCAACAGCGGCAACGGCTACTTCGGCGGTCTGCAGTTCTCCCGGTCGACCTGGGCGGCCTACGGCGGCACGGTCTACGCCCCGCGTGCCGACCTGGCCACCAGGAACGAACAGATCGCGGTCGCCGAGAAGGTCCTCGAAGGACAGGGGCCCGGCGCCTGGCCCCGCTGCTCGACACAGGCCGGGCTGAGCACGGGCGGGAAGTCCCCTGACATCGCCCCGCAGTCGGAGCGGAGCAGTCACGTACCCGGTGGTGACGCGCGGCCCGCCGGGCAGGCGTCGGCGAAGAAGGCCGCGGCGAAGCGGACCACCGCCCCCGTGACGCCGACCACCGTGCCCGGCGAGCACGAGTCGTACACCGTGGCCCGCGGCGACTCGCTCTCCGCGATCGCGGCCACCGAGCGTCTGGCGGGCGGCTGGCAGCGTCTCTACGCGGCGAACCGTGATGTGGTCGGCGACGATCCGGATCTCATTTTTCCCGGACAGCGTCTGAGCCTCGACACGGCCCGGGCGCCGGGGACGGGCTCCACCGCGAACCCGGCACCGGCGGCGCGAGCGAAGAAGGCGGAGACGAAGCCGAAGAAGGCGGAGCCGAAGCCGCAGGCCGAGTCGCACACGAGGACGGAGCCGCAGCGCCAGGAGGCCAAGCCCCATGACGGGGCGACGAAGCGCGACAGTGGGTCCGCGAAGTCCTGGGACGAAGCAGCGAACCCTCGGGTCAGGGCGGCGAAGTCCCAGGACCGGGCCGCGGCGGCCCGGAGCCGGGTCGCCGAGCCCCGGCGCGAGGCCGTGGAACGGCGCGAGACGGCGAAGTCCCCGCAGTCGGCCGCGAGGCCGAAGCCGAAGACGCAACGGCACGAGGCGGCGAAGTCTCCGCAACCGGCCGCGAAGCCGAAGCCGAAGACGCAGCCGAGGAGCACCGAGGCGCGCCATCCGGCGCGGTCCGAGACACGTCAGGGCCTCGTCGCGCCCGTGGCGGCGGGCGTCGGCACCCCGTACCACCGGGCCGGTGCCTGGGCCAGCGGTTACCACACCGGTGTCGACTTCCCCGTTCCGACCGGCACATCGGTCAAGGCGATCGGATCCGGCACCGTCGTCTCGGCCGGCTGGGCGGGTGCGTACGGGTACCAGGTCGTGATCCGGCACGCCGACGGCAAGTACAGCCAGTACGCGCATCTGTCCGCGGTCCACGTACGGGAGGGGCGGCACGTCTCGGCGGGGCAGCGGATCGCGCGCTCGGGCTCCACCGGAAACTCCACCGGCCCGCACCTGCACTTCGAGATCCGTACCGGTCCCGGCTACGGCTCGGACATAGACCCGCTGGCCTACCTCAGGGCGGGCGGCGCCAGCGTCTGACGGCCCCGGGCCCGTGCCCGGCCGCTCCGGGCCGGGCGCCCGGGACCTCTCAGCCCTGCCGCGGGACACTCCGTGTCCGGCCGCTGCGTCGTGAGCAGAACGATCCCGCCCGCGGCGACCGCGCCGCAGACCAGCGCGAGCACGGTGCCCGCCGTACCGTGCAGGAAGCGTTCGTCCAACATCGTGATGCCGACCACCGCGGCCACCACCGGGTTCACCACGGTCACCGTGGCCAGCGCCGCGGTCAGCCCGGCCCCCCGGTACGCGGCCTGGGACAGCAGCAGCCCCGCCCCGGCCAAGGCGACGATCGCGGCCAGCGACGGCACACCGGCCGTCACCGCGCCCGAACTCCACTGCACCGCCACCTCCTTCGTGAACACCGACGCCATGCCGAACGCGACGCCGGCGGCGACCGCCAGGACGACGCCACGCGTCATCGGCCGGGGCACCGCCCCGGAGACGAGGAGGAACGCCGTCAGCGCCCCGAGCGACACGCCTGCGAGCAGCAGCCGGTCAGGTCCGTCCAGCGTGTGAGCCCCGCCGTCCCCGGTGAGCGCCAGCAGCCCCGCCAGGCCGACAGCCGTCAGGATCGCCCCGCGCCGGGCCGCGGCGCCCGCCCGACGGCGTACGAACACCGCGGCCATCGGCAGGGCGAAGACGATGGTCAGCGCCCCGAGCGGCTGCACGAGGCTGAGCGGGCCGTACGCCAGCGCCACCACGTGGAGCACCGCTCCCACCCCGTTCAGCGTCACGGCGCCCCACCAGACGAGGTTGCGCGCGAGCGCGAGCGGGCGGCCGTCTCCGGCCGCGGCCACGTGTTCCTGGACGATCGCCCCGGCCGCGTAGGCGACCGCCGAGACCAACGACAGGAGCAGGGACAGTGCGAGGGAACTCATGGGCACCACCCTGTCCCCTCGAAGCCGCCGCGTCGTCGTACCTGAGTCGGCGATCTCGTGTACTGCTCAGGTTGTACGGGGCACGACCCCGGTATCGCCTTGCGTCGGTCGTCCTCCCCGCGAGGGACCCCGGGGGGCGGGTCCCCGGGGGTACGGTGAACGCCGCGCGCGATCGAAACACGCCCTCGGCCACCGGCGGCGGCGTGGACGTGCGGCAGAGAAGGGGCGGAGAAGTGGGCGAGGACGGCGTGACGGACGAGCCGGCGGCGGTCTGGCCGGGCGGGTTCTTCACCCTGCGCACCACCGCGCCGCCCGGGGGCGCGCACCGGCCGCTGGCACGGCTGTACGCGGGGGAGACGGCACCGCTGGCCTCCCGTATCGACATGGTCGCGGCGCGGCACCGGACGCGCGAGCGAAGAGTCGCCGCCTCCATCGCGCAGTTGGGGCTCGCCGCCCGGCTCTGGTCGATCGCACTCGGCTCGGCCACGCTGACCGGCCGTTTCCCCGATCTGTCGTCCGCCGCCCTGCACTGGGACCCCCGGGCGAGCTGCCCCGACGACCTGTGGCTGAGCACCGCCGAAACGTTGCCCGGCACCGCCGAGCGGATACGGGAGGTGGTCCAGCACGGTCACCTCGTGCCGCTGGCCGAGGCGATCCACCGGGACGGCCCGCTGTCGGACCGGCTGCTGTGGGGCAACGCGGGCTCGGCCCTGGCGGGCGCCCTGAGCCAACTCGTCGACCTGGCGCGCGCGACCCACCGCCCCGAGGTGGCCGCGCGGGCCCGTGCACTGACCGCCGAGCTCTTCGACGACCCGGACCTGCGGAACACCGGGTCCCCGCACGACACGGCGTTCCGGCGCCGCAGTTGCTGCCTCTACTACCGCTGCCCGGCCGGAGGACTGTGCGGCGACTGCGTCTTCGGAGGCACCTGACACGTCTGACACGGCTGACGAGCCTGATGACACGTCTGACGAACTCGATGTGACCGGTACGCCTGGCGCGGCCCGACACGTGGGTGACGGACCGGGGCGGGGTGGGCCGGGGCCGGGCGTGGTCGTGGGGCGGACGGCGTCCCGCCCGCCCCACAGCTCAGCTGCTCAGCTCGAACTCGGCGCGGATGCGCTTGCCCACCGGCACGCGCTCGGCGGTCAGCCGGTCGCACAGCGCCACGACGATCTCCATGCCGTGGCCCCCGGGGCGCGCCGGGTCGGGTGAGAAGAACAACGGGAGCGCCGTGCTGCTGTCGTACACCGTGACGCTGACGCGCTCCGCGGTTCCCTCCAGCTCCAGCAGGTACGGTCCTTGGGTGTAGCGGTCCGCGTTGGTGACCAGTTCGCTCACGGCCAGGATCAGATCGCCGCGGGTGCGCTCGCCGAACACCGCGAGCCATTCGGCGGCGAGCCGGGCGAGGAAGCGGTCGGCCAGGGCACGGGCCCGCGCGATGCAGCCCGGCTGGCCGTCGAACACCTCGGCGCTGTGCAGAACCTCGGCGGGGCCGTGGCCGGTGGGACGTTCCGGGCGGGGACGGTCGGCCGGCCGTGCGGTGACCTGTTCGTTCATGTGCTCCAGCCAGGCGACGCAGGGGTGTTTGGTGACGGCTTCTCGACGTTCGCCTACCCGCGACGAGCGGTCTCACTCCGGGGAGGCACCGGCCCGTCCGCGCGGGCCCGGCGTACTCCTCGACGGTGTGGAACTCCTCGGCGAAGTGACGGGCGTACGGCTTCCGCGGCCCTGGTCACCGAGCGTGGCCCCGGCCGCACAGGAGGGAGCATATGTGACCCGTTCATGCCGGAATCATGGGGGCGGAACAGGGAGGGCACGGGGACGGAACGGACGTGGCACCGGGAGGGAAGCGGGGGCCACGGGGCGGGAGCTGGGCGGCCGCCGGACCGGGGGCGCCGGGCGGGCCGACCACGCGGGGACGACGGCGCGGTCGACCCACGCGTCGCGGGTCTCGTGCGCGGATCACGCGAACGGAGCAACGCCCGGTGCATGGCAGACTTGACCGGGGCGTTCCGCCCGGCAGGAGCAGGTGCGGCGGTCTCCGCCACGAGTGACAGAGGAATGGCAGTGACGGTGACAGAGGACGGTCCGGAGCTCGCTTCCGGTTCGGAGGAGTTCGGTCCCGGCATCGATCCGGAGCGGCTGGCCATCTGCCTGAGCGTGCTGGAAGAGCTCGACGGCATCGAGATCGACCACCCCGACGCCATCGCCGTGCGCCGCGCCACGGCCGGGATCTACCGGACCGTGAAGCAGCGCCGCCGGCAGGAGCGACGCGCCGCCAAGACCGCCCACGACAAGGCCGTCACCGAGGCCACCGCCACCGGTTCGGCCGACCGCATCGACGACGAGACCAACGGCGTCCTGCCGTCGTCCTCCACCACGTCCGAGATCGCCGGGATCCTGCAGCGCCCCCGCTCGTGCTACATCTGCAAGAGCCGGTACGTGGAGGTCGACGCGTTCTACCACCAGCTGTGCCAGCCCTGCGCCAAGGAGAACCGGGCGCGCCGCGACGCCCGTACCGATCTCACCGGTCGGCGCGCGCTCCTCACCGGTGGCCGCGCGAAGATCGGCATGTACATCGCGCTGCGGCTGCTGCGCGACGGTGCGCACACCACCATCACCACCCGCTTCCCCAACGACGCCATCCGCCGTTTCAAGGCGATGCCGGACAGCGACGAGTGGATCCACCGGCTGAAGATCGTGGGCATAGACCTGCGCGACCCCGCCCAGGTCGTCGCGCTCGCCGACTCCGTGGCCGCCGAGGGCCCGCTGGACATCCTGATCAACAACGCGGCGCAGACCGTGCGCCGTTCCGCCCACGCGTACAGCGAACTGGTCAACGCGGAGTCGGCCGCGCTCCCCGCGGGTGAGCTGCCCGCCGCCGAGGTCATCGGCGCCTTCGGCAGTGGCTCCGTCGACCGGGTGGCGGCCCTCCCGGCCGCCCGCCAGGACGGTCTGACCGCGCAGGACGTCACCGAACTCGCCCTGGTCAGCGGGTCCGCCTCGCTGGAGCGGATCGCCGCCGGCCGCGCCATCGACGCGGGCGGTCTGGTGCCCGACCTGCACGACACCAACAGCTGGATCCAGACGGTCGACGAGGTCGGGCCGATCGAGCTGCTGGAAGTCCAGCTCTGCAACTCCACCGCACCGTTCATCCTCATCAGCCGGCTCCGTCCGGTCATGGCGGCGACCGCGGCCAAGCGCGCGTACGTGGTCAACGTCTCCGCCATGGAGGGGGTCTTCAGCCGCGGCTACAAGGGGGCGGGCCACCCGCACACCAACATGGCCAAGGCCGCGCTGAACATGCTCACCCGCACCAGCGCCCAGGAGATGTTCCAGAAGGACGGCATCCTGATGACCGCCGTCGACACCGGCTGGATCACCGACGAGCGGCCGCACCCCGACAAGATCCGCCTCGCGGAGGAGGGCTTCCACGCCCCGCTCGACCTGGTCGACGGCGCCGCCCGCGTCTACGACCCGATCGTGCGCGGCGAGGCGGGCGAGGATCTGTACGGCTGCTTCCTCAAGGACTACGCGCCGGCCAACTGGTAGCCGACGAGGATCGCGCGCCCGTCGACCGGTGACCGACGGGCGTGGGCGGGCCGCGGACCCGGCCGGGAGACTCCTCCTGGCCGGGTTTTTGCCGTATTGAACGGCCGAAAGTGAGCTATGGCACACGTTCTATCGAGCGGGAACATGCTCATTTGGTTACTCTGATGTGAACGGGCGTCATCGGGGAGTCCACAAAATCCTCCTCGACCGTCCAGGGACAGGCTCGTCAACCGAGTCACCGTCCCGCCCCGCATACGGCGCCACCGCGACCGAAACGTTCTTTTCCCTGCCCCTCACGGGTGGTCGACTCCCGGAACGAGGCCGGGAAGTCGGCGGCGCCCCGGGTTACGCGACACGAAGGAGTGCGCGGTGACGACACCAGAGCTGACGAAGCAAGAGAAGCGACCGGCCGAACGGTACGGAGGGCGGGCGCAGCAGCCCGAGAAGCTCCGGAACATCGAGGTCTGGGCCAGGTCCGCGCCGATCAGGCTGGCCGGCTACGAGGACGACCTCGCCGAGCCGCACATCCTGCCCGGCATCGACTGACCGCGCCGGGGCTCCGGGCCCGCCCCGCATCCGGCCGCGTCCGGAGGGCGGCCCGGAGTCCCGGCGTGTGCCACCCGGGCCGTCGAGGCCCCTCAGAGCCGCCCGTCCGGCCGGGGCTGCCCGGTCCGGTCGCGCCGGGCGGGACGGAGCGACACGGGGGGCATGAAGTCCCGTACGAGTGTCCGGTGCCACCAATGCCCCGTGGCCCGCAGCTCCCGCCAGGTCGTGTACCGGTAGTGGTACAGCCGGGCGCGGACATGGACGGGCGGGGCGTTTGGGAACGGGTTGTGGCGCAGGAGCCGCAAGGTGTCCCGGTCGTTCTCCAGCAGCCGTGCCACGAACGGACCGAACCAGGGACCCGCGTAGGCGGGGGAGAGCGCCGCGAACCACATCAGCCAGTCGAGCCGCAGGTGGTACGGGGCGAACTGGCGGGGCAGCCGGCCCGGGTCGCCCGGCTTGCCGCGGAACCCGTACTCCCGCCAGACCGTACCCTCGTGGAGCACCTCGTCGTCCGTGCCCTCGACCACGACCTCCAGCCGTACCCGGCTGATGCTGCCGAACGCACCGTAGGTGTTGACCAGATGCAGCGGGTCGAACGAGCGGTTCATCACCTGGCGTCGGGAGACCAGATTGCGCGCCGGACGGTAGCTGAGGAACAGCACCAGCGCGGTGACGGCGATGACGACGATCTCGTACCAGAGCGGCGGTGCGGACTGCGCCGGAGGCTCGGTGAAGAGGGACCAGTCGACGGCGGGCAGGGCCAGGGTGATCGTCAGCCAGTTCAGCCAGGCGAAGTTCCCCGAGACCACCAGCCACAGCTGGGTGACGATCATCAGCCCCGCGGCGACGCTCGCCACCGGCTGCGGAGCGAAGAGAAGCACCGGAACGAGGAGTTGGGTCACATGGTTCGCCGCCACCTCTGCCCGGTGGAGGGGCTTCGGCAGCCGGTGGAAGAACCAGCTCAGCGGTCCTGGCATCGGCTGCGTCTCGTGGTGGTAGTACAGGCACGTCAGCCTGCGCCAGCACTCGTCGCCCCGCATCTTGATCAGACCGGCGCCGAACTCCACCCGGAACAGCAACCAGCGCAGCAGCCACAGCACCAGTACCGGCGAAGCCGTGTGCGCGTTGCCGAGGAACACGGCGAGAAAGCCGGTCTCCAGCAGCAGCGACTCCCAGCCGAAGCCGTACCAGGTCTGGCCGACCTGCACGATCGACAGGTACAGCGCCCACGGCAGTGCCCAGAGCACCATCGCCGCCCAGAGCGGAACGTACGAGTCCACGCCCGCGAGCAGGGCGACGGCGAGCGCGCAGCCCGCCCAGGCGACGCACGCGAAGAAGCGGTCGGAGTAGTGGAGCCGGAACAGACCGGGCGCGTCGCGCCAGTCCGTGCGTCGCAGGAAGTCCGGTACGGGCAGCATGCCGCTTTCACCGATCAGTGCCCGGAACTGGAGCGCGGCGGTGAGGAAGGCGACCAGGTAGACACCGGCCAGGGCCCGCTGGAAGATCAGCCGGCTGAGCCAGTACCCGTCCGCGGTGAACCACTGCATCACCTCCAGTATCGGCCCGACGGCGCGCCGCGGCCCCCTCGGAGGGACCTGCCCGGTCCCTCAGCCCCGCGCGCCCCTGCCCTCGGCGACGAGGCGGCCCAGCGCGGTGCCGAGCCGGCGGGCGTACCACCGCTGGACGACCGGCACCAGGGGCCCGGCGAGCCGCGTGTACCACGCGGCCGGGCGGCTGAAGGCCATGACGGTGAACCACACCGCCCCGTCGTCCGCCAGGTCCACCGCGAAGCACTCCTCGCCGCACTCCGGGTGCCCGGCCTCGGTTCCGTAGCCGAAACCGATGCGCTCTTGCCCGTACGCCGTCCAGACGACCCGGCAGGGCGCGGTGAACCGGAACGGGCCGACGCCCAGGGACACCCGGACACCGGCCCCCGGTTCGGCGCGGGCGGCCGAGGCGCGGACCCGGGCCCCGCTGCGGCGGTGCATGCCCCAGCCGGTGACCGCCGCGCCCGCCGCCTCGAAGTCGGCCCGGCCGCGCCCGACGCGGGCCCGGTGGTGGAGGTGGTGATACCCGTCGGGGAGCGGACCGAGGCGGGTGGCGCCGACCTCGGGGTAGGTGAGCGTGCTCATGCGGGCCTGCCTTCGTGGAGTACGGATCCGGAGCGGCTGATGTGAACGCGTTCAAGGCTGCTCGGCGTGACTCTACGATCACCGTTGAACGTGTTCAAGAGGGTCGGGTCGGCGGCGGCGCCTGGTCGGGGGAAATCCGGGGGCGGCGGGATGACCAATGCCCTGATGCACACGGACGGCGGTGCCGTCGTGACGATCCGGGTGCTCACCGGCCCCGAGCGGCGCCTGCGGATCGATGTGGAGGACCGGTCCAGCACGCTGCCCCGCCGACGACGCGGGGGAGAGCGGGGTCTGCGGCAGGGGGTGATGCTCGTGGACCGGCTCACGGACCTCTGGGGCGCGGAGTCGCGCGGCAGCGGGAAGTGCGTGTGGTGCGAATTCGTGATTCCGGGGCCTGGCTGACCGCCGATCAGTCTCTACCCGACAGTAACTGAACGTCATGGGCTATTCCTTGGTCGTGAGCGATCGAGGGTGAACGGCCGCGGTACCGCCGACCCCGCCCGCCCGCTCGCTCTGCCTCGCTTCGCCTGTTCGTCGTTGTTCGTTCGCGCTTCGCCCTGCTTCACCTTCTTCACCTCCTTCACCTCTTTCGACCTTCGATGACCTGGGGACGCGGTGGGTACTGAGCTGCTGGCACCTCTCGATCTGGCCTTCTGGCACCTCGAGTCCGACGCCCATCCCATGCACCTGGGCGCGCTCGCCGTCTTCGCACCGGCTCCCGGCGCGACGCGCGGCGTCGGCGCCGAGGCCGTCCTGGAGCTGCTGGAGACCCGCGCGGCCGCGATCCCCCGGCTGCGGATGCGGGTCAGGGACGTGCTGCTGCCGGTCGGCGGCGCGGCCTGGTCCGTCGACAAGGACTTCGACGTACGCCGCCACATCGAGCGGGTACGGCCGGCCGGGGAGGAGACGTGGGACGGGGACACCGGATTCCTGGCGGGCGCCACCCGGCTCGCCGGCGAGCTGATGGAACGGCCGCTGGAGCGGGGGCGCCCGCCATGGCGGATGTACGTGATCGGCGGAGCGGTCGGCGGCCCGTTCGCCGTGCTCGTCAAGCTCCACCACGCGCTCGCCGACGGGATGCGCGCGATCGCCATCGGCGCCGGGATCTTCGATGAGATCGCCCCCCTCGCCCGGCGTGCCCCGAGCGGCCCGTCCGCCGTCCGGACCCGAGCGGTGCCGCCCCGTTCCTGGATGCCGGGCCCGCGCCAGGTGGCCGGCCTGGCCCTGGGCCGGATCGAGGATCTCGGCCGGGCGTTCGGGGTCGGCGCCTCCGTGGTGCGGGCCAGCCGTCTGGACCCGCGGGGCGCGCCCGCGCTCACCGCGCGATCCAGCGGCACCCGGCGGCTGGCCACCGCCGACCTGGACCTCGCCGCCGTCCAGCGGATCCGCCGGGCCGCGGGAGGCACGCTCAACGACGTCCTGCTCGCGATCGTCGCCGGGGCCCTGCGCCGCTGGATGCTGGAGCGGGGCGAGCTGCTGCCCGCGGTGGACCCGCGCGCCCTGGTGCCCGTCTCCCGGCGCAGGCCCGGCCAGCCCGCCGCGACCGGGAACAGGCTCTCCGCCTACCTGCTCGCGCTCCCGGTCCGCGAACCCGACCCCCGGCTACGGCTGCACCGCGTCCGCACGGCCATGGACCGCAACAAGGCCGCCGGGCCACTGCGCGGGGCCGGTGCCGTCGCCGTGCTCGCCGACCAACTGCCGTCCCTCGCCCACCGCTTGGGGGCCCCGATCGCGGGCAACGCGGCCCGGATGCTCTTCGACCTGCTGGTCACCAGCGTGCCGCTGCCCCGCTCGGCCCTCTCGCTCGGCGGCTGCCCGCTGCGCGCCGTCTACCCGATGGCGCCGCTGGCCCGCGGCCAGGCCCTCGCCGTCGCGCTGTCCACGTACGGCGGCCGGGTGCACGTCGGGCTCGTGGCCGACGGCGAGGCGCTGCCCGATCTGGACCGGCTCGCGCACTGCGCCGACGAGGAGGTGGGGGAACTGCTCGCCCTGCTACCGGTGTCCTGACCCGTCGTCCGGCGCCCGTCCGGACGAGCATGCGGCCTCCGGAGGGCGCGGCCGCCGACGACCGGCCCGCAGAGGCCCGGCCCGTGACCCCGGACCCGTTCTACACTCCGCCCATGCTGCGCGTACTCGCCGTCGACGACGAAGAACCCGCACTGGAGGAACTCCTCTACCTCCTGCGCGCGGATCCCCGCGTCCGCAGCGCCGAGGGGGCCTCGGGCGCCACCGAGGCGCTGCGCCGCATCGGCGCCGCCGTCGACGCCGGCCCCGACGACCCCGCCGCCATCGACGTCGTCTTCCTCGACATCCACATGGCCGGACTCACCGGTCTCGACGTCGCCCAGCTGCTGGCCGGATTCGCCGCGCCCCCGCTCATCGTCTTCGTCACCGCCCACGAAGGCTTCGCCGTCCAGGCGTTCGACCTCAAGGCCGTCGACTACGTCCTCAAACCCGTCCGGCGCGAGCGCCTCGCCGAAGCGGTACGCCGCGTGGCCGAACAGGTCGGCGACCGCTGCGCACCCGTGCTCGACACCGCGGGCGACCAGATCCCCGTGGAACTCGGCGGAGTGATCCGGTTCGTCCCGATCGACGACATCGCCTACGCCGAGGCCCAGGGCGACTACGCCCGGCTGCACACCGCCACCGGCAGCCACCTCGTCCGCGTCCCCCTCACCACCCTGGAGGAACGCTGGCGCTCACGGGGCTTCGTACGCATCCACCGCCGCCACCTCGTGGCACTGGGACGGATCGACGAACTCCGCCTCGACGCGGGCAGCATGAGCGTGCGCATCGGTACCGCGGAGCTCGCCGTGAGCCGCCGCCACAGCCGCGCCCTGCGCGATCTGCTGATGCGCCGGACCGGCCGCTGACCAGGGGCGACTGGGACGGCAACCCCTTCCCAGGGCCGTCCCACGCTGCGTACACTCCGGGCCCATGTCCGCAGAGCCAACACCCCGGCGCGAAGTGGTGACGGGGGAGCCCCGACGGGTGCGCCCGCTGCCGCGCTACCGCACCCAGTCGGAGATCGACGAACAGACCGCACTCGGCGGCGCGTACGTCCGGTCCCTGATACGCAGTCAACTACGTGCCGGACTTACCGTGTTCGTGGTCCTCGCCGTCGTCGTCGGGACCCTGCCGCTGGTCTTCGAGGCACTGCGCGGCGACGCCCCGGTCTGGGCCGTTCTCGGGTTCGCCGCCTACCCGCCGCTCACCCTGGCCGCCTGCTGGTACGTGCGGCGGGCCGAGCGCAACGAACGCGACTTCGCCCGGCTCGTGGAAGGCCGCCCCGCGCAGTGAGCCGCACGTACGCGGTGACCGCCGTCGCCGTCGTCGTCGCCGCGACCGTCCTCGTCGGCGGCTTCGGGCTGCGCATCTCCCGCACCACCTCCGACTTCTACGTCGCCTCGCGCACCGTACGGCCCCGCCTCAACGCCGCCGCGATCAGCGGCGAATACCTCTCCGCCGCCTCCTTCCTGGGCATCGCGGGGCTGGTGCTCGTGCACGGGCCCGACATGCTCTGGTACCCGGTCGGTTACACCGCGGGCTACCTCGTCCTCCTCGTCTTCGTCGCCGCGCCCCTGCGCCGCTCCGGGGCGTACACCCTGCCCGACTTCGCCGAGGGACGGCTGGAGTCACGGCAGGTGCGCCGCTTGGTGAGCGTCCTCGTCGTCGCCGCGGGCTGGCTGTACCTGGTGCCACAGCTCCAAGGCGCCGGACTCACCCTCAAGATCCTCACCGGGGCGCCCGGCCGGCTCGGCGACGTCCTCGTGGCGGCGGTCGTCGTCATCGCCGTCGCCGCGGGCGGCATGCGGTCCATCACCTTCGTCCAGGCATTTCAGTACTGGCTGAAGCTGACCGCGCTGCTCGTCCCCGCGATCTTCCTGGTCCTCGCCTGGCAGGGCGACGGCCGGCCCCGCGTCTCCTTCGACGACCAGTTCTCCGTCTTCCGCGCCGACCACCCCCTCTACGCCACCTACGGGCTGATCCTCGCCACGTTCCTCGGCACCATGGGCCTGCCCCACGTCGTCGTCCGCTTCTACACCAGTCCCAACGGACGGGACGCCCGGCGCACGACCGTCGCCGTCCTCGCGCTCATCGGCGTCTTCTACCTCCTGCCACCGGTCTACGGGGCCCTTGGCAGGCTCTACGCGCCCGACCTCGGCCGCGGCGGGGACGCGGACGCCGCCGTGCTGCTGCTGCCCGAGCGGCTCATCGGCGGGTTCGGCGGGGACCTGCTCGGCGCGCTCATCGCGGGCGGCGCCTTCGCCGCGTTCCTGTCGACCGCCTCCGGCCTCACCATGGCCGTCGCCGGGGTCATCACCCAGGACGTGCTCCCCTCCCGGGGCGTACGGCACTTCCGGCTGGCCACCGTTCTCGCCATGTCCGTGCCGCTGGCCGGTTCGCTGCTGGTCAGCCGGGTGCCGGTGGCCGACTCGGTGGCCATGGCGTTCGCCGTCTCCGCCTCCTCCTTCTGTCCGTTGCTCGTCCTCGGCATCTGGTGGAGGCGGCTCACCCCGCCCGGCGCGATCGCCGGACTGCTGCTCGGCGGCGGTTCCGCCTTCCTGGCCGTCGCCATCACCGTCAGCGGCGTGGTGAGCCCGCCCGGCTGGACGCACGCCCTGCTCGCCTGGCCCGCCGTCTGGTCGGTACCGGTGGGATTCCTCGCCATGATCCTGGTGTCCCTGGCCACGCCCCGCCGGATACCGCCCGGCACGAACGCGGCCATGACCCGCTTCCACCTGCCGGAGTCACTGACCTCGGGGAGACACCGATGACCGGGGCCGGATACACCGCGCTCGTCGCGCTCGCCCTCCTGCTGCCCGTCGCCGGATTCCTGCTCGGCCGCCGCGCCGCCCGCACGGCCCGCCCCAGCGACGTCGGAACCCCCGTCGAACACGCCACCTTCGAGACCCTGCACACCGCCTCCCTCGCCGCGCCCCCGCTGCGCGCCGGGCTCACCGAGGAGAGCGCCAGGAAGGCCGCCCGCAGGCTTCGCTCCCTGCTCGGCACCGACGCGCTCTGCCTCACCGACCGCGACCGCGTCCTCGTCTGGGACGGCGAGGGAGAGCACCACGGCCGGCACGTCATGGAGCAGGTGCGGGGCCTCCTCGACAGCGGACGGGGCACCGCCTTCTCCGGCCGGTGCGACGACGTCGACTGTCCCCTGCGCTGGGCCGTCGCCGTCCCCCTCACCGTCGACCACCGGGTCCTCGGCACCCTGGTCGCCTACGCCCCGCGCGAGTCCGCCGTCCTGGCGAGGGCTGCCGGGGAAGTGGCCCGCTGGGTCTGCGTCCAGCTCGAACTCGCCGAACTGGACCGCTCCCGCACCCGCCTCATCGAGGCCGAGATCAGGGCGCTGCGGGCCCAGATCTCCCCGCACTTCATCTTCAACTCCCTGGCCGCCATCGCCTCGTTCGTCCGTACCGACCCCGAAAAGGCCCGCGAACTCCTCCTGGAATTCGCCGACTTCACCCGCTACTCGTTCCGCAGCAATGGCGACTTCACCACCCTCGCCGACGAACTGCACTCCATCGACCAGTACCTCGCGCTCGTCCGGGCCCGGTTCGGCGAACGGCTCTCGGTCACCCTCCAGGTCGCCCCCGAGGTGCTGCCCGTGGCGCTGCCGTTCCTCTGCCTCCAGCCCCTGGTCGAGAACGCCGTCAAGCACGGCCTCGAAGGAGCCGCCGACCGGGGCGGGCGAAAGACCTCGACCCACATCACCATCCGCGCGCTCGACGCCGGATCCGAGGCCGAGGTCGTCATCGAGGACGACGGCGCCGGAATGGACCCGGAGCGCCTGCGCCGCATCCTGCGCGGCGAGGGTGGCCGGTCCGCCGGCATCGGTCTGCTCAATGTCGACGAACGGCTGCGTCAGGTCTACGGGGACGACTACGGGCTCGTCATCGAGACGGGCGTCGGCGCCGGGATGAAGATCACGGCACGACTGCCGAAATACCGCGCGGGGGTGCACGGTTCCTGACGACCGGACGGGGCGGCGCGGCCCGCGTGGCAGAAGGACAGGATCCGTCCGGAGCGGACCCGCCCACGACCCGAGGACGCGAAGACCGCAGATCCCGGCGAGGGCCCGCACGTGCGGCGACTGCTCGGTGCCTACGTCCTCGACGCACTCACGGCCGACGAGACGGGCACGGTCGCCCGCCACCTTCGGACCTGCGACGGCTGCGCCGCCGACGACGTGGAGGTCGCTCAGGCCGCCTCGCTGCTCGCGCTGCTGACCGAGGACGACCTGCCGGAGTAGCCCGGCAGGCTCCGGGAGAGCCGGCGCAGCGCGTAGTAGGACCGCGACTTGACCGTGCCCGCCGGGATGCCGAGCACCTGCGCCGTCTCGCCGACGCTCAGCCCGCGGAAGTACATCTGGACGAGGACCTCGCGGTGCTCCGGGCTGAGCGCGCGCACCGCCTCGCGCACGTCGAGCGCCGCGACCGCGGCCTCGGCGGTGTCGTCCTCGCCCGCCGTGCCTTCCAGCACCACGTCGCTGACCTCGGCGGGCCGGGCCTGTCTGGACCGCCGCGCGTCGATCGCGAGGCGCCGGGCGACGGTGAAGAGCCAGGGCCGCATCGACGCGTAGGGGGCGTCGAACGCCTCCGGATGCTGCCAGGCCCGCACCAGCGTCTCCTGGAGCAGGTCCTCCGCCCGCTGCCGGTCGCCGAACGTCAGCCCGAGCAGGAAGCGGAACAGGGCGGGGCCGTGCTTCCGCTGGAGATCCGCGAGGGACCGCTCGTCCGTCGTCATGGTGGTCATCGTGAACGCCCTTCCCCGCGCCGGCCCTGCCGTTTCGTTGTCGACGGGCGTATCCGAACGCATCCGGACGCCCGGGAACAGGCGACGGGCGGGGTCGTGCGACGAGCGGTCGCACAGTGCGGCGAATGGTGCGGTGAACGGTCCGGCGGGCGACGGACGGTCGGCGGCCCGCCGCCCGGATCCGAACGAATGTCCGATCGGTGCGGTGGTCCGGGGGCGACCCCGCGCGGACGTCCCCGGCCGGCCGGCCGGGGCGTGGTCGCGCACGGGCGCCCTCAGTCCGGACGGTCCGTGTCCGCCCCCGGCGTCCTCGCCATCTCCGACTTCCGGTACGAATAGCCGAAGTAGATCACCAGGCCCACCAGGAACCACACCAGGAACCGCACCCAGGTCTGCCACTGCAGGAACGTGATCAGCCAGAGGGAGAACACCACGCCGAGGGCCGGGACGAACGGCATGCCGGGGGTGCGGAACGTACGCGGCAGCTCGGGGTGCCGGTAACGCAGCACGATCACCGCGACGCACACCACGACGAACGCCAGCAGGATGCCGATGTTCGTCAGCTCGGCCGCCTCGCCGATCGGCAGGAACCCGGCGATCACGGCCGCCGCCCCGCCGACGATCCAGGTCACCCGGGTCGGCACGTGCCGGGTCGGGTGGGTCTTGGCGAACCACTTCGGCAGCAGCCCGTCACGGCTCATCGAGAACCACACCCGGGTCACCCCGAGCATGAAGGTGAACATCACCGTGAGGATGCCGATGATCGCGCCGACCGCGATCACGTCGGCGAGACCGCTGAGCCCCACCGACTTGAACGCGGAGGAGAAGCCGGACTCCGGGTCGATGTCCTTGTAGCTCTGCATGCCCGTCAGCACCAGGCACGCCGCCACGTACAGCACCATCGAGACGGCCAGCGAGTACAGGATCGCCTTCGGCATGTGCCGCTGGGCGTCCTTGGACTCCTCGGCGGCGGTCGACATGGCGTCGTAACCGAACACCGCGAAGAAGACCGTGGCCGCGCCGGTGAAGACTCCGCTCACCCCGAACGGGAGGAACGGGTGGTAGTTGGCCCTGCTGACGTGGAACACGCCGACGCCGATGACCAGCAGGACGACGAGGACCTTCAGCGCGACCACGACGGTCTCGAAGCGGGCCGCGTTCTTGATGCCGAGGGTCAGGAGGTACGCCACGAGCAGACACAGCAGCGCGGCGAACAGGTCCACCCGGTGTCCGTCCCCGGTGCCGGGCGCGCCCAGCATCCATGCCGGCAGCTTCAGCCCCATCTCACCGAGCAGGAAGCCGAAGTAGCCCGAGATGCCGATCGCTACCACCGAGACGATCGCCGTGTACTCCAGCAGCAGGTCCCAGCCGATGAACCAGCCGACCAGCTCCCCGAGCACCGCGTAGCCGTAGGTGTAGGCGGACCCGGCCTTCGGGATCAGGCCCGCGAACTCCGCGTAGCTGAAAGCGGCGGCGGCGCTCGCCACGCCTGCGATCAGAAAGGAGATCAGCACCGCCGGCCCGGCGGTGCCGTTCGCGACCGTGCCGGCGAGCGTGAAGATGCCCGCGCCGATGATGCCGCCCACACCGATCGCCGTGAGCTGCCACAGACCGAGCGATCTGGTGAGCTGAGCGGTGGCGTCCCCCGTCGGTGCCTTCTCGTCGATCTGCTCGATCGGCTTGCGGCGCAACACGCCCTCGCCCACTCGCAGCCCGGCCATGAGTCACCTCTCCGCTGACGGATGTCGCTGACGGGCGCTCATGATGACCCAGGCGATGTCTGTTCGAAAGACGGCGTGCCGTCCTGTCGGGGCGGCGGCCCCGCGACGATCACGGGACCACCGTGACGGTCCAACGGCCCGCTCGTTGCATGGCGCTGTCGGCCTGTCGGCCTGTCGGCCTGTCACGGCGGCGAGGCCATCCGCTGGCGACGTCGGTGTGGGGAGCGGGCGGAGTGCGGCACGGGCCGTTGCGTCGGCCGGGCGCGGGCACGTCCTGGGGACGGGTGTGATGCGTCCCGGGGCGGGGTGCGGAGGCGGTACGTACGGCCGGAGCCGCGACCGGTGCCGGCGACGGGCGCGGTCCGGTCCGAACTCCGCTCACGTCACGGGCATTCCGCCCATCGAGTGCAAAACGGTGAGTGGGCGGTGTCGTTGATCGGCACAGGACGGCGGACGTGCGAGCAGTTGGTCATGAAGAACGATCAAAGGCTTCCGGGCCGAAGGGCGTTGCTGCGGCTGGCCGCCGGACTGGGCACCGCCGGTGCCGTGCGCCTGATCGCCGCGGATCCGGCCGGAACGCCGGTCCGGCCGCCCGCGCCCGACCGGGCGGGTGCCGCCGGTCCTTCCTCGGCCTTGCGGGAGGTGCCCTCCCCCTACCGGCCGGCACCCATGACCGGGGGCGCCCCGCCCCCCGTCCGCACCCGGCCCTTCGAACATCTGCCTGAACTCGGGCACGCCATGGTGCTCACCTTCGACGACGGCCCCAACCCGCTCTACACCCCGCGCATCCTCGACACCCTGCGCGAACACGATGTCCGCGCGATGTTCTTCGTCTGCGGCGAGACGGCCGACGACAACAGGGACCTGGTGCGGGCGATCGCCGACGACGGCCACACCGTCGGCAACCACTCCTGGACGCACCCCCTGGTCACCGAGCTGTCCCGGGCCGGGGTGCGGGACGAACTCGGCCGTACCAGCGAGGTGATCGAGAAGGCCACCGGCACGCCGCCGGTCTGGTACCGGGCCCCGTACGGGGCATGGAACCGGAGCTCCTTCGAGATCGGCGCCGAACTCGGCATGGAGCCGATGGCCTGGACCGTCGACACCCTCGACTGGACCGGACCCGACGCCGGAACCATCGTCCGCAGGGTCCGCGACGGCGCGGCGCCCGGCGCCGTGGTGCTGTCGCACGACGCGGGCGGTGACCGTTCGCAGAGCGTGTCGGCGCTGCGCCGCTATCTGCCGGAACTGCTGGAGCACGGTTACCGGATCACGGTGCCGCGACGCCGGTGACCGTGCCGCAGGCGCCGCTCAGGGGCGAAACCGCGCGTCGTTCGTCCCGTCGGCCGGGGCGTGGCCGCCCGGGGCGCCGGCCCGTACGGGCCGCGCGGTCGCGGGCGTCGGCGGCCCTATGTGCCCGCCACGCCGGGGAACAGGTCCAGGAACGGTTCCGCGGTGGCCGAGATGCCTCGGCCGAACGGGGTGTCGAAGTCCCAGATCAGGAAGAGCAGGAAGGCGATCAGGGCGCTGAAGAGGCCGGCCAGCAGCAGTTCGCGGGAGGTCCTGCGGATCTGCAGCGTGAAGATCAGCCCGACGGTCACCAGCGCGCCGATGACGAGGCCGAACCAGACCACGCCCGGCATGGTCGAGCCCGCGCTCTGCCCGCGTGCGCCGCGCGCGTCGTCGGCCGCGGCGACCTGATCGACCAGAGGCTGGTAGGACTGCGCCTCGTAGTCGTTCGCCGGCCGGTGGTCGGTGACGTCGGCGCGCACCCGGTCGAGCAGCCGTGTCCCCTCCTCGTCGAGGGAGCCGTGTTCGGCCATCGTCCGCCACTCGCGTGTGACGACGTGGGCGACATAGGCGTCGACGTCGGCGCGGATGCGCTTGCGGACCTCGGCCGGGTACACCGAGGAGCGTGCGCTCACCTCGTGGAGCGCCTGGGCCTCCTGGCGCACGTACTCCTGGGCGGCGCTGCGGCCCTCCCAGACACCGGCGATCGCGAGCCCCAGCACGATCGCGTAGACCACGCCGATCATCATCGTCATGTACTCGATGACGTCGGGTGTCTGGGACGGGTCGTCGTCCTCCCCGATCCGGCGGTTGTTGAGCACGGCGATGGTCAGGACCACGGCGCTGACCGCGACCATGGCGAGCGCGAGAACGAGCCATTCCGACATGGATGTCTCTCCGGAGGTCATCGGGAGCGGGGGCGCAGCACGGCGGCGGCGAACACCGCGGGGGCCGTGATCAGCAGGGTGAGGGTGATCAGGGAGGGGCCGCCGCGGAGGGCCTTGCGGGACGGCCCGCGGTAGTCCGGGTACGCGGCGGGCCGGGGCCCGGGCGGCGCGGGAAGCGCGGAGGGAGCGGGTGACAGGGAGGGGGGCACGGCTTCCGGTTCGGGTCGCGACGGTTGGGGACGGGGTGACGCGGGACGGGGTGATGCGGTCGGTTTCGTAGGTGGCGCGGGGGCCGACGGAGGCGACGGGGGAGGTGATGGCGGACGCGGTGGTGCGGGCCGCGGGGGCGGTTCGGGCGGCGGGCTCGTACGACAGGGGTCGATGCCCGCCACGGCGACGGCCGACGTCCCGCCGTCCTCCCCGGGGGCGGCGTGGGCGCAGCTGTCCGCACCCGCCGGTACCGGGACGGGCAGCAGCCAGAGGAGCACCACGGCTGACGCGAGCCGGGCTATGCGTGATCCGTACACGAGCGGGAGCATGGTCCCGCCACGCGTGCGGCACGCCGGGAAAGAGCCGGTGTTCCCCTGATGGTGGGACAAGACGGCGGAGCGCTTGCGACGCCGGGCAATTCTCTGAACACGACGGTGGTCAGGGGGACTTGCCGTCGGCCCTCACGCCCGGTGCGGGAGCGGGGCGCCGGGCGGGCCCCGGTCGTGTTCACGGTAAAACGGTTGGGATACCATGCGGCTCCGCCTGCCGGGGGCCCGTGCCGCATTGCGATGGTGACCGCGCGAAGGCGGGGCGGGTTTTCGGGGAAGCGCGCCGGTTTCGCCGAGGTGTGTCCCGCAGGGCGGTCCGCGCCGTGCGGGCCGCAGGTTTCGTGGTCGAAGTCGAAGATCCGTTCGCTCTGAACGCGGCCCCCGCCGTCCCGGGCATTTGCCCGTGGGGACCCGGAACTCGAAGTCGCGTCGGCGGGACGAGTGCGGAGTCGCGCGCCCACCGGTTCACGTAAGGCAGCGGTTCGCGGCCGCGTCGCCGCCGTGTGTGCCCGCGGTGGTGGCCGATCCTTGCCCTCCTGGCAAATGTGAGAGGGAAAGGCTCCACCGGTAAGGGATTCGCGGCCTCCATTCGGCTCGCGGGAACCGACCGAACCGTTCGCCGTCATGGTCCGTACCTGTTCCTGGCGTCAGGTCTGTACCATTTTCGGTGAGGTGACGATACGTCGACGCGAACTCCGCCAAACAGCAGGGGCGGTGTATACGGGAGCCGCATGATACGCGCCCCCTTGAGGCCCTCCTCCGGCAGGCCGTTCCCCTCGGGCAACGGTGCTTCGCGACGGCGGAGGGGCCGTGAACGTCACACGCAGCGACGGAGCGGTTGCACATGCCACGGGTGTGTGACCAATAACGGACGGCTAATTTCCGTTTCCGCTCGCTCTCTTGGCGGGCGATCAGTAGCCTCTGGTCCACACTGACCATGAACATGGCCGGATCGCCGTGGCGACTTGTTGGAGACATCGATGGAGCGTCCCGCCTGGGCACCGCAAGGCATAGACATATCGGTGCCGAGCGTGTCCCGCATGTACGACTTCTATCTGGGCGGATCGCACAATTTCGAGGTGGACCGGGAAGCTGCTCGCAAGGCCATGGAGTTCATGCCGGGGCTCCCCAAGGTCATGCAGGCGAATCGCGCCTTTATGCGCAGGGCCGTGCGATACGCGGTGGACGAGGGCGTCACCCAGTTCCTGGACATCGGATCCGGAATACCTACTTTCGGTAATGTGCACGAAGTCGCCCAGGCCGCCGATCCCGAGGCCCGGGTGGCATATGTCGATCACGATCCCGTTGCGGTCGCGCACAGTCAGGCCGTACTCGAAGGAAACGAACGGGCGGTGGCGGCCGCCGCCGACCTCCGCCGGCCGCGGGAGATCGTGAAGAACGCGGAGATCTCCCAACTGCTGGACCTGGAGCGCCCGGTGGCCCTACTGCTCGTCGCCGTGCTCCACTTCGTCCAGGATTCCGACGAGCCGCAGGCCGCGGTCGCCGAACTGCGCGAGGCACTCGCCCCCGGCAGTCTCATCGTCATCACCCACGCCGCGTACGAAGGAATACCGCTCAGCAAGGAGAGGGCGGGGGCCGCCGTCGGCATCTACGAGGACACCCGCAGCCCGCTCGTCATGCGGTCCCGTGACGAGATCGCCCGGTTCTTCGAGGGGTACGAGATGGTCGAGCCCGGACTCGTGGCGATGCCGAACTGGCGGCCCGAGGCCCCCACGGCGCCGGAGCAGGAAGATCCGTTCGCCTTCTCGGGTTTCGGCGGAGTGGGACGCAAGGCGTGAGCATCCCCGCCCAGTCGTCCGGAACGTCCGCCCCGCAGGCCGACGGCGCCGAGGACCGGCTCCGCAGATTCGCCACGATCTGGAGCCGGGCCATCTTCCCCTCGACGGCCACCTCCCTGACGCGCACGGAGTTCGAACAGCATCTGCTGCCGCTGGCCCGCAAGCTCAGCGACATTCTGCACGCGCGCCCGTTCGACGCCGCGCCCGCGAGCGGGGTGGGCGGTGCCCTCGTCGCCGCCCACTGCACGGATCCGGACGCGTTGAGCAGCACGCTCGGCGTCATCGACTCGTACCTGGTCCTCTACTGCGGCGGCAACGGTGCGACCCAGCTTCCCACCGAGGACGGACAGGCCCGCTGCGCCCGCATCCAGCACGCCCTCGCCGGCGGTTTCACCCAGGCGCTGCGCGAGCGGACCCTGGCCGAGCAGGAGGCCATCGCCCGCTCGGCGCTCACCGCCCGCACCCGGGCCGAACTGGCCCTGCACGCCACCCAGGCACGCTTCCGGGCGGTGTTCGACGACGCCGCCATCGGCATCGGCATCGCGGACCTGGACGGCCATGTGCTCGAGGTCAACGACACCCTCACCCGCATGTTCGGCGGGCTCCAGCATCATGTGCTCAGCCGCCGGGTCGACGAGTGGGCGCACCCCGAGGACTCGCCGCACGTGTGTACGTACTACGGCGAGCTGGTGCGCGGCGAACGCGACCACTTCCGGGTCGAGAAGCCGTTCTACCGCAACGACGGCACGGTGCTGTGGACCAATCTGACGGTGTCGCTGCTGCGGGACGCGGAGGGCAGGCCCGAGTACCAGCTGGCGCTGATGGAGGACACCACGGAGCGCCGGCTGCTCCACCTGCGACTGCGCTACGAGGCCACGCACGACGCGCTCACCGGCCTGCCCAACCGGACGCTGTTCTTCGAACGACTGGAGAAGGCGCTCGGCGCGCAGGACGGCAGCCGCTTCGGGCTCTGCTACCTCGACCTCGACGGCTTCAAGGCGGTCAACGACAGCCTGGGGCACGCGGCGGGGGACCGGCTGCTGGTCGAGGTGGCCGACCGGCTGCAGAGCTGTGCGACCGCGCCCGGCGAGATGGTGGCCCGGCTCGGCGGCGACGAGTTCGTGGCGCTGACCACCGGACCCGACACCCAGAAGGAGGTCGACGAACTCGCCTGCCGCATCCTCGGCGCGCTCGCCGCCCCGGTCCGGCTGGAGGGCCGCGAGCTGACCGTGCGCGGGTCCATCGGCATCGTGGAGGGGCCGGCCGGGGAACGCGGCGCCGCGGAGGTGCTGCGCAGCGCCGACATCACGATGTACCGGGCCAAGTCCGCGGGCGGCAACCGCTTCGAGTTCGCCGATGCCGAGGCCGACGCCCGCGCCATCACCCGGCACGGGCTGACCACCGCCCTGCCCGCGGCCCTGGAGCGCGGCGAGTTCTTCATCGAGTACCAGCCGCTCGTGCACCTGGGCGACGGGACGGTGCACGGCGCGGAGGCCCTGGTGCGCTGGTGCCATCCGCAGCACGGGGTCCTCGGCCCGGACCGGTTCATCCCGCTCGCGGAGCACACCGGGCTGATCGTGCCGCTCGGCCGCTGGGTGCTGGAGGAGTCCGTGCGGCAGGCCAACTTCTGGCAGGAGCGGCACAGCGACGGGGGTCCGCTGCGGATCAACGTCAACGTCTCGCCGACCCAGCTGCACCACCCGCGCCTGGTCGCCGAGACCGTCGACGTGCTGGAGCGGTCGGGGCTGGAACCCCGGGCGTTGTGCCTGGAGGTCACCGAATCCGCGCTCATCGGGGCCGACGACGACCTGCTCAAGCCGCTGCGTCAACTGGCCGACATGGGCGTGAACATAGCGCTCGACGATTTCGGCACGGGGTACTCGAACCTGGCGAACCTGCGCAGGCTGCCGGTGAGCGTGCTCAAGCTGGACCGTTCCTTCACGCAGGGGATGCAGCGGCATCCGGCGGACCCGGTCGACCTGAAGATCATCGAGGGGATCGTCTCGCTGGCGCACAGCCTCGACCTCGCGGTCACGGTGGAGGGCGTGGAGACCGGGGCACAGGCCGAGCAGTTGCGCAATCTGGGCTGCGACACGGCCCAGGGCTGGTACTACGCACGGCCCGGTGCCCCGGACCGGATCCACTCGCTGCTGCTGGCCGACGCGGTGTGAGCGGCGCGGCCGACGGCCGGGGTGCGGCAGGCAGGCGCGGCGGCCGGGGCCGGACGTGGTGTCGGCCTCGCTCAGCCGTCGGACGGGTGCGAGGCGCCCGTCCGGCTGGCCAGCAGCACCTTCTGCAGCTCGCGGGCGGCGCGTGGCGGCGCCACGTCGCTGCGGTGCGCGAGCGCGATCGTGCGCCGCAGCCCCGGGCGGGCCAACGGGGTCGTCCGCAGCCCGTGCCCGGCCCGCCCGGCGACCATGCTCGGCACCACGGCGATCCCCAGCCCTGCCCGGACGAAGCCGAGCACCGCGTCCATCTCCCCGCCCTCCACCGTGAACGAGGGCTCGAAGCCCTCCGCCCGGCAGGCCGCGACCGTCAGTTCGCGCAGGTCGTAGCCGTGCCGGAACATGACCAGAGGTGCGCCTTGGAGATCGGCGATCGCCACGCTCCCGCCGCGGCCGGGCCGCGGGGCGTGCGCCGACGACACCACGACCAGGTCCTCCTGGAGCAGCTCGACCGTGGTGAGCGCGGGCGACGAGGCGGGCAGCGGCAGCACCACCAGCGCGAGATCGAGCGCGCCGCGCGCCAGCTCCCGCACCAGGTCCAGCGAGCCGCCCTCCTCCAGGAGCAGCCGGATGCCCGGGTGCCGGTCGTGGAAGGCGCGCAGCACGTCGGGGAGCAGACCCGTGCAGAGGCTCGGCGTCGCGCCCAGCCGCACCCGGCCCCGCCGCAGCTGGGCCAGCTCCTGCACCTCGTGGCGCGCGGTGTCGGCGTCCGCGAGGATGCGGCGGGCCAGCGGAAGCAGCGCCTCGCCCGCGTCGGTGAGCGTGATGTTGCCGCGGGCCCGGCTGAACAGCTCCGCCCCCAGCTCGGCCTCCAGCGCACGGATCTGCTGGGAGAGCGACGGCTGCGAGACGTGCACCTCCTCGGCGGCACGGGTGAAGTGCCGGGCCTCGGCGACCGCCACGAAATACGTGAGTTGCTGGAACTGCATGCACGCACCCTAAGGGCTGTCCCGTAGCAGTAGCGATAGCCAAATCCTATGAAGATGAGCTGTTTCATGTCTTGGACTGATGAGACCGTTCGGCCCTAGCGTCGCTTCCATGGCATCGGCAACAGGGACGGACCGACGGCCGTCCATGACGCGTACGCTCTGGGACTCCTCCGTCGGCAAGAAGACGATCATGGCCGTGAGCGGCCTGGTCATGCTCCTCTACTTGGTCGCCCACATGGTCGGCAACCTGAAGATCTTCTTCGGGGCCGGCGAGTACAACCGCTACGCGCACTGGCTGCGGACCATGGGCGAGCCCGTCCTGCACTACGAGTGGGCGCTGTGGCTGGTGCGTCTCGTGCTCGTCGCCGCCGTCGTGCTGCACGCCGTCTGCGCGTACCAGCTGAGCCGCCGCGACATCCGGGCCCGCCCCGTCGCGTACGTCCACAAGAGGCCGCGCGCGAGCTACGCCACCCGGACCATGCGCTGGGGCGGGATCATCCTCGGCCTCTTCATCGTCTGGCACGTCCTCGACCTGACGACCGGCACGGTGCACTCCGGCGGCTTCCAGCCCGGGCATCCGTACCAGAACGTCATCGACACCTTCTCCACCTGGTACGGCAACGTCATCTACATCGTCGCCGTGCTCGCCCTCGGATTTCACGTCCGGCACGGCTTCTGGAGCGCCGCCCAGACCCTCGGCGCGGGCAACGCCGCCCGCGACCGCCTTCTCAAGACCCTTGCCGACATCCTCGCCCTGGCGCTGACGGTCGGCTTCGTCTCCGTACCCGTCGCCGTCATGACCGGAGCCGTGAGCTGACATGAGCGACTACACGCACTACGAGACCGGCGCGCCCGTCACCGACACCAAGGCCCCCGTCGGCCCGATCGCCGAACGCTGGGACACCCGCCGCTTCCAGGCCAAGCTGGTCAACCCGGCCAACCGCCGCAAGCACACCGTCATCGTCGTCGGCACCGGCCTCGCCGGCGGTTCGGCCGGCGCGACCCTCGCCGAACAGGGCTACCACGTCGTCCAGTTCTGCTTCCAGGACTCGCCCCGTCGCGCCCACTCCGTCGCCGCGCAGGGCGGCATCAACGCCGCGAAGAACTACCGCAACGACGGCGACTCGATCCACCGGCTCTTCTACGACACGGTCAAGGGCGGCGACTTCCGCGCCCGCGAGTCCAACGTCCACCGGCTCGCCCAGATCTCCGTCGAGATCATCGACCAGTGCGTCGCCCAGGGCGTCCCCTTCGCCCGCGAGTACGGCGGCCTGCTCGACAACCGCTCCTTCGGCGGCGTCCAGGTCTCCCGTACCTTCTACGCCCGCGGCCAGACCGGGCAGCAGCTCCTGCTCGGCGCCTACCAGGCGCTGTCGCGGCAGATCGCCGCGGGCAACGTCGAGATGCACGCCCGCACCGAGATGCTCGACCTGATCGTCGTCGACGGCAGGGCCCGCGGCATCGTCGCCCGCGACCTCGTCACCGGGAAGACCGACACCTACTTCGCCGACGCCGTCGTCCTGGCCAGCGGCGGCTACGGCAACGTCTTCTACCTGTCGACGAACGCCATGAACTCCAACGCCACCGCCGTCTGGCGGGCCCACCGCCGAGGCGCCTACTTCGCCAACCCCTGCTTCACCCAGATCCACCCCACCTGCATCCCGCGCACCGGCGACCACCAGTCCAAGCTGACGCTGATGAGCGAGTCGCTGCGCAACGACGGCCGGATCTGGGTGCCGAAGGCCAAGGGTGACAACCGCCCCGCCAACGAGATTCCCGAGAACGAGCGCGACTACTACCTGGAACGCATCTACCCGTCCTTCGGCAACCTCGTGCCCCGTGACATCGCCTCCCGCGCCGCGAAGAACGTCTGCGACGAAGGGCGCGGCGTGGGACCGGGCGGCCAGGGCGTCTACCTGGACTTCGCCGAGGCCATCCAACGCATGGGCCGGGCCGGGGTCGAGGAGAAGTACGGCAACCTCTTCGACATGTACGCGCGGATCACCGCGGAGAACCCGTACGAGACACCGATGCGGATCTACCCGGCCGTGCACTACACGATGGGCGGACTGTGGGTCGACTACGACCTCCAGACCACCATCCCGGGCCTCTTCGCCATCGGGGAGGCCAACTTCTCCGACCACGGCGCCAACCGCCTCGGCGCCTCCGCGCTGATGCAGGGACTCGCCGACGGGTACTTCGTCCTGCCCTCCACCATCAACGACTACCTGGCCCGCAACCCGCACCACGACGACGTCGACGCCTCGCACCCCGCCGTCGAGGAGGTCGTCGCCGAGACCGAGGACCGGCTCAACCTGCTGCTCTCCGTCGACGGCGACCGCACCCCCGACTCCTTCCACCGCGAGATCGGCGAACTGATGTGGGAGTACTGCGGCATGGCCCGCAACGAGCAGGGGCTGCGCACGGCGCTCGCACGGGTTCCTGAGATCCGCGAGGAGTTCTGGCGCCGGATCAAGGTGCCGGGCTCCGGCGAGGAGTTCAACCAGTCCCTGGAGAAGGCCAACCGCATCGTCGACTACCTGGAGCTCGCCGAGCTCATGTGCCTCGACGCCCTGCACCGCACCGAGTCCTGCGGAGGCCACTTCCGCGAGGAGTCCCAGACCCCGGACGGCGAGGCCGCCCGCAGGGACGAGGACTTCTCCTACGCCGCCGCCTGGGAGTTCTCCGGCACCGGCGAGGCACCCGTCCTGCACAAGGAAGACCTCGTCTTCGAGTACGTCCACCCCACCCAGCGGAGCTACGCATGAAGCTCACCCTGCGCGTCTGGCGCCAGAAGAACGCCGACGCCCCCGGCGCCATGTCCACCTACGAGGTGGACGGCATCTCGCAGGACATGTCGTTCCTCGAAATGCTCGACACCCTCAACGAACAGCTCATCCTCGCCGGCGACGATCCGGTCGCCTTCGACCACGACTGCCGCGAGGGGATCTGCGGGGCGTGCAGCCTGGTCATCAACGGCGATGCCCACGGCCCCGAGCGCACCACCACCTGCCAGCTCCACATGCGGTCGTTCCACGACGGCGACACCATCGACATCGAACCCTGGCGCGCCTCCGCCTTCCCGGTCGTCAAGGACCTGGTCGTGGACCGTTCGGCCTTCGACCGGATCATCCAGGCCGGCGGCTACATCTGCGCCCCGACCGGCACCGCCCCGGAGGCACACGCCACTCCCGTGCCCAAGCCGGACGCCGACTTCGCCTTCGAGCACGCCGAGTGCATCGGCTGCGGCGCCTGTGTCGCCGCCTGCCCCAACGGCTCGGCGATGCTCTTCACCTCGGCGAAGGTCAACCACCTCAACGTCCTGCCGCAGGGCGCCCCCGAGCGCGAGACGCGCGTCCTCGACATGGTCGCGCAGATGGACAGCGAGGGCTTCGGCGGCTGCACCCTCACCGGGGAGTGCGCCACCGCCTGCCCGAAGGGCATCCCGCTGCCGTCGATCGCCGCCATGAACAAGGAGTGGCTGCGGGCGACCCGCAAGGCGCGCCGCTGAGAGCACGGCGGGTTCCCGGCCCCGGAGGCAGGCCACTTCCGGGACCGGGAATTCACCGTCGGCAACCCGCGGTGAAAAGGCGGTAGTCGACCCGCGTGGGACGTTCAGCGGGTTCCGAGGGCGGCGGCGAGGTACGGTGCCGTACGGCTGCCCTCCGCGCGGGCGACCTCGGCGGGAGGGCCCGCCGCCACGATCCGCCCGCCCCGGTCGCCGCCACCCGGCCCGAGGTCGATCACGTGATCGGCGCCCGCCACCACCGACATGTCGTGCTCGACGACCACCACCGTGTCACCCGCGTCGACCAGACCGTGCAACTGCCGCATCAGCACGTCGACATCGGCCGGATGCGGCGGCTCGTCCGCCAGGTACACGGTTGGCCCCGGCGGGTGCGCTGGAGCTCGGCGGCGAGCTTGATCCGCTGCGCCTCCCCGCCCGACAGCTCGGTGGCGGGCCGGCCGAGCCGCAGACAGCCGAGCCCGACGTCGAGCAGTGTGCGCAGACCGCGTTCGGCGGCGGGCGTCCCGGCGAAGAAGACGGCCGCCGACTCCACCGTCAGATCCAGCACCTGCGCGATGTCGAGACCCCGCACTCCGCCGTCCGCCGCGCGCAGCACCTCGGCGAGCGAACCGAGCGGCAGCGCGGCGAGTTCGGCGATCGTACGGCCGGCGAAGGTGACGGCCAGGGCCTCGGGACGCAGCCGGCTTGCGTCGCACACCGGGTGCGGCGGGCGCCCGGGACGGCGCCGCGACAGGGCGGGGCGTCCCGGGTCGGGATGTGTGCGGGTACGCCTGTCAGCGCGAGGGGCGCAGGGCGCGCTTGAGGGGCCGCCCGACGGCGCTGCGGGCCCGCTGGTAGGTGGAGCGCTGGGCGGGGATCGCGGCCTTCTTCGCGAGCTGCCGCTTGAGCAGGGTGTTCTGCGCGGCGAGCTCCGTCAGTTGCGTCTGCAGCCAGTTGAGACGGTCGCCCATCGCGGCGGCGCCGTCGCCGTTCCACGGCCGGATGCCCGGGGGGAAGGCCAGCTTGCTCATCCGCGCCTCGAACGCCGCGCCGCCGTCGCCGTGGGAGAAGGTGTTCTCCAGGCCGTTCTTGTCCAGGAAGCCCGTGAACCGTTCGAACCGCTCCCGGTGACCCCGCTTCAGCGGCCCGAAGTCCGCCTCCGAGTAGAGGTCGGCGGGGTCGATGTCGGTGGGCACCTTCGTCAGCATCCGGTGCGGGATGTCGAAGTAGCGGCACAGTTCCAGGGTCCGGGAGTCGCCGCAGAGCACGGTGGCGGGTGTTCCGGCGAGGAGCGCCGCGATGTTGCCGTGGATCCGGGAGCCGAAGGAGAAGTCGAAGCCCCGCAGGTCGTTCATCCAGGTGACGGGATCGATGTAGACCCGGACCTTGTCCTCCCGGTACATGGGGTGGTCGGGATGGGTGGGGATGCCGGTCACGGCGGCATTGGGGTGGGACAGGTCACGCCAGTGCAGCTGGCGCGCGTCGGAGAGGTTCTGGCCGACGAACCGCAGGTGGGGGTAGCGCGCGTGGGCGCGGTCGATGATCCGCCCGAGCTTGTGCTTGCGCACCGCGTCGTGCGATCCGTTGACGGCGATCCGGGACCCGGGGCCGAGCGCCCCGCTCTTCTCGCGGATGTCCAGCCGGGAGCCGTGGAGGAACATGGAGGGGCAGCCGATGACATCCACGTCACGGAAACCCATGTCCCGCAGATACCGTTCGGTGAACTCGCCGCGCACGCCGATGGAGGCGCTGTGGTCGAGCACCGCCGACACGAACGCGTAGACCGTGTCCTTCATCGGACGCAGCCGCTCCGCGGAGTAGTCGACCCCGGTCTGGGCGCCCACGCCCGGGACGACGACCGGGATCCTCAGTTTGGTGATGAGCTGGGTCAGCCGCGCCAACTGCCGTTCGAAGGACGGGCGGAAGGCGTTGGCGAGCGGCACGACGAACACGTCGTACTCGCTGTTGATGCGGTCGGCGTCGGCGACCCGGGTGGCGATGCCGTTCGAGACCACCTCCGCCTGCGGCGTCTCCAGGATCTTGTGCGCGGCATCGCTGAAGATCAGATTGCCCGCGTTGGTGGCGAACACGTCCTCGTGCAGAGCGCGCTCGACGGGGACGACGTCGTAGGGACTCTTCCCGGAACGCAGGAGTATTCGCTTCACATGTTGAACGTTGGATGCCACGAACCTGAATATAGCTTTACGAATGCTTCAGGTTCCATGCGCATCCTGCACAACTTTTTGCCAACCATACGGAACGCAGGTACATGATCACACATCCGCGTGCGGGCGTGCGGTCCGGTACGGACGGATCCGCGTGACCGCTGCCCCGGCTCCCCGGCCTCACGGCTCCCCGGCATCGTGGGGGTGCGGGCCCGGCGGGGTGCGGTGTCGTCCGTCATCGAGGACGCGCAGGAGCGCGAGCGGCGTGCCTGGCCTCCGGTGGCCGAGGCGTTTGCTGATCCGGCCGCTGCTGCCGTCCGGTACTCCGGCGGCCGCGCTCGTCCGGTCGTGGCGGTTCAGCCTGTTTCGTCGAGCCGGAAACCCACCTTCAGCCCCACCTGATAGTGCTCGATCCGGCCATTTCTGATGTCTCCGCGAACCTCGGTGACTTCGAACCAGTCGAGATTGTGCAACGTTTCCGAAGCCCGCGCGACACCTCTGCGTATGGCGTCGTCGACGCCCTCATGGGAAGTCCCCACGATCTCGGTGACTCGATACGTGTGGGTTGACATGTTTTGTCTCCTCTCGTTTCTACCAAGGTGCCCCACCCTGCTCGGGTACGCGAGAGATTGGTGTCCAGGACGGGGAGGACGAGACGTGACCGGGTCAATGGTCCATGCGAAAAACCAGCCACGCCTGCGCGAGCACCGCCCGCAACCCCCACCGGGTTCTCGTCGCGGGAGCCCGGACCGGGGAAGCCCGCGTCGGGGCGCCCGCGGCGCCCGGCCGGCGCACACATGGATTCGGTCACACCCGGGATTCAGCCGCCGCACATCCGTCGCGGCCGTGGTCCCCGGCCGGATGCCGGCCAAGCGCGAGATGGGGGACTGGCCGCTGCTCGGCCCGCTCGCCGCCGCGGGCGGCACCCTCTTCGTCGACCGCCACCGGTTGCGGGCCCTGCCCGGCACGGTGCACGAGATCGCGGCTGCGCTGCGCGGCGGCGCCCGAGTGGTCGCCTACCCGGAGGGCACGACCTGGTGCGGGCGGGGCGGTGGTCGCTTCGGTCCCGCCGTGTTCCAGGCCGCGATCGACGCGCACGCCGAGATCCGGCCCGTACGCGTCAGCTATCGGACCGGTCCGCCGTGCGACGAGGCGCATGGCGGCCGGCCGCCGGGAGGCGACGGCCCGCACCGGCGGAGCGCGTCGCGCCGGCCGGTGCGGCGGCGTTCGTCGGCGACGATCCGCTCACCGCCTCGTTGTTGGAGGGTGGTGACGTCCGCCGGACCGACCGCCGAGATCCACGTCCTGCCGCCGATACCGGCCGGCGCCCCGCCGGACCGCCGGACCCGGGCCCGTCTCGTTCAGACCGCCGTCGCCAGCGACAACGCGAACCGCTCACCGCGATCCGTCCACCACTGATCCATCCTCAACCCGGCCCCGGCGAGTTCGGCCCGCACGCCGTCCTCGCGGAACTTGGCCGACACCTCCGTACGCATCTCCTCGCCCGCCTCGAACGGCACCACCAGATCCAGGACCGGGATCTTCACCGTCAGCGCCGAACGGGCCCGCAGCCGCATCTCGATCCACTCCCGCTCCGGGTCCCACAGCGCCACATGCTCGAAGTCCGCCGGGTCGAAGTCCGCCCCCAGCTCCCGGTTGACGACCCGCAGCACGTTCTTGTCGAACTCGGCCGTCACCCCCGCCGCGTCGTCGTACGCCGCGACCAGCACGCCCTCGTCCTTCACCAGGTCCGTGCCGAGCAGCAGCGAGTCGCCCGGGGACAGCAACGACCGCACCGATCGTAGGAACACCGATCGCTCGTCCGGCAGCAGATTGCCGATCGTGCCGCCCAGGAAGGCGACCAGCCGCGGCCCCGGGGTCCCCGGAAGTACCAGACCACCCGTGAAATCGGCGATCAGCGCATGCACGCAGAGCCCGGGCCGCTGCGCCAGCAGCGTCTCGGCCGCACCGCGCAGCGCGCTCTCGCTGACGTCGACCGGTATGTAACTGTGCAGCCCGGGCAGCGCGTCCAGCAGGTGCCGGGTCTTGTTCGACGAGCCCGACCCCAGCTCGACCAGGGTCCGCGCCCCGGAGGCCCGCGCGATCTCCTCGGCGCGTTCGACGAGGATCTCCCGCTCGGCACGGGTCGGGTAGTACTCGGGGAGCCGGGTGATCTCCT
The DNA here is from genome assembly GCF_043204165.1 of Streptomyces sp. NPDC047982. Taxonomy (NCBI): domain Bacteria; kingdom Bacillati; phylum Actinomycetota; class Actinomycetes; order Kitasatosporales; family Streptomycetaceae; genus Streptomyces; species Streptomyces sp. NPDC047982. The sequence goes on along the minus strand of NZ_JBIDBS010000021.1, from coordinate 71,646 downwards.
CGAACAGCTCGCTGCCCTGCGCGTCGTAGAACCACTTGGGCGGCAGCGTCTTCGGGTGCCGGGTCAGGCCGTGCAGCACGTCGGCGCGCAGCGCCGCGTCCGTCGCGTCCTCCGGCAGGGTGCGGGTCAGCAGGAAGGGGCTCACTGGGTCGGCTCCTTGAGCGGGGTCAGCAGAACGTCGGTGCTGCTCGCCGTCAGCAGCGTCAGGTCGGGGACCTCGCGCCAGCGCGGGTCGTCGTCGTACGGCTCCGAGGCCACGACCGTGCGCGGACCGGGCCCGGTGAGGTACCACAGGGTGTCGCCCCAGGCCGTCGCCACGATCGAGGTGCCGTCGGTCAGCAGCAGGTTCAGGCGTGAGCCGGGCGCCGCCGACGCCACGTCGAGCACGGTGTCGGCCACCGCCTGCGGCAGCGGGTCCCCGCCGGCCAGGCGGTGCCGCACGAGGGCCCAGACCAGGGCCGAGTCGCAGCGGGCCGGCAGGGACAGCAGCTCGGCCGCGGGCAGTGCGGCGGCGAGCGGCGCCAGGGACCCCGGCCAGCCCTTCACCGCGCCGTTGTGACTGAACAGCACCTCGCCGTCGGCGAACGGTGCGGCGGCGGCCTCGCCGTCGGCACCCGCCTCGGTCGCGTCGCGCACCGCGGCGAGCAGTGCGGTGGTGCGCACCACCCGGGCCAGATCGGCGAACGTCGCATCGCCCCAGACGGGGCCCGCGCGCCGGTACCGGCCCGGCACCGGGTCGCCTTCCGCGTACCAGCCGACGCCGAAGCCGTCGGCGTTGACCGTCCCGTGCCGCTGGCGGCGCGGCGTCCAGGACTGGCGCACCAAGCAGTGCGGCGGCCGGACCAGCACCTCGCCGAGCGCCGTCGACGGTCCCAGATAAGCGATATGACGGCACATCAGGCGCTCCTCGCGGTGCGGAATCCGGAGAAGATCTGACGCCGCACCGGCAGGTCCCAGTTGCGGAACGTCCCCCGGCACGCGACGGGATCCACGGCGAACGAACCGCCGCGCAAGACCTTGTGGGCCGGGCCGAAGAAGACCTCGGAGTACTCGCGGTACGGGAACGCCGAGAATCCCGGATACGGCAGGAAGTCGCTCGCGGTCCATTCCCACACGTCGCCGATCAACTGCCGTATGCCCAAGGGGGACTGCCCGGCCGCGTAGGCGCCCGCCGGGGCCGGGCGCAGATGGCGCTGGCCCAGGTTGGCCCGCTCGGGTGCCGGGTCCTCGTCCCCCCACGGATAGCGCCGCGAGCGACCCGACGCCGGGTCGTGGCGTGCCGCCTTCTCCCACTCCGCCTCCGAGGGCAGCCGCCGCCCCGCCCAGCGCGCGTACGCGTCCGCCTCGTACCAGCTGACGTGGAGCACGGGTTCGTGCTCGGGCACCGGTTCCGTCACCCCGAAGCGGCGGCGCAGCCACTGACCGGCGTCCCGGTACCAGAACAGCGGGGCCGTCAGCTCGTGCTCGCGGACCATCGCCCAGCCCCCCGGGGCCCACCAGCGCCGCTCGACGTAGCCGCCGTCCTCGACGAAGCGCAGGTACGCCCCGCAGGTGACCGGTGTGGTGTCGATGAAGAACGCCGGTACGTCGCGCACATGGGCGGGCCGTTCGTTGTCCAGGGCCCACGGCTCGGTCGACGTGCCCATCGTGAACGGACCGCCCTCGACGAGGACTTCGGCGGACGAGGGGCCCGCGTCGATGGGCGCGGGCGGCGGCGGAGCGGTGAGTACGGCCGGGCCGGTCCGCAACTGATGGGTGATCAGCATCGTCTCGTCGTGCTGCTGCTCGTGCTGGGCGATCATGCCGAACGCGAAGCCGGACCGCAGCAGGGGCCGGTCGTCGCGCAGCACCGCCCCGTCGAGGACGTCCAGCGCGCGGTCCCTCACCTGCGCGGTGTACGAGCGGGCCTCGGCCGGCGGCAGCAACGGCAGCGAGGGCCGGGTCGCCCGGGGGTGCTGGAAGGCGTCGTACAGCCCGTCGATCTCCGGGCGCATCGCCTCCCGGCCCGCCACCGTGCGCAGCAGCCACAGCTCCTCCTGGTTGCCGATGTGCGCGAGGTCCCAGACCAGCGGTGACATCAACGGCGAGTGCTGCGCGGTCAGTTCGTGGTCGTCCACGCTGTCGGTGAGCAGCGCGGTCCGTTCCCGGGCGGCGACCAGCGCGGCCAGGGCGTGCGCGCGGAGCGCCTCGGTGTCCATGGTGTCCGTCCGGTTCCACCCGGCAGGGGTGCCGCGGCGGGACGTGTCGGGTGCGGGGGAGTGGGTCATGGGCGGTGTCCCTCGAAGTGACCGGAGCCTTCCGCCGCTCGCGGCGCGAGCGGCCCGGGGAGGTCGTCGGCCGGGCAGCGACCGCGGGCGACGAAGCGGTCGTCGAACGCCGCGACCGCGTCCCGCACGGCCGTGGTCGCCCCGATCCGGGGCAGTGCCTCCAGCGCGGCCTCGAAGCAGACGGAGGCCGCCGCCCGTAGTTCCGGGTCGGTCAGCCCGTCACGGGCGGCGGCCACCCACAACGGATTGCGCGGAGCGGGCTGCGGCCCCGCCGTCTCGGCGAGCGGTTTGACCGCGCGGTACACGGTCTCGGCGGCCTCCGGGTCGTCGAACACGGCGGTCGTGACGGCGAGCGGTACCAGCCACCCGTCCGTGCCGCACTGCGCGTCGATCATGCGCAGTTCGAGATGCCCGCGCGGGCGCACGGGCGGGAAGAGTGTGCTGATGTGGTAGTCGAGATCGGCGCGCACCGGGGGTCTCGGGGCGCCGGTACGGATCCACTCGCGGAAGGTCAGACCGTCCGGTACGGCCCACGGTGCGGCGTCGTCGCGTACGCACATCACCGGCGTGTCCAGGACATGCGCCGCCCAGGCGTCGCGAGGCGGCAGATGGCCGGCCGGGGCCAGCGACCGCCGCGGATCGAGATCGGCCCACAGCGACTGCCGGGCGGACCGCCACGGCGTGCGGCGGCCCCGGCGCAGGGGCGAGTTGGCGAAGACCGCCACCAGCACCGCGCCCAGCAGATGAGCGAGCTGCCAGCGTCGCCCGTAGCCCAGCGGGCCGGGTTCCTCCTCCCCGGCGTCCAGACAGACCTGGACGGACGCGGTGGTGCACATCATGGCGCGCCCGGCCGGACCCGACCGGTCCAGGGAGATCTCCATGGCGTCGTAGCGCGGCTCGCGCAGCACACGGCGCGGCGGGTGCCAGGGGTCGAGACCGAATCCCACCGGCGCGAGATCCAGCCGGTCGAGGGCGCCGCGCACGGCGGCGAGGTCGGCGGACGTGGCCTCCACGCAGGCCATCAGGGAGTTCGCGGGCCGCGAGCTGAGCTCGAGCTGGCCGCCGGGTTCGAAGCTGAGCGCCGCGCTCAGGGGCAGCTGCCGCAGGGCCGCGCGGGCGGCGCCGAGACGTTCGGGCGGGACCGGGACGCGAGGCCGGTCCCGGTGGTGGATGAGCCATTCGAGTTCGACCCCGACGGTGCGGGGCGGCCCGGTCTTGAAGCATATGCAGCGCAGTAAGTCCTCCGCCCCGCCCTCGTCGAGAGGCGGGGCATGGACGGGCGGACCGTGGTCGCCCGATACGCCGTCGGATGACATGCCGGGACCTCCTTCTGCTCGGTTTGTCCTTACCACCCAAACTTCTGCGGAGGGATCGCACAAGAGTGCCCTTCCGCATCGGAAATTCGGTTGCGCGGGTGCTGCTGGAGCATCGACGATGCCCGGTATGCACCACACGGGGGAGTATCGATGAGCGCACGCCTGCGCGCCATCGCGCGCGAGACCGAGAACATCGTGGCGGCCGGCCGCTACCGCACACCGGACGGGCGCGAGGTGAGCATCGAGCGCGCCGTCACGGCCGCGCTCTCGGGCACCAGGCTGTACGGTCCGGAGCCGGTGCCCGTCGCGGCACTCGACACCGACCGCACCCCCGCCATCGAGGTGACGGACGAGAGCAGCCTGCGCGCGGCACACCGGATGACCGGTGAGGGCCCCGGCAGGATCGCCGTCCTCAACTACGCCTCCGCCCGCAACCCTGGTGGCGGCTATCTCAACGGCGCACAGGCCCAGGAAGAGGCCCTGTGCCGAGCGTCGGCCCTCCACGCCACACTCCTGCGCGCGCCCGAGTACTACGCCCGTCACCGCGCGGAGCGCAGCGCCCTCTACACCGACCGGGTGATCCACTCACCGGGCGTGCCCGTGTTCCGCGACGACAAGGGGCGGTTGCTCGACACCCCGTACACCGTCGGTTTCCTCACCTCGCCGGCGCCCAACGCCGGGGTCGTCCGCGACCGCTCCCCCGAGGAAGCCCACCGCATCCCCGCCGTGCTCGCGTCCCGCGCCGAACGGGTGCTGGAGGTCGCGGCCGTGCGCGGTTACCGCAGACTGGTCCTCGGTGCCTGGGGTTGCGGAGTGTTCCGCAACGATCCCGAGCAGGTCGCCCGGGCGTTCCGGTCGCTGCTCCTCGACGACGGGCGGTTCGCCGGACACTTCGAGCAGATCGTCTTCGGCATCCTCGACCGCAGGCCGGATTCCGCCACCCGGTCCGCCTTCGACCGGGTGTTCGGCGGTCGGTCCCAGCCGTAGCGCTCCCGCAGCCGTCCGACGACCCGGCCGAACCGCTCGCGGTCCAGCGCACACGCTTCGCGCCGCATCCCGTTCTCGTGGATCCGCAGTGCCCGGTCCGCATCGGCCCAGGACGGCCGGCCCGGGCCGGCCCGGAGCCACCGTCCGGCGGGCGGGGCCGCGGAACGGACCGGCCCGGCACCGTGTCGTGCCTGACGGAGTGTCAGGATCGACGCGTCCGGGCCGCCCGTACCGCGCGGGTCTGCGAGACTGCCCGACGCCATGAGCCAGTTACCGAACCAACCCACCGAGGGCCCCGTCCCGACCAGTGCCGATGTGGCACGACTCGCCGGCGTCTCCCGAGCCACCGTGTCGTACGTACTGAACGACAGCACCACCGTGCGCATCAGCGAATCCACCCGGCACCGGGTCAGGGCGGCCGCCACCGAACTCGGCTACGTCCCGCACGCCGCTGCCCGCAGCCTGCGCGCGGGACACAGCCGCACCGTGCTGCTGCCCACCGTCGACCTTCCGGCCGGCCCGCTCCACCACCGCTTCCTGCGCGAACTGGAATCCGGCCTGCGCGGCCTCGACTACACCGTGGTCCGGTACGGCAGCACGGGCCTGGGCACCGACGAGGCGGCCCGCGCCTGGGCCGAACTGCGTCCCGTCGCCGTCGTCGCGCCGGGCACCATTCCCCTGACCCCGCAGGGTATATCCACACTGCGGCGATCGGGGGCCAGGGCCGTCATCACCCTCGGCCCGCGGCCGGTGGCCGGAGCACATGCGCTGGTCATGGACCAACGGGAGATCGGCGGCCGGGCCGTCGGTCACCTGCTGGCCCGCGGCCGTCGCCGCATCGGCGTCGTCATGCCGCAGGAGCAGGGCCTGGTGCCGTACGCGGAACCCCGGCTGACCGGGGCCCGGCACTCCGTGCGGAACCACGCCGCCCTCGTCGAACCCCTGCCGTTGCGGTACGAGGAGGACGCGGCCGCCCGGCTCGCCGCCCGCTGGCGCACCCTCGGACTCGACGCCGTGTTCGCGTACGACGACGCCTACGCCATGCTCCTGATGCGGGCGCTGCAGGACGCCGGGGTCGACGTGCCCGGCGAGACGGCCGTGATCGGTGCCGAGGACCTGATGCTCGGCCGACTGCTGCGCCCCCGGCTCAGCACCGTACGGACGGAACCGGCCACCGCCCAGCCGCTCGCGGACCTCGTCGACCGGCTGGTGCGCCGCCCCGGCGGCGCCCCCGAGCACCACGACCTGCTCAGGGCGGAGGTGGTCCACCGCGAATCGAGCTGAGCCCGCCCCGCCTCCCCGGGCCCCACGCCGCTCGCTCCCCCGGGGAACACGGCCTTCCCCGGGGGAGCGGCGACGTGCGCACCGCGCGCCGCTTGCCTAGCGTCGTGACCATGAGCCATCCGCAGAGTTACGAGATCCTGCTCGTTCCCGGATTCGCCGAGCAAGCCACCGACACGTCCGCGACGGACGCCGGGAAGGAGACGTCCGCGACCGGAGCCGACGAGACCGGTGGCGACGGGAACGACGACACCGGGCAGGACGACGTCGTCGTCCTGCGTTCGGCCGTCGTGGCGGCGACCGGTGAGACGGGTGCGTCGGGCTATCCGCGGTACGCGGGCGAGGGCGTCGTCGCGGACATCGACCCGGCGACGCGCACGGTCGAGGCCCTGCTGGTCGACGGGGCCGAACTGGACTACGGGCTCTCCGTCCGCATCAACGAGCGGACCACCGGGGCCCCGGGGCGCGGAGCCGACGACTGAGCGGCCGCGCCGCCCGCGCCGGACCGGGCACCGATCACCCGCACAGGGCACCGATGCCCCGCAGCGGGTGCGAGAACGGCCCGACCGGTGGGCCGGGCCGTTCTCGCGCTCACGGTCCTACTGTCCCTGCGGACCCCGCCCGTTCTTCTGGTTCTCGATCGACTTGCGGACCTCGTCCATGTCCAGCTTCCGGGCCTGGCCGATGACGTCCTCCAGCGCCGCCTCCGGCAACGCCCCGGGCTGCGCGAACACCGCGACGTTCTCCCGGACGATCATCAGCGTGGGAATGGAACGGATGTCGAAGGCCGCGGCCAGCTCCTGCTGCGCCTCCGTGTCGACCTTGGCGAAGACCAGGTCCTCATGACGCTCGGACGCCGCGTCGTACACGGGCGCGAACTGGCGGCACGGGCCGCACCAGGAAGCCCAGAAGTCGATCAGGACGAAGTCGTTGTCGCTGACGACCTGGTCGAAGTTCTCCTTGGTGAGCTCGACGGTGCTCATGTTCTGCCCTCTTCTTCCTGTACGGCTCGGATCTGCCCGGCACAACGGCGCCGGCGCGCGTGCTATTCCGCCTGCCCGTGTGGCCGCCGCCCACACCCGCGACCAGACTGTCCCCATGACAGATCCCTCCCTGAACGCCGAGTACGACGTCGTGGTGATCGGAGCCGGGCCGGTGGGCGAGAACGTCGCCGACCGGGCGCGCGCGGCCGGCCTGAGCACGGCGGTCGTCGAGTCGGAACTCATCGGTGGCGAGTGCTCGTACTGGGCCTGCATGCCCAGCAAGGCCCTGCTGCGCCCGGTCGTCGCCCGGGCCGACGCCCGCCGCGTGCCCGGCCTCGCCGGGGACGTGCGAGGACCGCTCGACGCGGCCGCGGTCCTCGCCCGCCGGGACATCTACGCCTCGCACTGGCAGGACGACGGACAGGTCGCCTGGTTGGAGGGCATCGGCGCGGACATCTTCCGCGGCCGGGGCAGGCTCACCGGCGAACGGACCGTCTCCGTCACCGCCCCCGACGGCGCCGAGCGCCTGCTCACGGCCCGGCACGCCGTGGCGCTGTGCACCGGAAGCCGCGCGGTGGTGCCCGACCTGCCCGGCGCCGCCGGGGCCCGCCCCTGGACCAGCCGGGAGGCGACCAGCGCCAAGGAGGTGCCCGGCCGCCTCGTCATCGTCGGCGGAGGCGTGGTCGGCACGGAGATGGCCACCGTCTGGCAGGCGCTCGGCGCCCAGGTGACGATGCTGGTCCGGGGCCGGGGGCTGCTGCCGAGGATGGAACCCTTCGCCGGTGAACTGGTCGCGCGGGCCCTGACGGAGGCCGGTGCCGACATCCGTACCGAAACCTCCGTCACCGCCGTGCGCCGCCCCGCCCCCGGCGGCCCGGTCACCGTGGAGGCGGACACCGGACAGCGCCTCGTGGCCGATGAGATCCTCTTCGCCACCGGCCGTGCCCCGCGCACCGACGACCTCGGGCTCGACACGGTCGGCCTGACCCCCGGCTCCTGGCTCACCGTCGACGACAGCTGCCGGGTCGAGGGCTTCACCTGGCTGTACGCCGTCGGCGACGTCAACCACCGGGCGCTCCTCACCCACCAGGGCAAGTACCAGGCGCGCGTCGCGGGCACCGCGATCGCCGCCCGCGCCCACGGCACTCCGACGGACACCGGCCGCTGGGGCGCCCACGCGGCCACCGCCGACCACGCGGCCGTCCCCCAGGTGGTCTTCACCGATCCGGAGGCCGCCTCGGTCGGCCTCACCCTCGCCGAGGCCGAACGGGCCGGTCACCGCGTACGCGCCGTCGATCACGACCTCGCCGCGGTGGCGGGCTCGGGCCTGTACGCGGACGGCTACCGGGGCCGGGCCCGCATGGTCGTCGACCTCGACCGCGAGATCCTGCTCGGGGTCACCCTCGTCGGCCCGGGCATCGGGGAACTGCTCCACTCCGCGACGATCGCCGTCGCGGGCGAGATCCCCATCGGCCGGCTGTGGCATGCCGTCCCCTCCTACCCGACGATCAGCGAGGTCTGGCTGCGGCTGCTGGAGGCGTACCGGGATGCTTGGACCGACCGGCACGTCGGGGGCGGCGTGCACGGACGCCTCGGCGCGCCGGGAACCTCCTCGGCCGGCCCCTCCTCCACCACCCCGGTGTCCCCGTCACCGGCACCCGGTCACTGATCCGCCGCACGCCCGACGGCCCGGTGGGACGAACAGCGGGACGGCGCCCGGGCGTTGTCGGCTTCGGCCGGCATGTGCGGGATCTGCCGCCGCGCCGACGCGTCCGGCATGGCATGGACCCCGGCCGCCGGGCGTCGCGACCTGCGGCCGTTTCGTCCTCGGCCCGGTCATTGGCCGATGCGGTCCCGCTCGGTGTCGAAGTCCCCGGAGAACGCCGCCGCCATCCGCAGATGTCCCGACGCCTCCGCGTCCCGCCCCCGGCGCTCCAGCGTGCGACCGAGCATCAGCCGGGCGTAGGGTTCCACCGGGTCGCGCTCCAGTACCGCACGCAGTTGTTCCTCCGCCCTGCCGAGGCGCGCCGAGTGGTAGTAGGCGCGGGCCAGCAGCAGCCGCGGCGACACCTGCTCCGGCGCCTCCTCGACCAGCCCTTCGAGGATCCGTGCGGCGGTCATGTACTCCTTCGCCTCGAAGAACATCTGTGCACGGTCCCAACGGTCCGCGGCCGTCCCGTACTCGAAATAGCTGTTGCTCATGCGGTCTCCTCGTTCACGGACCGTGCGTGGAGCGCCCCGGTCCCGGCCGGTCCTGACCGGGCGGGATGCCCGGTCTTCCCGGTGCTTGCCCCAACCCGACTTGATGGTTGAATATTCCACCAAGTCGTCGGCGTGGGTACCGGCACCCCCGGACCCCACGGGAATAGGTTGAGCGCCATGAGCAATCTCGATCGCCAGGCCGTCCCCTCCGTCTGCGGAGGGCGAGGGTTCGTCGTAGCCGAGCCCGTACGTGAACTCCTCGCACCCCGCCATGTCCGGCTGGGGGAGTCCACCGAGGTGCGCAGGCTGCTGCCCAACCTGGGCCGCCGGATGGTCGGCGCGTGGGCCTTCGTCGATCACTACGGCCCCGACGACATCGCCGACGAGCCCGGGATGCAGGTGCCGCCCCACCCGCACATGGGCCTGCAGACGGTGAGCTGGCTGCACGACGGCGAGGTCCTGCACCGGGACAGCCTCGGCAGCCTCCGGACGATCCGGCCCCGCGAGCTCGGCCTGATGACCTCCGGGCGGGCCATCAGCCACTCGGAGGAGAGCCCGAAGAGTCACGCGAGGTTTCTGCACGGTGCCCAGCTCTGGGTGGCCCTGCCGGACGCCCACCGCCACGTCGAGCCGCACTTCCAGCACCACACCGACCTGCCGGTCGTCACCGCCCCCGGTCTCACCGCCACACTGATCCTGGGCGAACTCGACGGCGCCGCCTCGCCCGGCACCACGTACACCCCGATCGTCGGCGCCGACCTCGCCCTCACGGCCGGTGCCGATGTCCGCCTCCCGCTCGAACCGGACTTCGAGTACGCGGTGCTGGCCATGTCCGGGCAGGCGGAGGTCGACGGTGTGCCCGTACTGCCCGGCTCCATGCTCTACCTCGGCTGCGGTCGCCGCGAACTGCCCCTGCGCGCGGGCTCCGACGCGGGCCTCATGCTCCTGGGCGGCGAGCCCTTCGAGGAGGAGCTCATCATGTGGTGGAACTTCATCGGCCGCTCCCAGGAGGAGATCGAGGTGGCCAGGAAGGACTGGATGGAGGGCTCACGCTTCGGTGAGGTGCACGGCTACGACGGCGGCCGCCTGTCGGCCCCCGCACTCCCGCCGGTGCCCCTGAAACCGCGGGGGAGGGTGCGCTGACCCGGCGCTGAGCGCGCGCCGGCGCCAGGGGTCTGCCGCGTGGGCAAGGTCCGCGCGCTGCCCCATGCCTCTGCCGCTCGACACTGCCGCCGTCGCGGGAGCGCTGCCCCGTTCCGCGTCGCGGTACGTGCCCGTGCTCACCGAGGTGCGCGAGCGGGGCCGGGCGCCCCGCCGGGCGCGCGTCCCTCGCCCGGCGGAACCGTGTGAATGCCGTGCCCCTGATCTGCGTAATGCGGGAGTACGCGCCGGGCAGTCCGCATAGTGCACAGGAGCGCACTGTGCGCCGCGGCGCGCTTCCGGTGTGCCGCCCGCAAGCCGACGAGGGAGTCGACCGGTGTTTCTGTTCCCCGGACGCAGGCGCGCGCTCAAGGCGAAGGCGCGTCGGATCGCCGAGGCGGGCTATGTCGCGGCCGACCGCCGCGCGCCTGTCTCGGAGGCCGCCCAGGGGATGATGCGCAAGGCGTTCCCGGACCACTGGTCCTTCCTCCTGGGCGAACTCGCCCTGTACAGCCTGATCGTCCTGGTGATGACCGGCACGTTTCTGACGCTCTTCTTCGACCCCAGCATGAAGTCGGGGCCCTACCTGGGCTCCTACAGCCCGCTGCACGGCTTGACGGTCTCCCAGGCGTACGCCACGACGCTGCACCTCAGCTTCGATGTACGAGGCGGGCTGCTGGTCCGGCAGATGCACCACTGGGCCGCCCTCATCTTCCTGGCGGCGCTCGGAGTGCATCTGCTCCGGGTTTTCTTCACCGGAGCGTTCCGCCGGCCCCGGGAGGGCAACTGGATGGTGGGCGTGACGCTGTTCCTCCTCGCGCTTCTGGAGGGCTTCTGCGGCTACTCCCTGCCGGACGACCTGCTGTCCGGAACCGGAATGCGCACCGCGTACACCATCGTGACCTCCCTGCCCGTCGTCGGCACGTACCTGGGCCATTTCCTGTGGGGCGGAGCGTTCCCCGGCCAGGTGATCCTCCCGCGCCTCTACATCGTCCACGTCCTCTTCGTCCCCGGTCTCCTGATCGGCCTGGTGATCCTCCACCTGGGGATGGTCGTCTACCTGAAACACACTCAGTGGCCGGTCCCCGGCAGGACCAACCGCAACGCGGTGGGACAGCCGATGTTCCCGCACTTCACCGCCAAGTCGGCGGGACTGAGCCTGATGGTCGCCGGCGTCACCGCGTGGCTCGGCGCCACCGCCCAGATCAATCCCGTGTGGAACTACGGCCCCTACCGGGCGGACCAGGTCACCATCGACTCGCAGCCGGACTGGTACGTCGGATTCCTGGAAGGCGCCTTGCGGCTCATGCCCCCGTGGGAGAACGCCGTGGCGGGACACACGCTCATGTGGAACGTGCTCGTTCCGGCGGTACTGCTGCCGGGTCTGCTCTTCCTGGTCCTCTACCTGTACCCCTTCTTCGAGAAGTGGATCACCGGCGACATCGGTGAACACCACCTGTGCGACAGACCCCGGGACCGCGCCACGCGCACGGGCCTGGGCGTGGCGGCCATCGTCTTCTACGCGGTGCTGCTGGCCGCGGGCGCCAACGACGTCACGGCCTTCGTCTTCGACGTCTCCGTCGAAACACTGACATGGATTTTCAGGATCACGTTGGTCCTCGGGCCGCTGATCGCCTACCTCGTCACCAAACGTGTGTGCCTCGCGTTGCAGGCACACGAGCGTCAACTGGTGGAAAAGGGGCAGGAGACGGGGAAGGTCGAGCAGAGCGTCTACGGGGGGATCAGCGGCGGCCACCGGCCGCTCGACAGCAAGCGGCGCTACCGGGCACTGGTCAGGGACGTCCCCCGGCCACTGGCCGCGCCGGGCGGAAGGGCGTCCCGCCGGGAGCGCGTCCGTTTCCGGCTGAGCAATTGGTACTACCGCGACCGGGTCGACATGCCGACGACGGCGGAACAGCGCGCGCAGATCGCGGAAAGGCTCAGAGACCCGGTCGGCGAGTCGGAGGAGCGCTGAGGAGCCTGGTCGTCCCGGTCGTGCGGGAGCGGAGCGTCCGCGCACCGGGTCCGGCACCGGGACGCTCCGCTCCTTTGCCGACTCAGCCCTCCCGCCCGGCGTACTGGAACGTCATGCCGAAGACCCCGCACAGGGTGATGCCGAGGCCGATGAGGAACAGGAAGAGCGCGTAGACCACGCCCAGGCCCATCAGCGCCATGCCCATGGCGACGGTCACCGGATAGGCGCTGTGCGGCGGGAAGAAGTCCACGAAGCCGGAACGCTCCTGGATGTCCGAGTCCGGACGGTCCTCCGGTCTCGTGCCCCTCCTGCGGTGGTTCGCCCAGCAGAAGAAGCTGATGAGCGCCGACATGAGGAAGGAAACGGTGAGAGCCGCGGAGCCGGCCGGTTCGCGCGCGAACCAGAGGTAGGCGGCGTCGGTGAGCAGGAAGAACAGTGCCACGCCGGCGAAGAGCCGTGCCTCCGGTCTCATGCGCCCCGCCCCCCGGTCGTGCCCGGGGTGGGCGTGCTTCCGCCCGGCCCCGCCGCTCTCGGCGCGAGTGTCTCCGGATGATTCAGATCGAACGCGGGCGAGTCGGAGCGGATCCGTGGCAATGATGCGAAGTTGTGCCGCGGCGGGGGACAGGAGGTGGCCCATTCCAGCGAACGGCCGAATCCCCAGGGGTCGTTCACCGTCACCCGTGGAGCGTGCCGGGCGGTCTTCCAGACGTTGTGGAGGAAGGGCAGCGTGGAGATCCCGATCAGAAAGGAGCCTACCGAGGAGACGCTGTTGAGCACGGTGAAGCCGTCGGTGGCGAGATAGTCCGCGTACCGGCGGGGCATCCCCATCTCACCGAGCCAGTGCTGGACGAGGAAGGTGGTCTGGAACCCGATGAAAAGGGTCCAGAAGTGGATCTTGCCGAGCCGTTCGTCGAGCATTCTTCCGGTGATCTTGGGCCACCAGAAGTAGAAGCCGCCGAACATGGCGAAGACGATGGTGCCGAACAGGACGTAGTGGAGATGGGCGACGACGAAATAGCTGTCGGTGACGTGGAAGTCCAGCGGAGGCGAAGCGACGAGGACACCGCTCAGCCCGCCCAGGACGAACGTGGCGAGAAAGCCGAGGGCCCAGAGCATCGGTGTCTCGAACGACAGGCTCCCGTGCCACATCGTGCCGATCCAGTTGAAGAACTTCACGCCGGTCGGCACTGCGATCAGGAACGACATGAGCGAGAAGAAGGGCAGCAGCACGGCCCCCGTGGCGAACATGTGGTGCGCCCAGACGGAGGCCGAGAGCATGGTGATGGCGATGGTGGCCCCTACCATCCCGACGTAGCCGAAGACGGGTTTGCGGCTGAACACCGGGATGATCTCGGTCACCACGCCGAAGAAGGGCAACGCGACGATGTAGACCTCCGGGTGCCCGAAGAACCAGAACAGGTGCTGCCACAGCAGTGCCCCGCCGTTGGCGGGATCGAAGACGTGCGCCCCGAATTTGCGGTCCGCCATCAGTGCCAGCAGGGCCGCCGTCAGTACCGGGAACGCCAGCAGGACCAGGATCGAGGTGAAGAGGATGTTCCAGGTGAAGATCGGCATGCGGAACAACGTCATTCCCGGGGCGCGCAGGCACACGATCGTGGCGACGAAGTTGACGGACCCCAGAGTGGTGCTGATGCCGCTCAACACCAGCCCCATGGCCCAGAGATCGGCCCCGGCCCCGGGTGTGCGCACGGCGCTGTTCAGCGGGGCGTAGGCGAACCAGCCGAAGGAGGCGGCACCGCCGGGAACGACGAGACCGCCGACCACCATCAGCCCTCCGAAGAGGAACAGCCAGTAGGTCAGCGCGTTGAGCCGCGGGAACGCCACGTCGGGCGAGCCGATCTGCAACGGCATGACGGCGTTCGCGAACCCGGCGAACGTGGGCGTCGCGAACAGCAGCATCATGACCGTGCCGTGCACGGTGAACAGTTGGTTGTACTGCGTCGGACTCAGGATCTGCAGTCCCGGCCGTGCCAGCTCGGCACGCATCATCATCGCCAGAGCCCCGGCGAGCAGGAAGAAGGCGAACGAGGTGACGAGGTACATGTTGCCGATCGTCTTGTGATCGGTGGTCGTCACGACCTCCCGGATCCGGCAGCCCATGCGCACACGGGGATTGTCGGTCACGGCCTTCTCCGGCGGTGTCCGCTGCGGGTGTTCCAGCTGTGACATGGTGCCTCCGTGGTTCTGGGCGGCGGCGGTGACGGCCGCCGTCGCCGCGCATGCCGGGGAGCGTCTTTCCGACGGCCGGAAACCTTTCTGTGAGCCGGCCGGCCGCCGTGAACACCGGTGGGGGGCCGCGTTCGGTGGCACGGGACGCCGGTGACGTGGCCGGCGCCGGTCACGATGGAGTGTCGCGGGCGAGAGGCGTGGGCCGCCCTCCCGGATGGAGGGCGGTGGCAACGAAGAGCGACGGCTCCGCCTCAGGCCCGGCGGGCTACGCAGAGCCGTGACGGTGCCCGGCACCCCGAGTTCCGGACACCGTCACGGGGAGCCGTGGCGGGCAGCGGCTCTCCATCGGTATCAACGAAAACCCCTCCCCGAGGATTCGCCGCCGAACGGGTGAGCGGTTCCGGCCGCCGGAGAACGCCGGGCCCCTGCCGGAGTGGCGCGTCGTGGTGCCGACCGGCCGGAGCGCCCGCATGCCGCCCGCGAGCCCGTGCGGGGTCGGTGACCTCGCACGCGCGGCGGTGCCCGGTCGGCTTCGGGCGGCCGTGAGTGTCCGGGTGCGCGACCTTGATCACGGTGTCGGACCAGTGCATCCGTCACAGAGGTCCCGCAGGTCGCACGGGAGGGAGCCCCGCAGGTCGCACAGGAGGAGCAGAGCGGGCCCGGGTCGACCGCCGCCTGGCCCCGGCTTTCTTCCCGCCGCTCGCGGAGGATGGTGAAAGAGGTTTCTGCAAGAGTGCGTCGGGGCCGGTCGAGCGGTGGCTCACCGGAGGCGGACGTTCATCGCGGCGGCGTGTGCGGCTGCGTGGTCGTCGTTCGGGCAGCCCGCCGACCTGCCTTCCGTACCGGCGCACGCGAAAAGAGGCAGCCGCCGACGTCCGCCGTAGCGACGAGGCAGCGTCCTGTCATACCAGCACGGCATAGGCGAGGAAGAAGGCCGCCACGAGGACGACGACGACGAGAATGGCGATCAGCGGTCCCGCCGCCCAGCCCTTGGGGGGGTCATGGCGCGGTCCTGCTTCCGAGGTACTGCCTTCGGCAGGAGGTGTCTCGCCGGGAGGGACGCCGCCGCCGGGCTCCAGGCCGGTCGTATGACGCGGATCAGGATCGGGGTTCCCTATGGTCATGTTCTCTATCTACCCATTTAGCGTGGATCGCACCATATTCTCACAAAGGGGTTGGCCTGCCGCCGCGCCGATGTCCGACCCTCGGTCGCCCGGCTCCTGCGAGAGGCGGCCTGCCTCCTGGAGGCTCTGCCCTTTGTGTGGGCGAACGCGGGAGAGCTACGACTGAGGGTGCCGGTAGAAAGCCCTATATCATGAAGTAGCACCGCATTGCGGTGAAGACGGTGGGTTGTCTCCGCCTCCGGAGAGTGAATATGACCGCAGCCGAAGAAGACGAGACCCAGCGCCCCGAGCGGCCGTCAGGCAGGAAGAAGACGGACGAAAGGGCCGGTGGCGGACAGGGTGACGGCCGGGCGGACGAAGCCGGACGTGTGGCTGACCGCGTGTCCGCGCCCCAGGCCATGCGACGTGCGGCCGATCAGTTGCGGGAGTTGCTCGGGCGGGCACCGGAATCGGTGTCAGCCGTGAGGCCGACCGACGACGGCTGGCAGGCCGACGTAGAGGTGCTCGAAGTGGAACGGGTCCCCGGCACCACCAGCGTCATGGCGAGCTACCGGGTCCAACTGGACGAGGAAGGCGAACTGCTGGCGTACGAGCGCACCCGCCGCTACACGCGCGGGCAGGTGGACCGGGGCCGTTGAACCACCGGACGCCGTAGGCACACGCGGGGTAGGAGCGCGGCGGCCACCTCGGCACCGGAGGATTTCCCCGAAAGGAGGCACCCATGACTGTGGTGCCGCAAGGCGCGGGAACCGTCGCCACGGGCGGCGGGGGAACCGCAAATCTCTACGACATTCTCGATCTGATACTGGACCGCGGCCTGGTCATCGATGTCTTCGCGCGGGTCTCACTCGTGGGCATCGAGATCCTGAAGGTCGATGCGCGCGTCGTCGTGGCCAGCGTGGACACGTACTTGCGCTTCGCGGAGGCGTGCAACCGCCTCGACCTGGAGGAGGGACGCAAGGCGCCCTCCCAGCTCACCGACGTGGTCGGACAGGTGACCGAGGGCGGCGCGCACGGCAAGGCGAAAGGTGCGCTCAGCGGCGCGGCCGAAGTCCTGAGCGACGCGCTCAAGGCAGGGCGCGACAACGACCGGGACGACGAGGACGCCGAGGAGATCGAGGAGGCGCGGGAGCGGCCGAGGCGCCGACCCGCTGCCCGGCGCCGGAGGGAATGACTCATGGCCGTGTACGTGTACACCGTGGTCGCCAGGACGCATCCGCAGTACCTGGACGACCTGCACGGCGTGGGTGACCCGCCGACGAGACTGCGCACCGTGCACGCGGAGAAGTTGTCCGCCGTCGTCAGCGACGCCCCCGAGGGGTTGCGGCCCAAACGCCGGGATCTCGCGGCCCACCACGCGGTCCAGGAGCGCCTGATGGGCGACGGCACCGTTCTCCCCCTGCAGTTCGGCTTCACGACAGCGGACGAGGACGCGGTGCGCACAGTGCTGGAAGAGCGCGCCGAGTGGTTCCTCGAACGTCTGCGAGCACTGGAAGGGTGCGTCGAGTACAACCTGAAAGCGAGCCAGGAGGAGAACGCGCTGCTTCGGCAGATCCTGCGTGAGTCCGAGGAGGCGCGCAGGATGAACGACGAGATCAGAAGCGGTCGTGGCGGCCCGCAACTTCCGCTCGCGCTCGGCGAGTTGATTTCTGGAGAAGTACGTGCCCGGCAGGGTCGGACGGCCGAAGCGATCGTGGATTCGTTGAGTGGCCTCGCTCGGGAGGAGCACGCCTCGCAGCCGGCGGGGGACCACTTCCTCAACGCGTCCTTCCTGGTCGAGAGGGAGAAGGAGAAGTCCTTCGTCGCCGCCGAGCGGGAACTCGTGGAAGAGCTCGGTCCGGACTACGACGTGCGGCTGCGCGGACCGCTGGCCCCTTACAGCTTCGTCTAGGAGGCGGGATGGGACTGCTCACCCAACTGGTCACTCTGCCCCTGGCCCCCGTGCGCGGGGCGGCGTGGGTGATCGAGCGCGTCGTCGAGGCCGCGGAGAACGAGTACGACGACCCGGGACCGGTCGAGCGGGAACTCGCCGCCCTCGAACGACAGCTCCTGTCGGGCGACATCGACGAGGAGACCTTCGACCGGCGCGAGGACGAACTCCTCGACCGGCTGGACGAGATCAGAGCCCGTGGGCGGGGGAGCGCCGCCTGAACCGACCAGGTCTCCTGCGCGGGACCGCACGCGACCGGCATGTCCGCCGACGTGCCGGGACAGCAGGGAAACGAGGTGCAGTGGCTGTGACCGAACCCGTCGCCAGGAGGCTGGGAGACGTGCCGTCCCGTTCCGCTTCCTACGGTCCGTACGGTCAGGGAACCTCGGCCAACCTCGCGGACATATTGGAGCGGGTCCTGGACAAGGGAATCGTCATCGCGGGCGACATACGGATCAACCTCCTGGACATCGAACTGCTCACCATCAAACTGCGCCTGCTGGTCGCATCGGTGGACAAGGCCAAGGAGATGGGCATCGACTGGTGGGAGCACGATCCGTCGCTCTCCTCCCGCGCTCACGACGGATACCGCTCCCTCAGCGACGAGAACCGACGCCTGCGCGCGGAGATCGAGTCGCTGCGCCGAGACGCCGAGCCGCTCACCGACCGGCAGACGGAGTCCGCCGACGAAGTGCCCCGCGGTCGTCCTCGACACGAACGCAAAGAGCGGCAGCGCCGCACCGATGAACGGGACGAGCCATGACCGCCGCGATCAGCTACGCGTACGCGGTGGCACGCGACGACGGAACGCTGCACCAAGCGCTGGCCGGCCTCGCCGGCGTCTGCGGAGCGCCGGTCCGCCTGGTGTGTTCGCAGGAGTGCGAGGGCTTGGCGATCGCCGTCAGTCCGGTGCCGGAGAGCGAGTTCGCGGAGGGCGCGCTGCGGACGCGTCTCGAGGACCTGGACTGGTTGGAGTCCACCGCCAGGGCCCACCACCGGGTGGTCGAGGCGCTGGCGGAACGCACCACCGTCCTGCCGTTGCGGCTGGTGACCCTGTACCGCGACGACGGGCGTGTGCGGTCGGTCATCGAGGAGCGCTGCGACGCCTTCGGCTCCCGGCTCGACGCCTTGGCCTCCCGGGCCGAATGGGGCGTCAAGGTGTTCGTCGACGAACCGGCGCCGCCAGGGCCGAAGGAACCGTCCGCCGCCGACGACCTGGGCCCCGGACGCGCCTACCTGAGCCGCCGCAGAGCCCAGCGGAACGCCCGCGAGGACGTCTACCGCGACGCCGGACGCGTGGCCGAACGAATCGAGTCGGCCGCCCGGCCCTACTCGGTCGGGCATGTCAGACACCGCGCCCAGCAGGGTGCGCTCGCGCCCGGGACGGGACAGAACATCATCAACGATGCGTATCTCGTCCCGATGCGGGACGCCGACGCATTCCGGGCCCACGTGGCGTCGGCGGCGGACGGGTTCGAGGGCGTCCGCGTCGAGATCACGGGTCCTTGGGCCCCCTACTCCTTCGCGGCGCCCGACATGCCGCAGGACGGAGAGGGGGTGGCGCGGTGACGGCCGTGCGTCCGCCGGTCCCGTCCGGGGAACCGCTTCCCGACCGTCAGGTGGCGTTGATCGACCTGTTGGACCGGTTGCTCAGCGGAGGCGTCGTCCTCACCGGGGACATCGTGCTGTCGATCGCGGACATCGATCTCGTGCGCATCTCCCTGCGCTCGCTGATCGTGTCCGTCAGCCGGCGGAACCCTTCCCCGTGGACACCTTCCATGCCGGCGGGAGGGGACGATGACGGGTGAGGAGCCCCGGCCGCGCAGCAGGTTCGACGAGATCGCCGAAGCCGCCGACCGCGCCCTCAGGTCGCTGCCCGTGAGGGAGGAGTACGCCCCACGTAACGCCCGGCGGCCGGCCCGCAGGGTGAGCGCGGACCCCGACACGGTGGAACGCGACCTGATGAAACTCGTCCTCACCCTCGTCGAGTTGCTGCGCCAACTCATGGAACGGCAGGCGCTTCACAGGGTCGAGGCGGGGGACCTCACGGCGGAGCAGGAGGAGCGTCTGGGGGCGACCCTGATGATCCTGCACGACCGCATGACCGAACTCTGTGCTCGGTACGACCTCTCCATGAGCGACCTCAACCTGGACCTCGGTCCGCTCGGCACCTTGTTGCCTCCCGACACGTAGGAGCGCGGCGTTTCACGGTCACCGAACCGGAGCGGCACCACGGGGCGCCGCGGACGACCGGGGGTCACGGAGCGCTTCCGCCCGCTCCGGGCAACCGGACGTGCACGGTGCCGTCGTCGTCCCTGCGCACATGGAAGGCCGGCTGCGGTGCGGTGGCGGGCCCACGCACGTTGACGCCGTCCGACAGCCGGAAGACACTGCCGTGCCAGGGGCATTCCACGCAGCCGTCGGCGATCCTGCCCTCGGACAGGGGGCCCGACAGATGACTGCAGCGCTCGCCCAGAACCCGGATCCGCCCGTCCTCGCAGCGGAACACCAGAAGGGCCACTTCGCCCAACTGCCGCCGGACCGCCACACCCACGGGGAAGTCCTCCACGGTGCCCACGGGATGCCAGCCCGCTTCCAGCAGACGACCGACGGACTCGGCCTTGTTGGAACCGACGGCCTGCCGGTAGGCGAGATGACCGCCCAGGAGTCCGCCGACGCCGACAGCACACAGCCCTGCGAGCCCGAGTGCCTTCGCCAGGGCCGTACGGCCGTCACGTCGGCGATGCACCCAGGAGACGGCGTACAACGCGACGGCGGTGGTGACGAACGCCGCGTGGACCAGTCCGGTGCGCATGTGCTCCGGTGGCTGCTCCGCCCAGTCCACCCATCCGGCCAACGCCGCGGGAGCAGCCCCGAGCACTCCCACGCCCACCAGCACACGCGCTCCCCGTCGGCTGCCGGGAACGAAGTCGAGCACCGCTGCCGACAGCCACGCCCCCACTGGGACCTGCACGAGTGCCGGGTGCAGCGGATGACCGATCGGCAGGCCCCGTAGAGCATCACGCGAGCGGCCGAGCGGGAGACCGCGCACCATTCGCCGCGTCGGGCCCGACAGCGCGTCGAGCTTCTCCGCGCGGCTCAGCGCATCAAGGCAGTCGAGGAAGAGACGCTCGGCGCGGGCGACGCCGCCGCTCAAGGCGTCACCGCGCGAATCCGGGTCCGGGCATTGCGTATTTTTCGCCGAAGGCCGCATGGCAGGCGTTTGCCATGCGCGCGTGCGCCTCAAACGTCGGGGGTCCCCGCTCCACCCCGCTGGTCGCAGGGTCGACCGGGGGAGTGGAGAACACACGGGTCAGTCCCGCTCGCTCTCGTCCTCCTCCTCGGGTTCCTCCGCGCCGTCCTCCTCCTCGGGTTCCTCCGACTCCCTTTCCTCCTCGTCCCCTTCGTCCTCCTCGTCCGCCTCTTCCGCCTCGCGGTCCTGCCGTGCCTCCTCGTCCTCGACGGCCTCCTCGTGGGTCCGTACCACTTCGCCGTCACGAATCTCACCGCGCCATCCCTCGGGTTCCTCGTCGGTGAGAGTGACGTGGCGCTGGAAGTGCTTGAGGTCCAGCCGCAGTCTGCGGCCCTGTGCGCGCCAGAGGTTGCCCGTCTTCTCGAACACACCCGACGCGTAGTACTCGACGACCAGCACGATGCGTGTCAGGCTCGGAGCCAACTCGTGGAAGCTCACGGCACCGCGTGTCGTCCCCTTGGCGCCCTCGGATCTCCAGACGATGCGTTCGTCGGGCACCTGTTCCTGGACGGTCGCCTTCCAGCCGCGGGTCGAGGGGCCGACCTTGACCTTCCAGTCACTTGTCGACTCGTCGGTCATCGAGACGTTGCGCACCCCCTTGGTGAAGCCGCTGAACTTCTCGTAACGCGTCCAGTGGTCGTAGGCCGTCCGCAGGGGGACCCCCACGTCGATCACCTCGACGATGTTGGTGACCTTCTGGTCGCCCGGGGCCTTTCCCTTGCCGCTGCCGAGGAAGCTTTTTACCTTGTCCACGAGTGTGCCCTTGGCGCTCTTCGCCGTTCCGGAGAGCAGCGCTTTGACGGGGGACTTGCCGCCGAGGAGGCCCGCACCCACCTGGGACAGCAATCCGCCGTGTTGCCCGACCTCGGTGAGCTGGTCCGTCACGTCGAACAGCTTGTCGCTCGCCCTCTCCGCGAGGTCTCCGATGCGGGCCGACAGGTAGTCGCCCAGTTCGTCACGGAACCGGTCGAGCCCTGAGACCTCGGTCTCCTTGAGTCGCTGTGTCATGACTGGTCACCTCCGGCGCCCGGCGCGCGGCGGGGCTTTCTCAGAGGAAGGTGTCCTCTTCCGTGGAGCGGCGCTCTCGGCAGGCTCCCGCCCGGTCGAGGGCTTCCTGGCAGGCGCCGTCCCCCCGGCCGCTTCCCTCGTGCGGTCGCCCGTCCGCCTCCTGCCGCTGCTTCCTTCCGTGCGGTCCCGGGACTTCCTCTCAGAGGCGGCACGGGTACGCGGTCTTCTCTCAGGGGCCTCGGGAGCCTGTTCCTCTTCGAGATCCTCTTCCTCGATGTCCCGATCGAGGTCCTCCCCGTCGGGCCCGGTCCGGTGCTCATCCTCACCGACGGTTTCCAACCGAAGCGTCCGCTCATGAAGAGCGTCGGCGAACGCGGAGAGACGACGGTCGGCGGCCGCCGACACGGCCTCGCGGCCTGCCGCCATCAGGTCGCCGCGCAATTGATCACCCAGGTCCGCGACCTGGGGTATCCCCCCGAGCCTCTTCGCTCCCTCGGTCACGATCTTCCGCGGCTGGACCCCGAAATGGCGGCCGGCCGCGTAAGACGCCACCGTGAGGGCGAGCCGCCCCTTCTTGGTGCGTCCCAGGACGTAACCGCCTGCCACCGCCGCAGCGAGCAACAGTCTGTTGACATCGGTCATGGGTTGTTCACCTTCTCATGGACGTCGAGTTCTCATGGACGTCGAGCGGAGGCGCGAGAGAACGGCTTCCTTCGTTCCGACGTTCCGTACTCGCGCCCTCCACCGGCCTTCGCGGCCCGACCGAAACGGCGACCGCACCTTTCCTGGAGCCGTTGGAAACGGGCCCGGAAGAGCGGGAGGACGTCCCGGAGCCGGGAGCGGCCCGCACTTCCCGGATGGGCGTGCGGGCCGTCATGTGGTTTCCGCCCGGCCGACCTTTCCCGGTCGTGCGGCGGAAAGGCGATTGATGGCTACCGACCGGGCGGTACGTGCGGCGGGGTGCGGTCACGGCCGCCCCTCATCTTCTTCTTGATCTCGCCCTTGACCTGCTCGGCCTTTCCCTCGGCTTCCTTGCGGCGGTCTCCCGTCAGCTTTCCCAGGGTTTCCTTCGCCTTGCCCTTGATCTTGTCCTTGCCGCTTCCGTGAGCCATTGCGACTCCTCCGATGGGCTGTTTCGGGCTCTCTTTCCAACGTAGTTCCTGTCCGGCGTATCGGCGCGGTGTGGATGCGATCCACGGCCGCGGGGCAAAGGCGGCGGGAGAAGGCCGGGTTTTCCCGCGTCCTGCGCAGACTCGGGGAAGCCGCCCCGTGTGGCTGCCGCCGCGCCGTCGGTGCCATCGATTCCTTCCGCGTCGCCCTCCCTTTGCTGTGGCGTGTGACCGTCGCGGCGCGTGCAATGGAAGAGTCCTCTCCTACCTCGCCGCGGCCTGCGGCTGCGGTGACGACAGCAAGGAGCCGACATGCCGGCCGGATCGAGCAGGAAGCGGGAACGTCAATACGAGCACATCAAGGAAGGCGCCGAAAAGCGCGGAGCGTCGGAGAAGCGTGCGAAGGAGATCGCGGCACGCACCGTGAACAAGGAACGGGCACGGTCGGGCGAGGCGCGCACGTCGAGCAAGACCTCCACCCGCGATCCGAAATCCGCGTACGAGCGCGGAGGACAGCGTTCCCACAGCGGATCGCAAGGCCCGACGCGCGACCAACTGTACGAGGAGGCCAAGAAGAAGAACATCGAAGGCCGCTCGTCCATGAACAAGCGACAACTGCGCGAGGCGCTCGGCCGCTGAGGCGCGGCCGTGCGACACGGTCTGCGGCCCGTCGGTTCAACGAAGCCCGCGCACCTGCGCGGCGCAGGGCGAACCCTCATGCATGAGGCGTTCCGCTCTCTCGGTCCCGAGGTCGACGGTGCGCTCGCGGACACCAACCACCCGCAGATCACGGCATGGTGGGAGGCCGTGCGGCAAGCCGGGCACACGGTGGCGATGTGAGAGCTCCACACCGCCGTCGGCCCGGGCTCGGGGGACGTTTCCCGAAACCGGGGGAGCAGGTCGTACCGGCCCTGCGTCCACCTCGTCCGTGGCCCGGACGGAGGCGGGAGAAGGAGCGGCCTGAACGGGCGCTCGGCGCTGTCGTGAAGGAAGGGGCTCACATGTCCAGGACGGTCGTCGTGACAGGAGCGAGTGCCGGCGTCGGGCGTGCGACCGCCCGTGAATTCGCCCGCCGGGGCGACCGGGTCGGGCTCGTCGCGCGAGGACCGACCGGGCTGCGAGCCGCCGCGGACGAACTGCGGGAACTGGGTGCCGAGGCGCTCGTCGTTCCGGCGGACGTGGCCGATCCCGTCGCCGTACGGGCCGCGGCCGATCACGTCGAGCGAGCGTTCGGCCCCATCGACGTATGGATCAACGCGGCCTTCGTATCGGTGTTCGCGCCGTTCGCCGAGGTCGGTCCGGAGGAATTCCGTCGCGTCACCGAGGTCACCTATCTCGGGTGCGTGAACGGCACGCGCGAGGCGCTGTCCCGGATGGTCCCCCGGGACAGCGGCACCGTCGTACAAGTGGGCTCGGCCCTCGGGGCGCGTTCCATTCCGTTGCAGTCGGCGTACTGCGGAGCCAAGCACGCCGTGAACGGATTCACGTCCTCGATCCGGACCGAACTCATGCACGAGGGAAGCCGGGTACGGATCACAGTGGTGCAATTGCCCGCCGTCAACACACCACAGTTCTCGTGGACCCTGTCCCGTCTGCCCCGGCACCCGCAGCCGGTGCCTCCCATCTACCAGCCGGAGGTCGCCGCCCGTGCCGTCGTGTACGCCGCGGACCACCCACGGCGCAAGCAGTACTACGTAGGGGCGTCGACCGTCGCCACCGTCCTGGCCGAGAAGATCGCAGCAGGGCTGCTGGACCGCCATCTCGCGCGCACCGGCTACGCGTCCCAGCAGACCGGGGGTTCCGTCCCCGCCGGTCGGCCCCACAATCTCTGGCAACCGCTCGACGGCGAGGGCGACGCCGCGCGGGACTACGGTGCTCACGGCATGTTCGACGACCGGGCGCACGGCCGTTCCCCGCAGATGTGGGTCTCCCGGCATGCCCGGTCGGCCTGGTCCGCCTACGCGCTCGCCGCCGGTGCGCTCGCCGTGCGCGCATGGGCGAGCAGAGGACGCGACGCCCCGCCCGGCAGTGAACGGTGCCGCGGTGGCGAGCAGCCCGGACGACCGTGACAGCGACGACCGTGACAGCGGGCACGGACGACCGTGGGGCGGGGTCACCGGACGCGGTGGCGTTCGGCGGCCTCCTCGCGCAGTTCCAGACCCAGGCCGGTGCGGCCCGGACAACTCGGCGGGATCGTTCCCCCTGAGGGGTCCAGTGTGCCGTCGAGAAGCCGCCGCTCGATACGGACGTGGTCGTGGAACCACTCCACGTGCCGGAGGTTGGGCACCGCGGCCGCCACGGGACCGTGGACGTGAGGTGCGCAGTGCGCGGAGATCTGAAGCCCGGCGGCTTCGGCCAGGGCGGCGGTGCGCAGCCACCCGGTGATCCCTCCGCATCGGGTCGCGTCCGCCTGAAGGCAGTCCACCGCGCCCGAAGCGATCATCGCGCCGAAATAGGCCGGTGTGCAGCCGTACTCCCCGGCGGTGACGTCGGGGGACACGGCGGCCCGGATGCGGGCCAGCCCCGTCAGGTCGTCGGAGGAGACCGGTTCCTCGAACCAGGTCACGCCCGCGTCGTCGAGGAACCGGGCCAGCCTGATCGCCTGCTTGCGGGTGTAGGCGCCGTTGGCGTCCACGTAGAGTTCCGCGGCGTCGCCGACGCTCGCGCGTGCCGCGACGACGCGCTCCCGGTCACGCTGTTCGGCACCTCCCCACGACTCCCCGACTTTGATCTTGACCCTGGGGATCCCCTGTTCGTGGACCCACTGGCGCAGTTGACGGTCCTGTTGCGCGGCGCCGTAGGTGGTGAAGCCGCCGCTGCCGTACACGGGCACAGCGCGGGTAGTGACTCCCAGCAGATCCGCGAGGGGCAGCCCCAGCAGGCGGGCCTTGAGATCCCACAGGGCGATGTCGACGGCTGAGACGGCGCCGGCCACCAGACCCGGGAAGCCCGCGTTGCGCACCGCACGCCTCATCGCCTCGTTGGCGCCCGGCGGATCCCAAGCGCGCAGACCGGTCACGGTCCCGGCCAGCAGATCGTCGACGACGCGGGCGGCGGCGGGCGCGCCGTAGGTGTAGCCGAGTCCCGTCGAGCCGCCGGAGCGCGCCCGCACGAGCACCAGAGTGGTCGAGTCCCACGCGAGGGTGCCGTCCGCCTCCGGGGTCTGCGTCGGGACGGTGTACGCCGTCGCAGCGACGGCGTCGACGAGCGGCTCGCCCCACGCCGGGACCGCGTTCACTCAGGACCCCCGCCCGTGCGAGGCGCCGTCACGGTGGCGGTGCCCGGGCAGCAGCTCCTGCATCTTCGCCTTGAGCCCCTGTTTGACCACGCCGCCGCGGTCACTGTCCCCCTTGACCACGGCGGAGACCAACGCCTCGGCCTGATCCCGGGTGGCGTGCGGGGGGATCGGCGGGACGGCCGGGTCGGTGACGAAGTCGATGACGAAGGGCCGGTCGGCCGACAGCGCCCGCCGCCAGGCGTCCTCGACCCCGCCGGGCTCCTCCACGCGCACGCCGCCGAGACCGATCGAGCGCGCGAAGGCGGCGTAGGGCACGTCGGGCAGGGACTGGGAAGGGAGGAACTGCGGAGCACCGGACATGGCGCGCATCTCCCAGGTGACCTGGTTCAGGTCCTGGTTGTTGAGCACCGCGACGACCAGCCGCGGATCCTGCCACCGCGACCAGTATTTCGCGACGGTGATGAGCTCCGCCATGCCGTTCATCTGCATGGCGCCGTCCCCGACGATCGCCAGCGCGGGCCGCTCGGGGTGGGCGAACTTCGCGCCGATCACGTACGGAACGCCCGGACCCATCGTGGCGAGGGTGCCCGAGAGCGAACCGCGCATCCGGCCGCGCAGACGCAGGTGGCGCGCGTACCAATTCGCCCCGGAACCGGAGTCGGCGGCGAGCATGAGGTCGTCCGGCAGGAGCGCGTCGGCGCAGTGCAGGACGTACTCCGGATTGATCGGGTCGGCCTCCACCGCCGCGCGCCGCTCCATGACCTCCCACCAGCGCGCGGTGTCCTTCTCGATCTTCTTGCGCCACGCCCCGTGCTTCTTTTGCCGCAGCCTCGGCAGCAGTGCCTTGATCGTCTCCTTCGCGTCACCGACCAGGTTCACCTCGAACGGGTACCGCAGCCCGATCATGTGCGGATCGATGTCGATCTGCACCGCGCGGGCCTGATCCAGCTCGGGCAGGAACTGTGTGTACGGGAAGCTGGAGCCCACCACCAGCAGCGTGTCGCAGTCACGCATGAGCTCGTACGACGGCCGGGTGCCCAGCAGGCCGACGGCCCCGGTCACGTACGGGAGCTCGTCGGACAGGACGTCCTTGCCCAGCAGCGCCTTGGCCACTCCGGCACCGAGCACGTCCGCGAGCTCCTCGACCTCCGCCCGTGCGTGCCGGGCGCCCTGCCCGATCAGCACGGCGACCTTCTCGCCCGCGTTCAGCACGTCGGCGGCCCGCGTGAGGTCCTCGCCGGAAGGCACCGGCGCCGAGGACACCGCGCCCAGGCTGGAGGGCACCATCTTGAAGGCGTGCGTGGGCGGGGTGTAGTCGAGCTCCTGCACATCCGCGGGGATGATGACCGCCGTCACCGTGCGCCGGGCGTACGCGGTGCGAAAGGCCCGGTCGATGACGTTGGGCAACTGCTCCGGCACGGTCACCATCTCGCAGAAGTCCGAGGCGACGTCCTTGTACAGGCTCAGCAGGTCGACCTCCTGCTGGTAGGAGCCGCCCATGGCGCTGCGGTCCGTCTGCCCCGCGATGGCCACCACGGGGACATGGTCGAGCTTCGCGTCGTACAGCCCGTTCAGGAGGTGGATGGCTCCGGGGCCCGAGGTCGCCGCGCAGACCCCCACCCGGCCGGAGAACTTGGCGTAGCCCACCGCTTCGAAGGCGGCCATCTCCTCGTGTCGGGCCTGGATGAACTCGGGTCGGTTGTCGGCGCGCCCCCAGGCGGCGAGGAGACCGTTGATGCCGTCGCCGGCGTAGGCGAAGACACGATCCACCTCCCACTCGCGCAGGCGCTGGAGAACGTAGTCGGACACCTTCATCGGCCTCGGTTTCCCTTCGTCTCGTTGCGTGTGCTCGCGATCGCCGGGCCGCCGTCGCGGGATGCTCCCGGTGCCGGGAGGTGACGGCGGCGCCGGTCGTGCTCAGAGCGGGGGCCCGGCGAGGCTCCGCCGCCGCGCGAGGTACGCCCCCGCGCCCGCCGCCACCCCCAGGGCGAGGACGGCGGCCGTCATGCGCCGAGCGTCCTGCGCCGGGGCCTCGGGCCGGTCGGTGAGTTTCTCCGGGTGGTCCGCGGGCAGAGGGCCGTCCAGGCCGAGAGCCAGGGCCTCCGCCAGATGCATCGCGCGCCGGCCGGTTCCTCCTTCCTCGATCTGGGTGCGGCAGCTGAAGCCGTCCGCCAGGACCAGCGCTCCGGGGGGAGCGGCCCGTACGGCGGGCAGGACGCCCAGTTCGCCGATGGCGAGGGAAAGAGCGTGGTGCCCCCGTTCGAAGCCGAAGTTCCCGGCCAGCCCGCAGCAGCCCTCGTCCAGCACGACGGCCTCGATGCCGGCGTGACGCATCAGTTCGCGGTCGGCGTCGTGCTCCAGCACGGCGTGCTGGTGGCAGTGCGTCTGGACGACGGCGGTCCGGTCCAGTCGCGGCGGCCGCCAGCTCGCGTCCGGGACGTCGTCGAGCAGCAGTTCCGCGAACGTGCGCAGCTGCCGGGACAGTCGCTGGACGTCGAGGTCTCGCGGCATGAGCTCGGGGGCGTCGCTCCGCAGGGCGGCGACGCACGAAGGCTCCAGACCCACCACGGGCGTGCCGGCTTCGATCCATGGCCGCAACAGGTCCACCGTGCGGCGCAGCACCCTTTCCGCGGTGACCAGTTGGCCGGTGGAGATCCAGGTCAGGCCGCAGCACACGGGCTGCGGCGGCATCACCACCCGGAATCCGGCGTCCTCCAGGACCCGCACCGCCGCCTTCGCGACGGCCGGGTGGAAGTGGTTGCTGAACGTGTCCGGCCACAGCACGACCGCACGGCCGTCCGCCGGGTCGGGCTGCGGTGTCCGGCGTTCTGCCCACCACTGGCCGAAGGACTCCCGTGCGAAGACCGGCGCAGTCCGTTCGGCCGCCACCCCCGCGAGGTGCTTTCCGGCACGGGCGAGACCGGGGGCGTGGAGCAGGGCGTTCACCGGACGCGGCGCCAGGCGTGCCGCTCGCGCCCACAGGGGCAGCCAACCCAATGAGTAGTGGGCCGCGGGGCGTGGCCGCCAGGCGTAGTAATGGGACAGGAACTCGGCCTTGTAGGTGGCCATGTCCACTCCCACCGGGCAGTCGGATCTGCACCCCTTGCAGGACAGACACAGGTCGAGCGCGTCGCGCACCTCGGTCGAGCGCCAGCCGTCGGTCACCGGCGAATCCGGGTGACCGCCCAGCATCTCGAAGAGCAGGCGTGCCCGGCCGCGCGTGGAGTGCTCCTCCTCACCCGTTGCCCGGTAGGAGGGGCACATCACCCCGCCGGTGTGGCTCCGGCAGTCGCCGATCCCGACACAGCGCTTCACCGCTTGTGCGAAGGAGCCGTCGTCGTCCGGATAACCGAAGTGCGTGGCACGGTCGGCCGGACGCCACCGCGCTCCGAGCCGGAGGTCCTCGTCGCTCCGGCGCGGCGCGACGACCTTCCCGGGATTCATCCTGTTGTCCGGGTCGAAGAGGTGCTTCACCTCCCCGAAGGCGTCGACGAGCGTCCGGCCGAACATCCGGTGCAGCAGTTCACCCCGTGCCTGCCCGTCGCCGTGTTCCCCGGAGAGGGAACCGCCGTAGGACGTGACCAGGTCGGCGGCGCGGAACAGGAATTCCCGGAAGGCAGCGACCCCTTCGGCGTGCGTGAGCCCGAAGGGGATCCGCGTGTGCACGCATCCCTGGCCGAAGTGCCCGTAGAGAGCGGGACGGTCGTAGTCGAATTCCGCGAACAGCGCCTTGAGGTCGCGAAGATAGTCACCGAGCCGGTGCGGCGGAACG
The DNA here is from genome assembly GCF_043204165.1 of Streptomyces sp. NPDC047982. Taxonomy (NCBI): domain Bacteria; kingdom Bacillati; phylum Actinomycetota; class Actinomycetes; order Kitasatosporales; family Streptomycetaceae; genus Streptomyces; species Streptomyces sp. NPDC047982. The sequence goes on along the minus strand of NZ_JBIDBS010000021.1, from coordinate 41,871 downwards.
GCGGAGTCCTCCCATCCCTCCCAGGTCTCCCGGCCGTCGGGCGGGCGCGCGGTCACGCCCAGGCCCGCCTCGCGCGCCCGGAGCATCTTCCCCTCGCGCGCCGGGTCGTCCGAGAGCGAGACCGTCGGCTCGCCGGCATGGCGGCCGAGCGCGTCGAGCAGGTCCCGTGCCTGCGCGTCCACGGCGTCCCGGCTCTCGCCACTGAACTGGACGAGCAGCCAGCTCTCCCCCTGCGGAAAGGTGTCCAGCGACTCCAGATGGGAGCCCTCCTCGCGCATGAGCTGCGCCATCCGCCCGTCCAGTGCCTCCAGCAACTCCGGCTCGCAGCACTCCAGCAGCCGCGGCACGTCGTCGGCCGCGGCACAGATGTCGTCGTATCCGAGCACGACCATCGCCTCGCACGACGGCACGGGCACCAGATCGAGCTCGGCGCGCAGGACGGTGACGAGAGTGCCCTCGCTCCCGACGAGCGCGCGTGCCAGGTCGAATCCGTTCTCCGGCAGCAGCGAGTCGAGGTTGTACCCGGACACTCGGCGTGGAATACGGGGGAAGCCACGGCGGATGTCCGCCAGATGGCCGTCGACCACCCGCCGCAGACCGGCGTAGAGCTCCGCGCGACGGCCCCCGGCGGCGACGACGGCCTCGTACTCCTCCCGCGAGGTGGGCCCCACCCAGCAGTGCAGCCCGTCATAGGTCAGGATCTCCAGACGCCGCACGTTGTCCACGGTCTTGCCGTACGCCTGTGCCGACGCGCCGCAGGAGTTGTTCCCGATCATCCCGCCCAGCGCGCAGTGACTGTGTGTCGCCGGTTTCGGGCCGAACTGCAGGTTCGTACAGGAGAGTTGCCGGTTCAGCTCGTCCAGCACGATGCCGGGCTCGACCACACAGGTCCTGCGCCCGGCGTCCACGGAGACCAGCCGGTCGCAGTACTTGGTCCAGTCGACGACCACGGCCGCGTTCGTGCACTGGCCGGCCAGGCTCGTCCCCCCGCCCCGGGACAGCACCGGTGCGCCGAAGCGTGCGCACACCTTCACCGCCTCGGCTGCCGCCTCGACATCACCGGGCACGACGACGGCGATCGGCACCTGCCGGTAGTTCGACCCGTCCGTGGAGTAGGCGCCCCGGCTGCCCGCGTCGAAGCGCACTTCTCCCCGCACGCGTGCGCGCAGGGCCTTCTCCAGGGCTGCGGCGTCGACGGTCGTGCGGGCGCCGGTGTCCGATCCAGGAGAGCGCGAGAGGGGATGGAACTTCATGACCTTTCCTCCTCCAGGGGCCACCGAGCGGTGGGGAGTTCCAGAAGGGCACCGGGCCAGGCGCCGCAGGTGGCGTCGCGCGCCCGCCGGGGGATGACGGGACCGCCCTGAGGGAGCCGGCCGGCCTTTCCGGTTCCGGGCGGGTCCCGTCGGCTCCCGCGGACCGTACTCGTCCCGGCGTCGGGCGGCGCCCGGGTACCGACGGCGGGCGGCGCCGACCGCCGCACCCACGAGCGACCGGTCACGACCAGCCCCCGCCACCGCGGCTCATCCCCACCGGCTGCCGACGAGCGGCGGGGTCTGCAGACCCGCGCCGCTGCGCACGCCGCTCAGAAACGACGACAGCGCCTCCTGCGCCGTCCTGGCCGGTCGCCAGTCCAGCAGGTCATGTGCCCGGGAGCAGTCGAGGACGGGAAGTCGCAGGACCGCGTCGAACAGGTGCGGGGAAGCGGGGATCGCGTGGGTGTGCCACGCCGCCGTCAGGGCCGTCCGCACCAGCGTCCTCGGCACACGTACGACCCGGGCGCCCAGCAGATCCGCGAGTTCCGGCGCGTCGATGACCGGCTCCGCCGCCAGGTTGAACGCTCCCCGCACGTCACCGACCACGGCCGCCCGGTATGCCTGCGCCGCGTCGTCGGTGTGAAGCGCCTGGAATCGCAGCCCGGCCAGATCGGGCACGAACGGGAGCAGGTCCGGGCGCAGGAGAGCGCCGGGTACGCGGCGGCCCGCGAAGATGCGCCGCTGTTCGCTGGCGGCCTGCTCCTTGAACAGGAAACCGGGCCGCATCCTGACCACCCGGATCCGCGGGTGCCGCAGCTCGAAGGCGTCCAGCACACGCTCCAGGTAGGACTTCTCCCGGCAGTAGGCGGCATCCGGCCAGCCATGCGTGGGCCACTCCTCGCTCACACCCGGTTCGTCCTTCGGACCGGGGGAGTAGGCACCCACCGAGGAGGCGTGCACCAGGGCCGGTACGCCCGCCCTCGCCACGGCTTCGAAGACGCGGACCGACCCCAGGACATTGCTCTGCCAGGTGACCACCGGGTCATGGGTGGGCTGGAAGCGCCAGGCCAGGTGAACGACGGCGTCCGCGCCGGCAAGGTGGTGGTCCAGGGTGCTGGGGCTGTCGTGCCGGGAGAGGTCCACCGTGGCCCACTCCACGCCCGGGACCGATATGCGCGGGAGCCGACGGGCGAGACCGACGACGGCCGCCACGTCCGGGTCCTCGGACAGGGCCCCGACGACACTGGTCCCCACATTGCCGGTCGCCCCCGTCACCACGACGCGCAAACTCGCGTGTGTGCTCATCGTCCTTCCGCTCCTTTCCGGAGGCTCGTGCGGAACACGGTCCGCGCGCCGGCGGCGAGCCGTCGCCCACCGTGAGCGGCGCGGCGCCGGACGCTACGGACACAGGAGGGTCTTGACCATTCCGTCCTCCTTGCCCTGGAACATCGCGTACGCCTCGGGGCCGTCGGACAGCGGCAGGCGGTGGGTCGCGAAACCGTCCACGCCGAGTGTGTCCTCGTCGTCGAGCAGTGGAAGGATCTCGGGCACCCAGCGCCTCACGTTGGCCTGCCCCATCCGCAACTGGATCTGCTTGTCGAACAGGGTGAACAGGGGCAGTGGGTCCACCGCGCCCCCGTAGACCCCACAGACCGAGACGGTGCCACCCCGTCGCACCACGTCGATCGCGGTGTACAGGGCGGCGAGCCGGTCCACGCCGGCGCGCTCCATGAGCCTGCGGGCGACCATGTCCGGCAGAAGACCGGTGGCCCACTGCGCGGTCTTCGCGAGGGGCGCACCGTGTGCCTCCATGCCCACCGCGTCGATGACGGCGTCGGTCCCCCGGCCGTGGGTGATCTCCCGGATCGCGTCGGGCAGATCCTTGCCGCAACGGTTCACGTCGAAGACCTGCACGCCTCGCGCGGCGGCCCTGGCCAGCCGTTCCGGCACCAGGTCGGTGCCGATCACCAGCCCGGCGCCGAGGTGGCGGGCCACCCTGGTGGCCATGTCCCCGATCGGGCCGAGACCCAGTACCGTGACGCTGCCCCCGGGCGGGACGGACGCGTACCGTACGGCCTGCCAGGCGGTCGGCAGTACGTCGGACAGGTAGACGAACCGGTCGTCGGGCGGCCCGTCCGGAACCCGGATCGGCAGGGTGTCACCGAACGGCACGCGCAGCAGTTCCGCCTGCCCGCCGGGCACCTGCCCGTACAGCTTGGTGTAACCGAACAGCGCGGCTCCCGTCCCGTGCGTACGGACCTGCGTGGTCTCGCACTGGGAGTGCAGGCCGCTCTCGCACATGAAGCAGGTGCCGCAGGAGACGTTGAAGGGAACCACGACACGGTCCCCCACACGCAGCGCCGTCACGTCCGGTCCGACCTCCTCGACCACTCCCATCGGTTCGTGGCCGAGGATGTCGCCCGGGTCGAGGTAGGGCCCGAGCACCTCGTACAGGTGCAGGTCGGAGCCGCAGATGCCCGTCGAGGTGATCCGCACGACGATGTCCGTGGGCTCCTCGATACGCGGATCCGGGACATTCTCGACCCGCACGTCCCGACGTCCCTGCCAGGTGAGTGCACGCATGGGCGTCCCTCCTCACGGTGGTACTGCTGGCAGAGGCGGACCGGTGCGCCTTCGGGCGTGTGCCCGTGCAATGGGCCGCTGCCGTCCCGCCGAGGGTGCGAGCGCGCCGGTGTGGGACAGAGGCACGAGTGTCCGACGCGGTCGCGTGTCGTCCGGTCCGGCTCCCGCTTCGCCGGAACGGGCCGACTCATCCAGCGAACCAGTCACCCGGCCATCCCGCCTCTCGGGGCGGTGATGTTCCCGTGCTGACGGGCGGCCACCGGGGGTGACGACTTCTGCGAGGTGTTCGCCTCGGCTGCCGCCGCGCCCCGCCACCACCGGGACAGACCGGCCCAGACCTGAAACGATGGATTCCACCCCCGCCCGAAGCGGCAGGGCGCCGAAGGGCCGTCGCCTCGCACGGGGCGGCGAACGAGGAGGCGTCATGTCCAGCAGTCGGCGCCGGTCGACGGGCGCGACGACGCGACGCACCAGTTCCTTGCCACGGTGCACCCTTCGGCCGTGTTGCGGGCGAAGGACCGGGCCGAGGCGTACGGAGGGCTGCTCTCGGATCTGCGGACGGCCGCGCGCTTCCTCGCATGAGACCGCCGTGCGCGTCGCCAAGGCAGCCGGCTCCGCCGGCGGAGTCGGGACACGGGCGAGCGTCGCCGGCCGTCAGCCGGCACGCCCGGGCGTCCGGAACGCGCTTGTCGTACGGCCGGTCGTGGGGCGCGGCCCGCCGCGCTCCCCGCCGCCGTGCGGTCGCGCGCACCGGACGCACCCGGATTTCCGGGCGAACGCCTCTCTTCCGGACGATCCCTCGCCCGCCTTCCGCGGCACTGCACTCGTGGTGTGGCGCGGTACTCACTTCGCGGAGCTGAGCTCCCAGAAACGGAAGACCGTCGAGGTGTCCAGGCAGTTCTGCAGCCCCCGGACGCTCTCGTGGGCGACCGCGTACTGCTGGCCCTGCCAGAGCGGCAGGAACGGCAGCTCCCGCGCCACGATGTCCTGCAGTTCGATGAAGTCCTGCCGGGTGTCGGCGCGGTTGGTCACGGAGGCGGTGCGCGGGATGATCCGGTCGGTTATCTCGTTGTTCTCGTAGTTGTTCGACAGCACGTTGTTCTCGCCGAAGAACGGCTGGGTGAAGTTGTCGGGGTCGGGGTAGTCCGGCACCCAGCCCTTGACGTAGACGCCGTACTTTCCTTCGGCGATGTTCTTCTCGTACTGGTTGAACGGGACGGACTTCACGTCGGCGTCGAACAGTCCGCTTTTGTTCAACTGGTCGGCAATGGTGCGCAGTTCGTCATCGGTGGCAGGGCCGTAACGGCTCGGTGTGGACCAGAGGGTGAGCCTCACCTTCTCGGTGATTCCGGATTCGCGCAGGGCGTCCCGCGCCTCGCCCGGCTTCGGACTGTCGCCGTACATGTCGAAGAACGAGGTGCCGTGGCCGGTGATGCCGACCGGGACCACGGAGTAGAGCGGCGTCGCCGTGTCCTGGTACACCTTGCTGACCAGGGAGTAGCGGTCGACGAGATGGGCGATGGCCTTGCGCACGGCGAGCTTGCCGACGACGGGATCGGCGACGTTGAAGACCAGGTGCTGGACTTCGGCGCTGCTGCCCTGCACCACCTTGATGCCGTCCTTCTTCGCGCCGGCCGAGGAGTCAAGGGCGGCTATCGCCTTGGCGGTGAGGCCGCGGTAGGCGATGTCGACGTCGCCCTTCTCCAGGGACGACCGCAGAGCCTGCTGATCGCCGCGGAAGAGCTTCAGCGTCACGCCGGAGTTCTTCACCTCGGCGTTTCCGCGATAGCCGGAGTAGACCGAGAAGTCGGCCTTCGACTTGTCGATGGAGTCCAGCTTGTAGGGCCCGGAGCCGACCGTCTTGCCGCCCCCGAGCAAACGGTCCTTCGGATAGACCCGGCGGTCCACGATGGAGCCGGCACCAGAGGCGATCTTGCTGGGAAACGTCGCGTCGGGCACCTTGAGGCGGAAGACGACGGTCTTGTCGTCCGGGGTGTCGATCGACTTGATGGTGGACAGCATCGGCGCCGGGCCCGTCGGGTCGTCGATCGCGATCGTACGGTCGAAGGAGTACTTCACGTCCTTGGACGTGAGGGTGTTGCCGTTGCTGAACTTCAGTCCGTCGCGCAGGGTGCAGGTGTACGTCCTGCTGCCGTTCGAGAAGCCGCACTCCTCGGCGGCCTCCGGCACGGGGGTGGAGGAAGCGGGCGGGAAGCTCAGCAAGGACTGGAAGACGTTGTTGAACAGAAGCCAGGACCCCGGGTCGTACCCCGAGGCGGGATCGGTGGCGAGGATGCCGTCGGACATCCCGACGACCATCCTGTCCTTGCTCTCGGACGGCCAGATCTGGTCCTCGGAGCCGCAACCCGTCAGCAGCACCGCTGTCATGCCCCCGACGATCAGAGTGCTCGACCGCCTCGTACGATCCATCACGGAAAGTGCTCCATAGTGTCGGCCGGCCGCGAGGGTTTCCCCCGGACAACCGGATCGGTCAGGAAGTACTGCACGTGCCGCGGCACAGGCACTCAGCCCGGCCGGGCGCGTTGGTGCGGACCGAGCGGACTGCCGGGACTCGGTGTTCGACGGGAATTGTATGCATGGTGACTGTCAGTCAGCTTCCGGTTGGTGAACAACGATCGGCCGAACGGCGAACTCGTCCTGGAGGAAGGGTGGATGGGCCGTGGGGCAACGGGCGGCCACGGTGGTCGGCCGCCGCCGTACGAGAAGTCGGGGGCGGGCCGCCTGCGCCGGCCCCGCTCGCTCACGGGGCGGGCCCGTCCGCCGGGTCGGGCGCGGTCCGGCGCGGTCCCGGTTTCCCGGGCAGGAAGGTCACATGGGGCGCTCCCGTACGGGGGTGGACGACGACCTCGCCCGCCACCCCGTAGACCTCGCCCAGCAGTTCCTCGGTGATCACCTCGGCGGGCGGGCCGGACACGACGACCGCGCCCGCGCGCAGCACGTAGAGGCGATCGCAGTAGTACGCCGCCAGGTTGAGGTCGTGGAGCGCGACCAGGACGGTGGCGGGTAGCTGCCGCAGGACGCCGAGGACGTCGAGTTGGTGGCGTATGTCCAGATGGTTGGTGGGCTCGTCGAGGACGAGCAGTGAGGGCTGCTGGGCGAGAGCACGGGCGATGAGCACGCGTTGGCGTTCACCGCCGGAGAGCCGGTCGAAGGTGCGGTCGGCGAGAGCGCCCATGTCCACGGACGCGAGAGCCGACGCGATCAGCCGCGCGTCCTTCGCCGTGTCGCCGTCGAGCAGGCCCTTGTGCGGGGTACGCCCCATCGCGACGACCTCACGCACCGTCAGGTCGAAGGCGGCCACCGGTTCCTGGACCACCGCGGCCAGGGTGCGCGCCAGCCCGCGCACGGGCAGGTGCCAGGCGTCGGCCCCGTCGACCCGTACGTGTCCGGCGTCGGGGCGCAGCACGCGGTAGACGGCGCGCAGCAGGCTGGACTTGCCGCTGCCATTGGGGCCGACCAGACCGACGACCTCGCCGGGGCCGGCGCGCAGGGAGACGTCCCGGACCAGGTGGCGCGCACCGGCGGTCAGGGTGACGCCGTCGACGGTCAGGGCGGCACCGTCGGCGCCGCGTCCGGTCGCGTCGCTCATGCCGCTCCTCGTTCGCCGTTCCGCCGGGCGTCCCGGCGCATGAGCCAGAGGAAGAAGGGACCCCCGCACAGCGCGGTGAGCACCCCGACGGGAAGTTCCATCGGCGCCGCGACGGTGCGGGCGGCGATGTCGGCCCACATCAGGAAGACGGCTCCGCCCAGAGCGGCCGTCGGCAGCACGCGGCGGTGGTCGCCGCCGACCAGGAGCCGCACGGTGTGCGGCAGCATCAGGCCGACGAAGCCGATCGGCCCGGCCGCCGCGACCAGCACCCCGGTGACCAGGGACAGCAGGACGAACATGCGGGCCCGGAACCGGGCCACGTCGAGCCCCATCGTGCCCGCGGCCTCCTCGCCCGCCAGCAGCAGGTTCAGATTCCGTGCCTGCACCAGCAGGACGGCGGTGCCCAGCAGCAGGGCGGCGCCCGGCAGCCAGAGCGTGTCCCAGCCGACGCCGCCGAGGCCGCCGAGGGTCCAGGCGAGGACGGCACGGGCCTCGTTGCCCCGGCCGGTGGTGAGAAGCAGCAGGTCCGTGACCGCGGTGAGCACCGACGCCACCGCCACACCGGACAGCACGAGCCGTACCGAGGTGATGCGTCCGCCGGTGCGCGCGGTCGCGTACACCACCAGCAGCGCGCCCAGGGCACCGGCGAACGCGGCGGCCGGCAGCGAGACGGGGCCGAGCACGCCCACGCCGAGCACGATCACCGAGACCGCGCCCAGTGACGCGCCGGAGGACACGCCCAGCAGGTACGGCTCGGCCAGCGGATTGCGGATCAGGGCCTGCATCGCCGTGCCCACCACCGCCAGCCCGGCCCCGGTCACGGCGCCGAGCAGCACACGCGGCGCCCGCACGTCCAGGACGATGGTCTCCCGGGCGCGGGTCCAGGACGGCTCCCGCCAGTCGGCGCCCAGCGCGTGCGTGACGATGCCCCACACCTGGCCGGGCGGCACGTGCACCGAGCCGATGGCCAGGCCGGCGGTGGCGGAGACCACCAGCAGCAGCGCGAGGACGGTCAGCACCAGGGGGAGGGGAACACGTCCCGAGCGGCCCGCGCGGCGTGTGCTCCGCGCGACCGGCCCGTCCACCGCCGCGTCGGCCGGGCCGGCCTTCACGGGCGTCCGCGTCACCGGAACCTCTCGGGATGCAGACCGCGTGCCAGGCCGTCGACCGCGTAGGCGGACCGGATGCCGACGAGGGTCGCGGTCAGCGGCAGGACCACGAACCGCTGGTTCCTGATGGCGGGAACATCGGCGAGAGCGGGCTGCGAGAGCAGGAACTCCTTCTTCTGCTCGACGCTTCCGGACCCCGCGTAGTCGTAGATCACCACGACCTCCGGCCTGCGGGCCACGACCTGCTCCCAGGAGACGTCCCCGAAGACGTCGTCGAGGTCCGCGAAGACGTTGCGGCCACCCGCCAGCCCGATCAGGTCGTTGCCCAGGCCCTTGCCGCCCGCGGTCAGGGCGGTCTTGTCGCCGCTGTCGTAGACGAAGACGGGCACGTCGGGCCCGCTCCCGACGGCCGCGACGGCCCTGTCGACGCGTGCCCTCAGATCGGCCACCAGAGCGGAGGCACGGTCCGGGACGCCGAAAATGCGGCCGAGTGTGCGGATCTCGTCGTAGGTGTCCCGCATCGTCACCCGCTTCTTGCCGCAGTACTCGCGGTTGAGGTAGGTGTCGATGCCCGCTTCGGCGAACGCCTTGCGCGAACGGCCCTCGTTCTCGGCGAACGCGCTGCCGTAGCCGCCGTAGACGAAGTCCGGCTCCGCGTCCAGGACCGTCTCGAAGGACGGTTCCCTCTTCGCCAGCTCGGGTACGGCCGCGAAGTCCTTCCTCAGCTCGGGCAGGACGGCCGAGTCGGGGAAGGCGGTACCGACCATGCGGTCGCCGAGGCCCAGGGCGAGCAGCAGTTCGGCCGGGTGCTGATGGATCGTCACCACGCGCGAGGGCGGTTCGTCGTAGGTCGTTCTCACCCCGCAGTTGTCGACGGCGACCGGGAAACCGCTGACCCGCGACGCACCGGCCTTCGGTTTCCTGGGGGAGTCGTCGGCGCCGCAGCCGGCCGTCAGCAGGGCGGTGGCCAGGGCCACGACCCCGGCGACGGCACGCAGGGTGCGCCGGGTCCGGGCAGGGTGAGAGCAGGGGCGGCGGGATGTGCCGAAGTACACGTAGAGCCTCCTGGGGAGTCCGCGCTCCTCAAAACGGGCCCGCGACAGGCCAGTTTCCTGACTCCCGGATCGACGTTCCCCCCGCCTTCCCGCGCCGCGCGCAGTGGCATGTCGAAGGGTTGCACTCCCCGGTCACAGTGGCGGGACCGTGCCGGATTCGCACCGGCTTCCTGTCTCCCGTCGCGGCGATGACCTGCCGATATTACGTTCGTCCGAGGTCGGCGCACAGAGGGGGCCCATGTGAGTGATCGCACGCCCAGGGACCGGAACGCGTCTTTCGGCCACTCGCCGACGCGACCGGACCACGTGGTCCGGGAGGCCGGGTGCGACCGTCGTCAACACGCGGTTCCCCAAGTCTCGCGTTCGACGTAAAAAGGCGGAAAAGGGTAAACCATCTTCCTGTGTGCGACATCCTCACTGGCGTGATGAGCCTGACGGGGACACCCGTTTTCCTGGCCACGATCACGCTGGCCCTGGTCAGCGTGCTGCTTCCCCTGCTGTTGTGGGGACGGGTGCGGGGCCCCGCCGTGGTGCGCGGCGCGAGCCGCCTGGCGATGGTCGTCCTCGCACAGGGGGCGGCCGTGCTGAGCGTCTTCGTGGTGGTCAACAACACCAACGGCCTGTACGACAGCTGGGCCGACCTGCTCGGCACCGGACACCACGTCGTCGCCGCCCCGGACCTCGGACGCGACGGACTCGGGAGTCACAAGGACCGGGCCAACGAACCGAAGGTCGTCCAGGACTTCAGACCGGCCCGCGACGCCCGGATGGGGCACAACGTCCGCGTCACCCATGTGCGCGGCCGGGTGTCGGGGGTGTACGGCGAGGTGTATGTATGGCTGCCGCCTCAGTACGACCAACCGGCCTTCCGACACCAGAAGTTCCCCGTGGTCGAACTCCTCGGCGGCTTCCCCGGTTCGGCGAAGGCGTGGTTCAGCAGCCTTCGGGTGCAGTCGCAGCTGGAGGCCCGGATGCGAAGCGGTGAGATCGCCCCGTTCATCCTCGTGGAACCGCGCACCAACCTGCTGGCCGGTCAGGACACCGGATGTGCCAATGTGCCGGGCGTCGTGGACGCCGAATCGTGGCTCAGCGTGGACGTCCGGCAGATGGTGATCGACACCTTTCGCGCGCGGGGCGGCGCGGAGGGGTGGGCGGTGGCCGGTTACTCGGCCGGGGCACACTGCGCCGTGAAGATGGCACTCGCCCATCCGGAACGGTACCGGGCGGCCGTGGGCCTCTCCGGCTACAACGACCCGGCCGCCGAACGGGTCTCCCTCACGGCCCGCGCCCCCGAACTGCGGCGCACCAACAACCCGCTGTGGATCCTGCGCCACGCGAGCACGCCTCCGCGCGTCTCGCTCTATCTCTCGGGCGGACGCGACGACGGCTACCGTGACGGCGTCGCGCTGCGACGCGCGGCGATGCCCCCGACACGGGTGGTGGTGGCCCGGGTGACCGGCCCGCACACCATCGGGCTGTGGAAACGCCAGGTGCCGCAGGTCTTCCGCTGGCTGACGGCCGAACTGTCGCCGCCGGCGGGGCGGGTGGCGCCGGCGAAGGGCGTCTGAGGAGCCGGGAAGCGGCGGGGACGGGCCGGACGGGCAGAGGCGGGGCGAGGACCGACGGGGGCGACGGCACGGAAGGTACCGACGCGGTGCGCGCCGGACGGTCGGGCCCTCGGGGCCGTCCGTCCGACGGCATGCCGGTCGGGCGTCGGCCGAATGGAGTCGTCGGGGCGCCCGGCCGGGCGATCGTGACGACGGTCCGGGGCATCGGCCCGGGGCGCCGTCGACGCTCCCGGCGCACGGGCGGAAACCGGGCGTCGGAAGCCTGGGGCGGGGGCGGGCGCCGGGGTCCGGCGCCTCGGCAGGGGGCGGACCACGGATGTCGGAGGCCGGGACGTCCGTCCCGCGCGGCGATGCCCGATGCGGCCGACGACCCTACGGTGGTGCCATGGCGGTGATCAGTATGCGAAGGAAGGGGGAACGGTCCCGGCTCGGTGTGATGGACACACTGGGCCTGGTCGTCCTGTTCATTCTGTCCGTCGTGGCCGCCTCGATCGTGCCGCACGAACGCGACTTCTCCCTGCGGTGGCAGGCGGTGGTGCTGGCGGGCATCGGTTGCTCCGCGCTGGTGTGGCGGCGCCGTCACCCGGTCGGCGTACTGGCCGTCGCGATCGGCTGCGGAGTGGCCTTCCAGGTGCTCGGATTCCGGGAGAGCCCGCTGGTCATCAGCCCCGTCCTGGTGTCGGTCTACACCGTCGCCGCGCGCACCGACCGGCGAGTGACCTGGACCTCGGCACTGTCGACGGCGGCCATTCTGGTGGGCGCCGCCGTGCTGTGGGATCCGCGTTCCTGGCTGGCCCCGGACAACGCGGCGATGCTGGCGTGGACGGCGCTGCCCGCCGCCATCGGTGACGGGGTGCGCTCGCGTCGCGCCTATGTGGCCGCGGTGGAGGAGCGGGCGGAACACGCGGAGCGCACGCGCGAACAGGAGGCGGAGCAGCGGGTGGCGGCCGAGCGGGTGCGGATCGCGCGCGAACTGCACGACATCGTCGCCCACCACATCGCCCTCATCAACGCCCAGGCGGGCGTGGCGGTCCACCTCGTGGAACGGCGGCCGGAGAAGATCCTGGCCGCGCTGGAGGACATCCGGGACACCAGCCGGTCCGCTCTGGACGAACTGCGCGTGACCGTGGGGCTGCTGCGGCAGTCCGGCGACCCGGTGGCACCGCGCGACCCGATGCCCGGCCTCGCCCGCGTACCGGCGCTCGTGGCATCGTTCGAGCGAGCCGGACTGACCGTGAGTCACAGCCGGCACGGTGTCGCCGAACCGCTCGCTCCGGCGGTCGACCTGGCCGCGTACCGCATCGTGCAGGAGGCCCTGACCAACGTGCACAAGCACGCGGGGGCCGACCATGCCCGGCTGTTCCTGCACTACCGCCCCGAGCGGCTGACGATCACTGTCGAGAACGACGGACGGACCGGGGCCGAACCGGCCCGTCCAGGGACGGGCCACGGGCTGATCGGGATGCGCGAGCGCGCCTCCACGGTCGGCGGACGGCTGTACGCGGGAGCCCGCCCGGAGGGCGGCTTCACCGTGATGGCCGAACTGCCGCTGCGCCCCGGCCAGGTCATGACCGAACCACCGAGGAAGGACGGGCGTGACGATCCGCGTACTGCTTGTCGATGACCAGGCCCTGTTGCGAGGAACCTTCAGGATGCTGTTCGACTCCACGGACGACATGGAGACGGTGGGGGAGGCGTCCAACGGGCAGGAGGCGCTGGACCTGGCCCGTGCGCAGAGTCCCGACGTGGTCCTGATGGACATCCGCATGCCGGAGATGGACGGCCTCGAAGCCACACGGCTCATCAGCGAGTCCGACGACCTCGCCGACGTCAAGGTGCTCATCCTCACCACCTTCGAGGACGACGAGCACGTGGCCGAGGCGCTGCGCGCCGGTGCGAGCGGCTTTCTCGGAAAGGGCGCCCGGCCCGAGGAACTGCTGGACGCCGTCCGTACGATCGCCGCCGGCGAGGCCCTGCTGTCGCCGTCCGCGACGCGTGCGCTGATCGGGCGCTTTCTCGCCCAGCCGGATCCGTGCCCGGCGGGTGTGCACGAGCGCCTGGAGTGCTTGACGCGGCGGGAACGCGACGTCGTGGGGCTGGTGGCACTGGGGCTGTCGAACGACGAGATCGCGGAGCGTCTGTTCGTGAGTCCGCTGACCGCCAAGACCCACGTCAACCGGGCCATGACCAAGCTGGCCGCTCGCGACCGGGCCCAGCTCGTCGTCATCGCGTACCAGTGCGGTCTGGTGAGTCCCACGACGGAATCGGGGCCTTCGCAGCCGTCCATGCAGTCGTAGTCGTAGTCGTAGTCGCATGTCCGGGCCCAGGGCCCCGGGTACGGGCCCGGGACCCGGACATGCGGTGCGATGTCCCGGCGCCGGTCCGTTCCGGCGGGTGGTAGGGAGGGGATCCGGATACCGCAGCCGTGGTAGTCGGAATCGCTGCGGCGGGACGACGCGCGAGGGGCCGCCTCTGGGCGAGAGTGGGATGGCGAACGGAGGTGTCGCCATGATCGAAGCCCACGGCCCGACCGAGCGGTACGACACGGATGACGCGACCGGCGTCACCGGCCGGGCATCCGCTCCCGTCAGCCGCTCCACCGGCACGGCGATCGGGGCGACCCCGGCGGGTGCCCAGCCCGTCCCGACCGGTCGGCCGGCCCTGTCGCCGGACGCCACCGAGCGCGCCCGCCCGTCCGAGCCGCGCACCGCGTACGGGGTGTCGCTTCTCGGTTCCGGGGTATCCGACCCGCGGACGCACCGCGACACGCGTGTGCCTGCGACACCGTCCGCACGGCGCACGGCCGCCGGGAGCCGCCTCCCGGAACCGTCGCCTGCACTCGGTGAGCAGGCGCCGCTCCACCACGGCTCCCGCGCGGGATTCCCGCGCCCGAACCACTGCCACGACGGCCGCGCGACCGGCACCGCAGCACAGGAAGGACCCCCTCCCATGTTCACTGCAACCAAGAAGCGCAGCACGATCGGCGAACGACCGGCCGAAGCGCCCACCCCCGTGGTCCCCGCGCCCGAGGCGGCGGGCACGTCGGGCGGCCACGGCCACCCGGCGAGCCACCTCACCCACTGTGCCAGGGACGACTTCCGCGCCCCGCCCGCACACCTGTTGCTGCTCCGTGACGCGCTGGCCGACCGTGCCGTCCGCGACCAGGGGCCGGACACCGGTGGCCGGGCCGGACACCGCCGGGTGGCGCCCTGCCACCGAGCCCGGGCACGCTCGGCCGGAACCGCGCAGCTCACCCTGTCCCAGTGGGTCAGCAGGACCGCGAGGATCGGGACCCCGGCCGACGAGCACGCGACCGCGAGCTGACGGGGCACGGCCGAGGTCCGCCGGTGGTCGCCACGCACACAACTGAATCAGGCGCGTGGTGCTCGTGTCATCGGGCGATTGTCCGGAAGGACGGGGGCAAGCATGTGGGCAGCGGGGCGCGACGAGCGCGTGGGGGAGGGGACCGGATGCGCCCTGACGCCCTGACGCACGGGTGCCGTGCTCACCCGCCCTCCTTCCGCTCGTCGTCGACGATCTCCGCGTCGACGACCTCGTCCTCGCCCGCGCCGGGGCCGGAGCCGTCGGGCGAGGCGCTGCCTGCCGTGCCCTCGCCGGTGGCCCCGCCGCCGGCCTGCGCGTACAGGGCGGAGCCGATCCGCTGTGCGGCCGTACTCGCCTTTTCGGTGGCCGTGCGGAGTTCGGCGGTGTTGTCGCCCTTGAGCTTCTCCCTGACCTCCGTGAGCGCCTCCTCGGTCTCCGTGCGCACGTCGTCCGGGATCTTGTCGGCGTTGTCCCGCATCAGCTTCTCGGTCTGGTAGAGCAGGGTCTCCGCCCGGTTGCGGGTCTCGGCGGCCTCCTTGCGCTGCCGGTCCTCCTCCGCGTACTTCTCCGCGTCGCGCACCATGCGGTCGATGTCGTTCTTCGGCAGCGAGGAGCCGCCAGTGACGGTCATCTTCTGTTCCTTGCCGGTGCCGAGGTCCTTGGCGGTGACGTGCATGATGCCGTTGGCGTCGATGTCGAAGGAGACCTCGATCTGCGGCACGCCGCGCGGGGCCGGCGGCAGGCCCGTCAGCTCGAACATGCCGAGCTTCTTGTTGTACGCCGCGATCTCGCGCTCGCCCTGGTAGACCTGGATCTGCACGGACGGCTGGTTGTCCTCCGCCGTCGTGAAGATCTCGGAACGCTTGGTCGGGATCGTGGTGTTGCGCTCGATGAGCTTGGTCATGATGCCGCCCTTGGTCTCGATGCCGAGGGACAGCGGGGTGACGTCGAGCAGCAGGACATCCTTGACCTCGCCCTTGAGGACACCGGCCTGGAGCGAGGCGCCGATGGCGACGACCTCGTCCGGGTTCACACCCTTGTGCGGATCCTTGCCGGTCAGTTCCCGCACCAGTTCGGTCACCGCGGGCATCCTCGTCGAACCGCCCACGAGGATCACGTGGTCGATGTCCGACACCTTGATCCCGGCGTCGTTGATCGCGTTGTGGAACGGCGTCTTGCAACGCTCCAGCAGAGCGGCCGTCAACTGCTGGAACTGTGAGCGCGTGAGCTTCTCGTCCAGGTGCAGCGGGCCCTCGGCGGACGCCGAGATGTAGGGAAGGTTGATCGTCGTCTCGGTTGCCGAGGAGAGTTCGATCTTCGCCTTCTCCGCGGCCTCGCGCAGACGCTGGAGCGCCATCTTGTCCTTGGACAGATCCACGCCGTAGCCGTTCTTGAACCGCTCGACCAGGTGGTCGACGACGCGCTGGTCCCAGTCGTCACCACCGAGGTGCGTGTCACCGTTGGTCGCCTTCACCTCCACCAGACCTTCGCCGATCTCCAGCAGCGACACGTCGAAGGTGCCGCCACCGAGGTCGAACACCAGGATGGTCTGGTCGTTCTCCTTGTCCAGGCCGTAGGCCAGGGCCGCCGCGGTCGGCTCGTTGATGATCCGCAGGACGTTCAGGCCCGCGATCTGCCCGGCCTCCTTCGTCGCGGTGCGCTGCGCGTCGTTGAAGTACGCGGGCACGGTGATCACCGCGTCCTTGACGTCGTCCCCGAGATACGCCTCGGCGTCCCGCTTCAGCTTCTGCAGCACCCGCGCGGAGATCTCCTGCGCCGTGAACCGCTTGCCGTCGATGTCGCCGGACTCCGGGAAACGCCACTGGGCGTCCCCCATGTGCCGCTTGACCGACCGTGCGGTGCGTTCGACGTTCGTCACCGCCTGACGCTTGGCGACCTCGCCGACCAGCACCTCGCCCTTCTTGGCGAACGCCACCACCGACGGAGTGGTCCTCGCTCCCTCGGTGTTCGTGATCACGGTCGGCTCACCGGCCTCCAGCACGGATACCACGGAGTTCGTCGTTCCCAGGTCGATGCCCACTGCCCGCGCCATGACTGCCTCCCTTCACGGCGAGGACCGATGCCCCTGTCGGGCGGGCGATCAACGGACCCCGCCGATGCCGTCGACGGACTCGGATGCCGCCCGGTGCTCCTCGCCGCTCGCCTCCGTACGGCGGGGCCGGTGACGGGGGAAGCACCCATTCGCCCCGACGGGGTTGTCCGCAGGCACGCGAACCCGCCGCCGGAGCGACTGTCGGCGGAAGAAGGGGGTACGCCGCTCGCCCTGTGCGCACCTGCGAGGTCGCACGCGGTCCGCCGGGCGGAACCCGTGTCATCGCCGACACGACATCCTGTTTGTCACCTTTTGTATTGGTTGACATGTTACAGCCCGGTGTTGTGCGGGCGCAGTGCGCGGCAGCGGGCGGTCGAGGCGCGCCGGGCCCGGTGTACCGCAGCCGGCCGCGGTGGCGGCTGCGTCCCCGGCGAGCCGAGGACGGAGAGTCCCTGGTCGACGCGGCAGGGTGTCGATCGACGCGGCGACTTCCGGCACATTTCCGTGAACATGGCCTGCTCGCCGGGTGAGAGCACTGCGACGGCGGCCCGGATGTTCTCCCGTCGGCCGTGCGCCACGTCGGCCAGGAAGGCGCGGCCCTTCGCCGTCAGGGAGGTCGGCTGCCCCTCCTGTCCTCGCCGACGGTGTTCGTGGTCGTTGGTATGTCGCGGTTCGTACACCGCGGTTCGTACACCGCGGTTCGTACACCGCGGTTCGTACACCGCGGTTCGTACACCGCGGTTCGTGCGTCGCGGTGCGTGCGTCGCGGTTCCGCTCAGGAGGTGAGCACGACGGGCCCGTCGAGACGTTCGGCCGCGGTACGCCAGGCAGCGGTCACCGCTCGGTGGGCGTGCGCGGTGCGGGCGGCGGGGGAGCCGTTCAGCATGACAGGGGCTCCGACGTGAACGTGAACGTCCGGCCGGCGCAGGGGCGCCGTGACCAGTCCGGCGACCTGCTTCGTGCGGCTCCCGGAGACGATGCGTCGGGAACCGGCCTGACCCAGGGGGACGACGGGGGCTCCGGTGCTGCGCGTGAGCCGTGCGAGGCCACTGCGGAAGGCCCCGGGAAGGGCCTCGCCGGAGTCCTTGCGGCGCGGTAGGCCGCCTTCCCCGTAGATCAGGACCAGGCGCCCTCGCCCCAGGGTCTCGGCCGCCGTGTCCAGGGCGTCGGCGGCCCGTCGGTCGCCCCGGTGAACCGGGATGTGGCCCTCCCGGGCGAGCACACGGCCGAGTACGGGTATGCGCCACAGACCTGCGGCGGCCATGACGACGGGCTCGACACCGAGCCGGTGGAGCGCGGCGAGGACGACGGCGGGGTCCGCGAGCGAAGTGTGGTTGGCGGCGATGACGCTGCCCGGCGCGAAACGGGTGCCGACATCGGTGGTGACGTTCAGACTGCCGACGACGGGGACCAAGGCGGCGGCGAGGCGACTGAGCATGTGGACGGGGCCTTTCGGGGTTCGATCCGTTCACCCCATCGTGGATCCGGGGTGCGCAGGGCGCGTGAGTACCGGTACTCACCCGTCGGCCGACGCTCTCCCGTCAGGCGAGGCGTGCCGGGCGCCACGGGCGGCCCTGTACGCACGGGCGGAGCTCAAGCCCGGCCGGCCTGCCGGCGCCGACCCGGTCCCCGCCGCGGCCGACGGGTACCAGTGCCGCCCCCGCCGGCGGAGCCCTGTCGAGGAGGAGCAGCGCCGGAACAGGGAGGAGGAGCAGCGCCGGATCAGCTCGGCAGATTGCGCCGGATCAACGTGCTGCCGAGCCCGGCGGCAGCCGCCCGCACCTGCGTGACGAACCGCTCGGGCCGGAACCTGCCGGTGGGACCGGCCACGCTGATCGCGGCGAGCGCTTCGTTGTCGCGCCCCAGCACCGGCGCGGCGACGCACATGAGGCCCATGGTCGACTCCTCCCGCTCGAACGCGACGCCCGTCTCGGTGATGTCGCGCAGCTGGCGGCGCAGGGCGCCCGGGGCCACGATCGTGCGCGGGGTGCGCCGCTCCAGCGGCCCGGACAGCACCCCCTGCCGCAGCTCGTCGTCGGCGTGCGCGAGCAGGGCCTTACCGATGGCGGTGCAGTGCAGCGGCATCCGCCCTCCGGTGCGCGAGGGCGCCCTGGCCTGGCGGTGGCCACCGATCTTGGCGACATAGACGACGTCGTGCCCCTCGCGCACCCCGAGGTGCACGGTCTCGTGGGTGCGTTCGTACAGGTCCTGGAGGAACGGCATCGCCACCTCCAGGAGGCTCCGCTCGGGCGCCGCGAGCATGCCCAGCTCGAAGAGACCGCCGCTGGGGCGGTAGCCGCCGTCGACCCGGTCGAGCAGGCGGTTGTCGACCAGCGCGCCGGACAGCCGGTGCACCGTCGCCTTGTGCAGACCCGTACGCCGCACGAGCTCGGCGAGGCCGACGGCCCGGTCGTCGGGCCGGAAGGCCCGCAGGATCGTCACGGCCTTCCCCAGCACCGTGTCGAGACCCGTTGCTTCCGTCATGGGCGCAGCGTATCGCTGAGCGAGACGAAGTGCTGGTTCGGGCGTGCGACCCGGGCCCACAGTGAAGCGGTGACCGAGAACCAAGGGCTCGCCTCCGCGAGCAAGTCCGACATCGCCGCCGCGGCCGCGCGGCTCGCCGGGGCGTCCGCCTCCGGTGTGCCCTGCGCGCCCGTCCGGGACCTGATCGGCCGGGACGACCTGGCCGCCGCGTACGCCGTACAGGCCGCACTGACCGAGCGCCGCCTCGCCGCGGGAGCCCGGATCACCGGCCGCAAGATCGGCCTGACCTCCGAGGCGGTGCAGCGGCAGCTCGGCGTCGACCAGCCCGACTTCGGCGTCCTCTTCGACGACATGGCCTGCGAGGACGGCGGCACCGTCCCGGCCGGGCGGATCCTCCAGCCCCGGGTGGAGGCGGAGATCGCCTTCGTGCTCCGCGCCGACCTGGCCGACGGCCCGCTCGACACCGCGCAGGTCCGGGACGCGATCGACTACGGCGTCGCCGCGCTGGAGGTCTGCGGCAGCCGGATCGCCGGCTGGGACATCAGTCTCGGCGACACGGTGGCCGACAACGCGTCCGCGGGCGCCTACGTGCTCGGGACGCACCGGCGCACCCTCGACGAGACCGAACCGGTGGACGTCGTGATGTCGATGAGCGTCAACGGCACGGAGGTCTCCATGGGAACCGGCGCCGCCTGCCTCGGCGACCCGATCGAGGCCGTCGCCTGGCTGGCCCGTACGGCCCGCGACCTCGGCGACCCGCTGCGCGCGGGACAGGTCGTGCTGTCCGGCGCGCTCGGTCCGATGCGGCCGGTGTCCCCCGGTGACACCGTCACCGCCACTCTGTCCGGCTTCGGTGCCGTGACGGTCCGCTTCAGCGAGGGAGAGGCTTCATGAGCAGGACGAAGGTCGCGATCATCGGGTCGGGCAACATCGGCACCGACCTGATGATCAAGGTGCTGCGCGGGGCGGAGCACCTGGAGATGGGCGCCATGGTCGGCATCGACCCCGCCTCCGACGGCCTGGCCCGCGCCGCGCGGCTCGGCGTCCCGGTCACGCACGAGGGCGTGGCCGGACTGATCGCGATGCCCGGCTTCGACGAGATCGACATCGTCTTCGACGCGACCTCGGCCAAGGCGCACGAGGCGAACGCCGCCGCGCTGGCCCCGTTCGGGAAGCGGCTGATCGACCTCACCCCGGCGGCCATCGGCCCCTACGTCGTCCCCGCCGTCAACCTCGACGAGCACCTCGGCGCCCCCAACGTGAACATGGTCACCTGCGGTGGCCAGGCCACCATCCCGGCCGTCGCCGCGGTCGGCCGCGTCGTGCCCGT
Organism: Streptomyces sp. NPDC047982; assembly: GCF_043204165.1. Classification (NCBI taxonomy): domain Bacteria; kingdom Bacillati; phylum Actinomycetota; class Actinomycetes; order Kitasatosporales; family Streptomycetaceae; genus Streptomyces; species Streptomyces sp. NPDC047982. The sequence continues at coordinate 21,502 of NZ_JBIDBS010000021.1, read as the reverse complement.
GGAGTACGCGGAGATCGTCGCGTCGATCGCCTCGAAGTCGGCCGGCCCCGGCACCCGTGCCAACATCGACGAGTTCACCGAGACCACCTCGGCCGCCATCGAGCGGGTCGGCGGCGCCCGCCGTGGTAAGGCGATCATCATCCTCAACCCCGCCGAGCCGCCACTGATGATGCGGGACACGGTCTTCTGCCTCGTCACGGCCCCGGACCCGGCCACCCAGGAGGAGATCCGGCAGTCCGTGGCGAAGATGGCCGCCGACGTCGCCGCGTACGTGCCCGGCTACCGGCTCAAGCAGGAGGTGCAGATCACCGAGATCCCCGACGACCAGCCGGTCGGCACGCTTCTCGCCGACGGCGGCGCCCGGCCCACCCACCAGGTCTCGGTGTTCCTGGAGGTCGAGGGCGCCGCGCACTACCTTCCGGCCTACGCCGGGAACCTCGACATCATGACCTCCGCCGCCCTCCAGGTCGCGGAGCGCATCGCAGCAGGGAAGGCAGACAGCTGATGGGCACCCCGATCTTCGTCCAGGACGTCACGCTGCGCGATGGCATGCACGCCGTACGCCACCGGATCACCCCGCAGGACGTCAAGCACATCGTCACCGCGCTCGACGACGCGGGCGTCGACGCGATCGAGGTCGCGCACGGCGACGGCCTCGCCGGCGGCTCCGTCAACTACGGTCCTGGCTCGCACACGGACTGGGAGTGGATCGAGGCAGCGGCCTCGGTGCTGAAGCGCGCCCGCCTCACCACCCTGCTGCTGCCCGGCGTCGGCACCCTCCACGAGCTGAAGCGCGCGTACGACCTCGGGGTGCGCTCCGTCCGGGTCGCCACGCACTGCACCGAGGCCGACATCTCCGCACAGCACATCGCCGCGGCACGCGAGCTCGGCATGGACGTGTCCGGGTTCCTGATGCTCTCCCACATGGCGCCGCCCGAGGAACTGGCCCGGCAGGCCAAGCTGATGGAGTCCTACGGCGCGCACTGCGTGTACGTGACCGACTCCGGTGGCCGGCTCACGATGGGCGACGTGGCCGCACGCGTCCGTGCCTACCGGGACGTGCTGGACGCCGGCACCGAGATCGGCATCCACGCCCACGAGAACCTCTCGCTGTCGGTCGCCAACTCCGTCGTCGCTGTCGAGAACGGTGTCCACCGCGTCGACGCCTCGCTCGCCGGTCACGGTGCGGGGGCGGGCAACTGCCCGCTGGAGGCGTTCATCGCGGTCGCGAACCTCTCGGACTTCGAGCACCGCTGCGACCTGTTCCGGCTCCAGGACGCCGCCGACGACATCGTGCGGCCCCTCCAGGACCGTCCGGTGCGCGTCGACCGGGAGACCCTGACCCTCGGCTACGCGGGCGTGTACTCGTCGTTCCTCCGTCACGCGGAGGCCGCATCCGCCCGGTACGGCGTGGACGTCCGAGACATCCTCATGGAATGCGGACAGCGCCGTCTGGTGGGCGGTCAGGAGGACATGATCGTCGACATCGCACTCACGCTGGCGGCCGGGCGCGCGGAGCAGCCGGCCTGACCGTGCGCCCGGCCGGGCCTCTGTCCACGGCCGGGCGCAGCCCTTCTCAGCGGGAGGCGAGCAGTGCCTCGCCGAGCGCGGTACCAGCCGGACCACGTGCGTCAGCGATGTGTCGAGGGCCGATGCGCGATGAAACGGCGTCGGACGGGTACTGCGGATCCTGGCCGCCGAGCGCGGCGGGGACGTCTCCGTTCCCGTCGCGCCTGCGTCCATACGGGCGTGCCGCGTTTTTGTGCGGGTATGCCGTGGCGCCGCCCGGTGTCAGGAGAGCTCGTACGACGACAGTGCGGGGAAGGCGTCGGACGTCGTGCCGAGCGGCTGCTCGGTCCAGATGGTCTTCCCGCGCTGCCCGTAGCGGCTTCCCCATCCGGCTGTTCGGCACGCCGGATCACGACGACCCCGAGCACCAGCCCGCGTGCGAAGAGGGGCGCCCACACGAACGAGTGCCCGTGCTCGGGAACGAACAGCGTCGGTCCCTCGGTCCCCGCGGGACCGCCTACGCGTCCGCCCCGCCGTCGCCGGCCGTCCGCCGGTGCGCGTATTTCTACGCACGGGAGACCAACCACTACCCGCTGAACGGCAAGACGGACGTCAACGGCACCGCCCACCACGCCGGCGGCTACCTGATGCGCATCGACTACGGCCGGCGCGACGGCCAGGTGTACGCCGCCAAGGCACCCGCCCGCGTCGTCTCCAGCACCCAAGAGCGGTGCCTGCCGACCGAACCCGACCGAGACGGCGAAGGTGGCCTTGCCACCGGTCCCCGGCAGGGGCCCCGCACACCGCTGGTTCGTGGTGCCGACGGACGGTCGGGTACGGAGGCAGGCGGACGCGCGGTGCGTCGGCGGTGTCAAGGTTCCCTGTGTTCGTGCCCGAGGGCGGACAGCCATCGGTGAACGGCGAGCGCGGACGCCTCGGTGTCCTTCCCGGGACGTGAAGTCTTCATATCGGGGGCGTGAGGCCGTAGCTGTCCGGGGGCTACTGGCCAGTTGCATAATCGGTCCACCGAGTCGCCCCGGGGCGACCGGAGAGTCAAGGGGGAGCGCAATGACGGAGACGGCTGACCACCGGACCGTGCACCTCTGGTCGTTGGCCGAGGACGTGACCGTCGAGTCCGGTGACACCGAGGACCAGCTCGTGCTCACCGGCCGCTGGGGCAAGGAATGGGTCGACGGCGCCGACCCCGTCGTCCAGGCCGCGTTACGCCGGATGGAGCTCGGGCCGATCCTGCTCGCCAACGTCGTCCCCGGTGCGGACCGGGTCGGTGCCGGTGCGCAGGCCGGACCGACCGAGCCCCACGGGCCCCCGGGCGACGGGCCCCCCGAGGGGAGCGGCGTCCTGGTGCTGCTGCCCGTTCTGGAACGGCTCGGTCACCTCGTCGTGCGCACCCTGGGTCTCGACGACCTGCGCGGCCCCCTGCTCTCGGTGACGCCGGTGTCCCGTCAGGCATCGTTCGCGCTGCTGAGGCTCCCGGGCGGAGAGCTCATCTGGCTGCCGCGCGACATCACGTTCACCGTGCGGCCCGGCGGCTTCATCCTGGAGTCGCCCCGCTCCGCGTACCGCGTGGTGCTGCACCGGCCCGAGGCCGCCTGGGTGGTGGGGATGCTGGCCTGGCCGGCCACCCCGGACGACATCTCGGCGGCGCTGCCGCTTCCGCCGTCGGTCACCGAGGACATCCTCGGCTACCTGGCCGCGGCCTCCATGGCGGCGCCCGCCGACGCGTCCGCGCTCCCTTTCCCGGATCCGGCCTGAATCCGGACCGGACCGATGCGCAGGACGGCTCTTACGGCAGCCAGCCCGCCTCGCGGGCGATGCGGATGGCGTCCACCCGGTTGCGGGCGTTGAGCTTGGCCACGATGTTCGTCAGATAATTCCGCACCGTCCCCGCCGACAGGTGCAGCTGCCGCGCGATCTCCTTCGCCTCGGCACCGTCCGCGGTCAGCCGCAGGACCTCGGTCTCCCGCTCCGTCAGCGGTGTCTCCGCACCGCCCCAGGCGGCCAGCGCCAACTGAGGGTCGATCACCCGTCGTCCGGCGGCCACCCGCCGTACCGCGTCGGCGAGTTCGCCCGGCGGTGCGTCCTTCAGCAGGTAGCCGTCGACCTTGGTCGTCAGGGCCCTTCGCAGCGTCCCCGGGCGGCCCATGCTGGTGAGGATCAACGTCCGGCAGCCCGGCAGCTCCTCGTGCAGCCGTGATGCCGCGGTGAGCCCGTCCATGCCCGGCAGGTCGATGTCGATGACCGCCACGTCGGGGCCGAACTTGTGCGCCGCCGGCACGATTTCGTCGCCGCGCTCCAGCTCGCACACCACCCGGAGGTCGTCCTCCAGGTTCAGCAGGGCGACCAGCGCCCCGCGCACCATGTTCATGTCTTCCGCGAGCAGTACGCGTATCGCCATGCTCCCCGTCCCCCTGTGTCCGCTGCCCATTCCTCGCCGTTTCCCGGGGGTGCCCGGGTCCGGCCGCCGCTGAGCGGAGCGGCGGGGCGAGTCGCGGCCTCGATGGTGACGAGGAGCGATTCCGGACAGCCACGGATTGTCGTGACTGCCGTTGATTTTATGTGAGTCGTGTGAAGCACGTGAAGTAATCGACGTACTCCTCAACTGCGCAGTTCGTCCGCCGGACGACGCCGCGTCGCGCCGGCGGCGTCGTCCGGGCGGCCTTTGCCGCAGTCGTCTTCCGGCCGATTCCGGCGTCAGACGAAGAGCGGCACGGGGTTGAGGTCCTTGTAGGCGACGGGCTGCGACCGCCGCCCCATCGCCACCGGAACGTCGTACAGCCGGCCCGGTGCGAACCGTGCCCAGAACGGCCGCAGACCCGGCACGATCACCTTCACCACCGGGAGCCCGAGGTCCGGCCGCGTCTGGTCCAGGACCAGCAGCTCCATGCCTCGCGCGCGCACCAGGTCGGTGATCGCGCCGATGTCGTCGAGCAGATCGCCGCGCGGTGCGTAGCTCCAGTGCTCCGGTGTACGGGACGGTGCGGACGGGTCGGGCGTCAGGTACGGCTCGCTCGCGAGCGTCGCCCCTCGCCACCACTCCAGCGGCTCCGGGTCGGTGATCCGGTAGCCGGTGTGGTCCGCCCGCGCGTCGCACACGGCCGGCAGCAACTGCCCCATCTCCGTCAGGGCCCGGCGCGCCGCCAGCCGGGGATCGAAATGCGCGCCGAAACCGAAGATCACGTCCTCGGCGGGCTTGTCGACGCGCCGGGACAGCGCCGCCACCACCGGAATGCCGAAGTCCGACGTGAGATCGAGCGCCCAGACCTCACGGTTCAGCCCGGCACAGCCCTCGCGGATCCGGTCCACGTACGGTTCGTCCCACGCGTCCAGGTCGACGGCCGGCTGCCGGGTGCGGTTGTACCACCACAGGGCCACCGCGTCCCGCTCCACCAGCTCCAGGAACCCCTGGACCAGCGCGTCCTCCGGGCTGCTGCCCGCGGCGTTGCCGTTGGAGTCGGCGGACAGCCCGTCCACGCCCCACCCGTCGCCGTAGTACAGCATCGACGTGGGCAGCAGCCGCTGTCGTCCGGCGGTGAGCGACCACACGGGGGTCCACTCGGTGGGCCGGTCCACGTCGAACCGCTCGGGCACATGGCTGAGCCGCGACCCGGCGCTGTTCCAGCGGTCCCGGTCCCGGAACTGCCGCTCGTCGTACAACTGGCAGGCGTTGGGGTGCACCGCCGCGTCGCCCAGCGCGCGGAAGGTGTCGCGCACCACGGCCTCGTCGCCGTGCCGCGTGCCGCTGTACCGTTCCACCGCCTCGCCCAGCGCGCTCGCCCGGGCCTCGGTCTCCGTGACGCCCTTGCCGCCGCTCAGCGCGCGCAGTCCGGCCCGCAGTCCGGCCAGCGTCGACGAGCCCATGGCCAGGTTGTGCCCGGAGAGGTAGGGGTGGACGAAGCCGGGGCTGTTCGGCGCCCGGCGGATCTCCTTGACGATCCCGGTGACCGGGTCGACCAGATCTGCGTACGCGGCCAGCATCTGGTCGGGCGTCAGCGCGCGGTGACCACCCAGGTCCCGTGCCGCCTTCGGCCGGGAGACGGGGACGAACGGGGCGGACGCGATCCGGGCGACGAGACCGGGGTCGCCGCACTCGGCGCATTGCGGCAGCCGGGTGACCGTGTGCTGCGCGGACCCCGACCGGAGCGTGCCGAGCGTGGTGACCGCGTCCTGAGCGGGATCGCGCACCCCGGCCAGCCACTTGGCCGACTCCAGCACCGCCAGATGCAGTCCGAGGGCGTAGCAGGAGGCGAGGGCGCCCCGCGGCCGCGGCGGTGGTCCGTCGATGCCCAGGGCCAGTTGGAGCGGCCGTTCGGAACGCCGGTGCCCACGCAGCCGTACGGCCAGGCACGACCAGCAGGCGCCTTTCTCGGCAGGCCGGAACACCGGCCCGACCCACGGCTCCGCGCCGCCGGGACGGGCCAGCAGCCAGGGCAGGCCCCGCGCCCGGTGGGCGGCGTCCACGTCCCGCAGACGAGCGGTCAGGTAGTCGTCGCAGAGCACGATCGCGAAGTCGGCACCTGCCTCCGGGAGCGAGTACGGCTCCCGGCTCGCGTCGCTCACCTCGCCGACGGTGAGCCCCGACTCCTCGCACGCCGCCCGCAGGCGGCCGTGGTCCGCCGTACCGGTCAGGTCCACGATCCGCACCCGCGCCCGCTCGGCCGCGGCGGCGGCGCGCGCCCCGTCCAGTCCGGCGAGGTCCCAGTAGGCCGTGCGGCCGTCCGGGGCGGGGGGCCGCACGCCGTCGGGGGCGTACCGGCGCAGAAGGCCCGCTCGTTCGAGAGCGATGAGCGACTCACGGGCCCCGGCGGCCCCGAGCCGCTCCGCCGCCTCGCGCAGGACGTCCGCCGCGGTGCGGCTGCCGTCCAGCAGCGGTGCGAGCGCCTCGGCGTGCTCGCCGTGGAGCGCGGTCACGCCGCGCTGGGACACCAGGTAGACCGCCTCGCCGGGGACGACCGTGGGTGCGAGGTGGCTGGCGAAGCCCACCCGGGTCCGCTCGTCCCCCGAGGCGGCCCAGAGGTCCCGTCCCTCGTCGACGCTCATGCTCCGAGCCGTGCCGAGGACGCGGGCTCGCTCGTCGGGTCCGCAGCGGTCGGCCCGCTGCGGATGCAGATGGTGAACAGCGCCTGGGCCTGGGCGCACGCGGCGTCGAGATCTTCGATCACCAGGGGCGGAGCGGGCTTCTCGGCGAGCCTGGCGCGGGAGGAGAAAGTCTCCTTCATGGCGTTCTTGTCCCTTCGTGGATCGCTCGGCGTCGAGAGTGCGGGAGACGGTCCGCTCCTGGGTGAGCAGCGGATCGGCCACCATTCAAACGATTCTGCGAGGCGTGGCCGAAAACATACAGTGCACGGGTCATCTGCTGAGAGTGAACTCGTCACGTGCCGGGGCTCCGGGCCTCAGGCCACCGAGTCCTCGGTGTACGGGCCGTCGTCCAGGTCCGGAAGCGGCCGGAGCAGCCGGGCGGGAGCCTCCGCCACCAGATGGAACGATCTGTCCGGCAGGCGTTCGATGCTCAGCGTGCCGGAGACGGCCCGCAGCCGCGCGGCCAGGTTCCCCAGTCCGCTGCCGCTGTGCGGCGACACGTCCCGATAGGCGGGGTCCACCCCGTCGTTGGTCATCGACAGCCGCACCCGGTCGCCCTCCTGCACGGCCTCCATGCGGCACGTCGTCGCCCGGGTGTGCCGCAGCAGGTTCGTCACCGCCTCGCGCAGCACGGCCGCGAGCACGGTGTCCACCTGCTGGTCGATCGCGCCGAACCGGATGTCCGTCTCCACCCGGACGTCGGCCGCCTCCAGCAGCGACTGCGCCGACCCCAGCTCCTGCTTCAGGGACATCGCCCGCAGCCCGCTGGCCACCGCCCGCACATCGGCCAGTGACTGCCGTGATATCTCCAGGAGTTCGCTGACCTCGCCCATCGCGCGCCGCGGATTCGTGGGCACCAGCCGGTGGATGAGCTCGCTCTTGAGCGTGATCGCGGACAGGCTGTAGCCCAGCAGATCGTGCAGGTCCCGCGCGAAGCGCAGCCGCTCCTGTGTCACGGCCATCCGGCTCAGTTCGAGGCGGGTGTCGTGCAGGGCATGGACCAGCGCCGACAACCGGGACAGCCCGAACACCACCAGACCCGTCAGCAGCGTCGACAGGGTGAGGTAGAACAGTTCCCGTAGCGGATAGCCGTCGATGAGAGGCGGCAGCGACATCGACAGCCCGACCACGCCGTACGCCGGCCAGGCCACCCGCGGCGGCAGGAGCAGCAGCAGGGAACCGGCGAAGAAGCCGGCCATCGCGCCCCACTGGGACTGGAACAGCGCGAACGGAAGGTAGGTCAGCAGCGCCTGGGCGGAGAGCGTGAGCGCCTTCTGCCGGGCCGGCGCGAGATGGGCGTGCGCACTGGAGTGGCGCATCTGGAGCAGGAAGACGAGAAGCAGCGCCACCACGGACGCGCCGAGTGACAGATTCGTGTGCGGCACGCTCGCGAGGTTGATCAGAGTGATGCTCAGATAGCCGAGCAACGCCACCTTGAGGATCGTTCCGGCCAGCCGTGGCGCCGGCAGATCCGGCAGCGGCGGGGATTTCCGGGCGCCGCGCCCGTTTCCGATCGCTGCCCCCGTGTTCGTATCTCCTTCGACAGCTTCTCCGTTGTCGTCCCCGTCGTCCGCCCCGTTCGTCCCGGGCGAACGGCCGACCCCCTGCTTCATGCGACCGTCCCGTTCATGCGCGGTCTGCGACCTTCGGTGGCGCTTCCCGCGAAGCCGTCAAACTCCAGTGCACATACGAAGATCATAAGTGCTGGAGCGACAACGGGAATTCCTGGTCGTGAGGCCGGGTCACGGCGGCGGTTGGGGGTGATGTGACGTCAAAAGGGCGCCGTGCGCGGTCGACCACGAGTCCGCGGCCGAAGCGCCGAACCGGCGCCGTGCGGAGCGAGCGGGGCGGAACGCGCCGGAGGGGCACCGGGGCCCCGGACCCGGCCGAGGGGTTCGGCCGGCGTGACTTCCCGCTCCCGGAGCACGAAGTCACGCCGGCCGTCCCTGGGTCAACGCTGTTCGGACGTCCTGGCGGCTATCGCGCCACGGCGGCCGACGAGCCGGCGGGCGTACTGCGGATGCAGATGCTGAACAGCGCGACGGCGTCGTCCGACGCACCGTCCAGGTCCTCGATCACCAGGGCGCCGAGGGCGCCGCGGACCGGTCCGGTGGTCGCGTCGGGGCGGAGTGCGGAGACGTCGGAGAAGTTCATCGGGTCTTCCTTTCCTGTGGTGGTCGTTGACTGCTTGTGGTCGGTGACTGCTTGGTGCAGGGGTGAGCAGGTGGTCGTACGGGCCCGGGGCGCGCCCTCACAAAACGGGCAGCGGACCGTGGGACTTCGCCCGGGGGGCGTGCGCGCCCGGCGCGGTCCGCGACGGTGCCGGGCGCTCCCGCAGCCGCCCACCGAGCAGGGCCATGCCGAGCGGAGTCACGGTGTGCAGGGCGCAGTTGCGCACCCGGCGGGTGGTGATGAGCCCCGACTCCCGCAGCACCGACGCGTGTTGGCTCGCGGTGCCGGGGGAGATGCCGAGCCGGGCCGCGAGTTGGCTCGTCGTGCAGGTGTCCGTGAGCTGCCTCAGCGCGGCCGCCCGGGTCTGGCCCACCAGGGCGCTGAGCGCCTGTTCGCCGCCGACCTCCTCCTCTTCGTGCGGCAGCGAGAACAGCGAGGTCACGTCCGACGGCATGCCGAAGACGAGCGCGGCCTGCCCGCTGTCCCGCTCGGTCCCGATGACCCGGCCCGCGGCGCCCGTCAGGAAGACCGACGGCACCAGCAACAGACCACGCCCGCACAGATGGACGTCCCGGTCCGCACGGTCGTGGATCTCCAGGACCGGCGGGTTCCACACGATCCTCGGGTGCAGCGTCGACAGCAGCCGCTCGACCCCGCCCGTCATCGCGATCCGCCCGTGGGCGTCGCACTCGGTGTCCAGCCGCTGCTGCACCGTGTCCCACAGCGGGGCGACCCCGGCGCGCCAAACGCCGACGGCCAGCCGGACCGCCTCCGTCCGGGTCAGCGACAGCGCGGCCAGCGCCGACGCGTCCGCGACCGGCGAGGAGTCCAGCAGGAACAGCAGGTCGTCGGGGGCGTTCAGCGACTGCAGCAAGGGGCCGAGGGGCTGACCCAGAGAAGAACTCTCCCGCAGCCGGGCGGTGACCCCGGCGCGCCAGTCGGCGAGGTCGGCGCTGCGGGACCTCGTGAGCGCGCCCAGAGCGAACACGCCCTCGGCCACCGGGCCGAGGGTGCTCTGCATGCGGGTGCGCGCGAGATCTGCGGCGGTGAAGTGGATTCTCTGCATCGAACGGCCCCCATGTGTTGTGGTGGACCCGGCTGCCCGGGCCCGGCGGCCGACTCCTCGCCCGGGCACGAAGACGGTGCCTCGTCCGGCCGCCGCCCCCGGCCCGTGCCGCACGACACTCCATGGGCGTCGTACGGGCGGACCGGAGGGAGGGGGTTCGATCGGCGGCCGAGGTCGGCGGATCGCGCCGCGGGGCGCCGTCTGCCGTGGGTCCGGGGAGTGGTCGGAACACGAGTGACCGTGTCATGCGGTGGGCGGCGCCCGACAGTGCGACGCTCCCTGAACACGCATGACCGTCTCAGCGCGTGGATCATGAATTTTTCAGGTGCGCCAGTGCGGCGGCTGGGTTTGGCCGAATTCGGACACCTCCGGTGGCCCGCCCGAGCGGTCGCTCACGCAGGGCATTTGCCGTCGGCAGAAACTGTGGTGAACGGGCGCCGACTATCGCTACCTTGCGCCAGCAGGGGGGCCGGAGCTCCCTGCCGGAGGTTGGGTACGGCCCGTGACCTGCCGGGAAGCACGGCGCGCACGCCCGGTGACGAGGTCACGCAGCGGGCTCTCCCGGAGGGACGCGCCCCAGCGATCGCCGTAGGGGAGTAGCTGTGATCAGCGAATCCGTGGACGAAGCGGTACGCCGCGCCCGCGTGGCGGAGGCGGAAGTGGCGTCATGGTCGCAGGCCGGAATCGACGAGGCCGTGGCGGCCGTCGGCTGGCACTGCTATCGGGAGGAGAACGCGCGCGCTCTCGCGCGGCTCAGTGAGGAGGAGACCGGCCTCGGTGACGCCGAGGCCATGTACGCGCTCCAACGCAGACGGGTGCTCGGCATCCTGCACGACCTCGACGGGGCCCGCACGGTCGGCGTCGTCGAGGAGCAGCCCGAGCGGGGACTCGTCACCCTCGCCAAACCGCTCGGCGTGATCGCCGTCGCCAGCCCCGCCACCGCCCCCGCCCCCGGCATCATCTGCAACGCCCTCCCCATGCTGAAGACCCGCAACGCCGTCGTCTTCAGCCCCAATCCGCGCGCGCATCGCACGGCGCTGGCCACGACGGAGGTCATGCGCGCCGCGCTCGCCGAGGTCGGGGCCCCGCAGGACCTGGTCCAGTGCCTGCCGGTGACCGGACGGGACGCCGGTGAACGCCTCATGGCGGCGGCCGACTTCGTCGTCGCCATCGGCGGCTCCAACACCGTGCGCCGCGCCTACCGCAGCGGCACGCCCGCCATCGGCGCCGGGGTGGGCAACCCCACGGTCCTCGTGGACGAGACCGCGGACCTCGACGAGGCTCTGCACCACATACACACCGGGGCCGGGTTCAACCACGGCACGTCCTGCTCGTCCGAGAGCAATGTGCTCGTGCACCGCTCCGTCGCCGACGCCTTCCGCGACGGGCTGGTCCGTGCCGGGGCGCATCTGTGCGACGCGGACGAGACCGCGGCGCTGGTCGCGGCGCTGTGGCCGGACGGCCGCGGCCTCGACCGGGACCTGATCGGCCGGCCGGCCGCACGGATCGCGGCGGCGGCCGGGCTGACGGTGCCGGACAAGGTCTCCGTGCTCGTCGCGGACTGGCCCGACCCGGGCCAGGACGGCCCGCTGCTGCGGGAGAAGATCTCTCCCGTGCTCACCCTCTCGGAGTACACCGACTTCGACGAGGCCGTGCGGCTCGTGCAGCGGATCTCGGAACGCTGCGGCCTCGGGCACAGTTGCGCGATCCACACGAACCGGCCGGACCGGGTCATGCGGCTCGCGGAGAACGTCACGCACTGCCGGGTCGTGGTCAATCAGTCGACCATGACGAACACCGGATCCTTCAGCAGCGGCGTACCGTTCACCACCACCCTCTCCAGCGGGAGCTGGGGTGGTTCCGGAGTGTCGGGGAACGTCACCTGGCGGCATTTCCTGAACTACACCACGGTCTCCCGCCCCATTCCGGAGCGCGTTCCGGACGAGGCCGCGCTGTTCGGCCCGTACTGGGACCGGGCGGCGGCACGGACGGCCGAGGAGCCGAAGGCGGCCTGACGGCGCCTGCGCGGTTGCGCAGTCAACGATTCGACAGTTCGCCCGTAGCGGGCGGGGAACGGAGGGCGGCCAGTGCCGACAGCGAGAGTCAATGGCATCAGCCTGAGCTACGAGGTGACCGGGCAGGGCGAGCCGGTCGTGCTGGTCATGGGATCCGGTGCCGGAGGCAGGGCCTGGCACCTGCACCAGGTGCCGGCGCTGGTGCGGGCGGGCTACCGGGTGATCACCTTCAACAACCGGGGCATCCCGCCCACCGACGCCTGCCCCGAGGGCTTCACGATCGACGATCTCGTCGCGGACACCGCGGCGTTGATCGAGCACCTCGACGCGGGACCCTGTCGCCTCGTCGGCACCTCGCTCGGCGCCCACGTGGTGCAGGAGCTGTGCCTGGCCCGGCCGGACCTGGTCGGCCAGGCGGTCCTGATGGCGACGCGGGGCCGCAGCGACGCGATGCGCCGGGCGCACGTCCGCGCGGAGCGGGAGTTCCACGACAGCGGCGGCCGGCTGACGCCGCTGTACGGGGCGACGCTGCGGGCGCTTCAGAACCTGTCGCCCGCGACGCTGCGGGAGGACAAGGAGATCCGGGACTGGCTCGACATCTTCGAGCTGTCCCCGGTCACCGACGCGGCCGGCTACCGGGCCCAGCTCGACATCGACATCGAGGAGAGCCGTCTCGACGCGTACCGCGCGATCCGCACACCGTGCCAGGTGATCGGTTTCGCCGACGACCTGGTGCTGCCGCCGCATCTGAGCCGGGAGGTCGCCGACGCGGTCCCCGGGGCCCGGTACACGCAGATCCGGGACGCGGGTCACTACGGCTACCTGGAACGTCCCGACCAGGTGAACGCCGTCCTGCTCGAATTCTTCGGACGGAACGGCTGACACCGGTCGGACGACGCACGACGCCCGCGTTTCGGTGCCGGACGAAACTGCTTGTCGGTCCGGAAGCGGGCGATGGACGATTCCGCGGGGCCGGGCGCATCCGGATCCCGCTCTTGAGGAGGAAATCATCATGGAGAACCCGTTCGACAACGAGGACGGTTCCTTCTACGTACTCGTGAACGATGAGAACCAGCACTCGCTGTGGCCCACCTTCGCGGAGGTTCCCAAGGGCTGGTCCGTCGTGTTCGGCGAGGACACCCGCCAGGCGTGCCTCGAGTACGTCGAGAAGAACTGGACGGACATGAGGCCCGCCAGCCTCATACGGGAGATGGAGGCCCTGGAGGCGGAGCAGGCCAGCCCGGCCGGCGCCGCCGCCTGACGCGCGTCCCTTCGCACGAACATCCCGCGGGTGTCCCGGAAGTCGGTCCGGGGCACCCGCTCCGTTCTCAGTGCACGTCCCGGCGCATCGGCACGAGCACCGCGGCGACCGCCGCGACCAAGGCGTAGCCGGTGAGCAGGAGCGCACCGCCCACGGGAGAGAGCAACGACACCGGACTGGTCGCCAACTGGTCGGCGAGGGTGTCGGCGATGTAGGTGAAGCCGGTCAGCGAGGCGGTGGCGCCTCCGGGGAGCAGCGGATAGAGCAGCTTGACGCCCGGGATCATCATCAGCATCAGCTCGCCCATGTACAGGTAGCCCACCACGACCGCCAGCGCGGCGATCTGATTGCGGATCAGTGCTCCCGCGGCCACGCCGAGGAGGGTGTACACGGCCATGGCGACGGCCAGCCGCCCCAGCAGCGTGAGGATGTCCGCGGACGTCATGCCCGGCGTCACCCCGCGGGCCGCCACCCCGCCGAAGAAGCCGGCCGCCGCGGTGCCGGTGAGCACCACTCCGTAGACCAGACCCGCGACGCCGAAGACGACGATCTTGGCGGTCAGCACCTGCCAGCGCTTGGGCGCGAACAGGAAGGTGTACGTGGCCGTGCGGTGCCGGTACTCGGAGGTCATCGCCAGGGTGCCGAGCGCTGCCGGGACGATCACCGTGAACCCCAGCATTCCCAGCACCGAGCGCACGCCGTCCCCGGTGTCCAGCCCGGGCATCGGCGGATCGAAGTTCTCCGGGCCGACCAGCGTGAGCAGCCCCACCATGCCGCCGCCGAGCACCACGGCCACCAGCAGCGCCCACATCCACATCCGGGTGGCGAGCAGCTTGCGGAACTCGGCCCTGATCAGTGTGCTCATCGCTGGATCCCCTCGTCGTTCCTGTGCCGGACCGCCGTGCCGGCCGCCGCCGGTTCATGGGCCCCGTCCCCGGTCAGCCGGAAGAACAGCTGCTCCAGGCTCGCCTCCTCGGTGACCAGGCCGTGCACCCGGAGCCCGGACGCGGCCGCCAGGTCGGCGACGGCGGTGTCGGTCGCCCCGTACACCCGCAGCCATCCGTCCTGGGCGGTCTCCACCCGTATCCGGTCCCCGGACGCGTCCCGGAGCAGGGCGTCGCGCAGCGCCACGGCGTCCGGGGACCGCACGAGGACGGACCGGGGAACGAAGCGCTCCATCTCCGCCAGCGGCCCCGCCGCGACCAGCCGGCCCCGGCTGATCATGACGACGTCGTCGACGATCTGCTGGACCTCGCTCAGGACGTGGCTGGAGACGAGCACGGTGCGCCCCTCGGCCGCCAGGCCCCGCAGGAACCGGCGCAGCCAGGCGATGCCCTCCGGGTCGAGACCGTTGCTCGGCTCGTCGAGGAGGAGCACGCGCGGGTCGCCCAGCAGGGCGGTCGCCAGGCTGAGCCGCTGCCGCTGCCCGGTGGAGAAGGTGCGGGTGCGGCGGTCGGCCACCTGAGCGAGCCCCAGCTCCTCGATGAGGCGGTCCACGCGCGAGGCCGGGTGACCGCCCATCGTGCAGTAGATGCGCAGGTGGTCGCGGGCCGTGTGGTTGGGGTGGAACGCGGAGGCGTCCAGGGCGGCGCCGACGACCTCGGAGGGCCGGGTCAGCTCCTCGTAACGCCGGCCGCCGATGGTCGCCGTACCGGAGGTCGGGGCGACCAGGCCGAGGATCATCCGCATGGTCGTGGACTTCCCGGCTCCGTTGGGTCCCAGGAAGCCGGTCACCACTCCGGGCTCGACCCGGAAGCTCAGGTCCTCGACCGCGGTGACGGCGCCGAACCGCTTGGTGAGGCCGACGACTTCGACGCGCGGGCTGTTCGCTTCGTGCTGATGGGTCATCGGTTCTGCCCCTGGTGGAGGCCGATGAGACGGGCCAGCTCGGCGGCGTCGTCGAGAGACAGGACGAGCTCGTCGTACTCCTCGCCGGAGGCGGCGCGGTCGAGCTGGACGCGCAGGCCGGGCTTGCCCCGGTAGGCCGCCACGAGCTGTCGCGGTCCGAGCATCAGGCCCCAGGTGCCGATCTTGGCCACCCCGGAGACGTGGAGGCCCTTGCGGGCGCCGTGCGCCTCGCGCAGAGGGTTGTCGACCGGGACGACCTGGCGGACGGCGGCCAGTGGAACGGCCAGCGTGCCGCGGCGCAGCCACGTCCGCTCGCGTCCACTGAACTCGACCACGAGCTCGGTGCCGGAGATCTTCATCAGTGCCATGGGGTCCATCCCTCCCTCGGGGCCGCACCCGTCCGCCCGGGTCGGAGCGCGGGTTCCGCTGCCATGAGCGTCTGTTCTAGTAGATGTATATCAGATAGAGTGGGCATGTGCATCTCGTACTCGACCTCGACAGTGAGGTTCCGATCTACCAACAGATCCGGGACCGGGTGGTGGAAGCCATCGCGGAAGGCGCGCTGGCGCCCGGTGCCGGTCTCCCGTCCACCAGACAGTTGGCCGTCGACCTCGCGATCAACTTCCACACCGTGAACAAGGCGTACGACCTGCTCCGACGCGAGGGGATCATCCGCATCAACCGCAAGAGCGGCGCCGCGGTCCGGCCGGACGTCAAACAGCCGTCCGCGGACGACCTGCGCGCCGGAGTCGACTGGGACCGGCGCATGCGCACGCTCCTCGCGGAGCTGGACGTGCGCGGCATCCCGAAGGAGGAGGTGATGCGGTATGTCGAGGCGACCCTCGACGGCTTCCCGGGAAGGGAGGGCGGCGGTGGCTAGGGCGTGTTTCGAAAGTGGCGTCGTCCGCCCGAAGGGCGCGGCCCGCGGCGCCAGGTGCGGTCCATCGCGAGGCGGAGGGTCGTCCTCGTACGGGGCATACGTGGACGATCCCGATAACGTGGTGGGACGCCGTGCCAGACGCCGCGGGCCGGACGGGACTTTCGAAACACGCCCCAGCGGGGCACCACCGGCAGGGCGCTCAGCGGGTCGCCCGGGGGCCGTCGTCCGGGCCGGGCGCCAGCCACGGGGCCCGCAGCAGGGCAGCGCCGAGCGGAGTGAGCGTGTGGATGGCCGAGGTGTGCGTACGCGTCGTGGACACCAGCCCCGCCCGGCGCAGCACGCTCGCGTGCTGACTCGCCGAACCGGGCGTCACCCCCACGCGCCGCGCGAGCTCGCTCGTCGTCAGGCTCACCGTGAGCGCCTGGAGGACGGCCGCCCGCGTGCTGCCCACCAGGAGCCCCAGCGGCTGCCGCTCACCGACCCCGTCGGCCTGCGGCCCCTCGCCCGCCGTCCACTCCCCGTACCGCCCGGAGCCCCGGCCGGCGTCCCCCCACAGGACGGCCGCCGTCGACGCGGCGGTCCGCGCCGGATGCACCAGGATCGGGGCGTTGGCCGGCGTCCGTTCGTCGAGGAAGAGACGCGGCGGCCCCGTCAGGAACAACGACGGCGCCAGCAGCAGCCCGCTGCCCGACAGCCGTACCTCGCGGGGCCGTTCGCCCGGAACGCTCAGCACCGGCGGACGCCAGCGCAGGCCCGTCGCTCCGGCCGTGGCGAACAACTCCTCGACACCGCCGGTCGTCATCGCCCGACCGTTCGCCTCGCTCTCCCGTTCCAGGCGGCTGCGGATCCGCGGCCAGTAGGGCTGCACCGCGGACTGCGCGAACACCCTGAGCGCCACCGCCAGCCGATGGTTCGCCAGCAGACCGCGCCCCACCGCCACACCCGGCCCGCCTGCGGGATGCTCCATCCACGCCGCGATCCGGCCCGTCGGGGAGCGGACCACCGACATCAGCTCCGGCGAATCGACGAGCGCCTCCGACATCCGCGACAACAGCGGAAGATGCCTGCTGTGGCGACTGCCCGGCCGGAACACCACCGTTCTGCGCCACTGGGCGAACAGGTCCTCGACCCCGTCGCGTCCGCGGCCGTTCGGGCCCTGGCCCCCACCCAACGACGCAAGAGCGAAAAGAGACTCAGCCGCCGGACCGACGGTCTTCAGCAGCCGGACGTTCATCACGTCATCGAACGTGAAATGAAGGGTGAGTCCGCTTCCCGTCCGCCGCGCCGGATTCCCTTCCGCGGTACTTCCGTGATCCTCCTCGCGCATGCGGCACATCATGCCGGACGGGCATCCGGGCACTCCTCGAAAACATCCGTCACGCAGGTCTCCGAAGCAGTCGCCACCTGCGAGTTTCACCAACACCCGAATGTGGTTGCCGGGTGGACGATCCGCGCGGGAGCCTGGAATGTCGTGCAGTGTGCCGACACGACGACATCCCGCCCCGCCGGGACATCCTGAACACGAAATGAGTGAACCCCGTGCTGTACAACGCACTTCTCAACCTCGGCATTCTCGCGGCCGTCTGGGGCGCGTTGGCCGTCGCCCCCAGCCCGCTCCTCAACTCCCCGTCCGTCCCCTTCGGCGTCCGCGTGCCCCCGGACAAGGCGAACGCCCCCGAAGTCGCCGTGCAGCGGCGGCGTTACCGCACCCTGCTCCTCGCCGCGACCGCGGCCGTCGCGGTCCTCGCGCTCGTCGCCTGCGCGGCACTCGACAGCCCCGCCGTCGGCGCCGTGGGCGGCAGCCTCCTGCTCACCGTCGTCGCCGTCGCCCTGTGGAGCCGTGCGCACCGGGCCGTCGCCGACGCCAAGGAACAGGGCGGCTGGTACGAGCAGACCCGGCAGGGCGCCGTCACCGACACCTCCCTGCGCACCGATCCCGTCCGCTTCCCCTGGCCGTGGGCCATCCCCGCGTTCGCGATCGTGGCCGTCAGCGTCCTCGTCGGCGCCGTCGTCTACCCGGACCTGCCCGCCGAGATCGCACTGCCCCGGAAGTCGTTCTCCGGAACCGTCTACCAGACGTACCCGACCACCTTCTGGACCGCGTTCGCGCTGGTCCTCGCGCAGATCCTGGTCACCGCCTCCATGGCCGGCATCGTCGCCGGAATTCTGCGCGCCCGCGCCGACCTGGACGTCAGCCGCCCCAGGACCAGCGCCGCCCGATACCGCCGCTACCTCACCAGCATGTCCCGCTCGGTGCTCGGCATGGCCGCCCTGCTGAACCTGATGCTGCTCGGCCTGTCCGGGATGATGTGGAGCGACAACCGCTCCCCGGGGCTCATGGCGCTCGTCGTCGGCGTCCCCGTGGTCGGCGTCCTCGGCATCACCGCCCACCTCGTCCTGCGCGTCGGCCCCGGCGGCAGCCGGCTCCCCGCAGACACCGACGAACCCGACAGCGGCCTCGTGCCCCGCGACGACGACCGCTTCTGGCACGGTGCCGGAATGTTCTACATCAACCCCGACGACCCCGCGATCACCGTCGCCCGCCGCGTCGGCATGGGTTGGACCGTCAACCTCGGCAACCTCCGCTTCCTCGTCGTCACCGCGGTCCTGGTGGCCGTGGCCGTGGGCGCCGGCGTCGTCATGGCCGTCACCGTGTGAACCGCAGGCCACACCCACCCACCACCTCCCCGAAGGGCCGGCTCCGGACGCACGGAGCCGGCCCTTCGTGCTGCGGGTTTTCACCGCACTCGAAGAAGATTGCGCACGACCGTGGCGGCGGGAGAGCCTGAGGCCGAGAAGCACGGCACGTCCACCTCGCCGTGCCGCCCGCCGCCTTCGCCGACACCACGCTCACGCGACGCATCGTCGCGCTCTCCGCTCCCGGTGGTGGCCGGTTCCCGCCGGCGGTGGAGAGAACCCGAACAGGAGAGTGGTCGTGGTGACGGTCCCGGAGACGATCCCGGAAACGGCTCCGCATACAGGTTGTGGACCGGAACGGGACACCTCTCGGCACACGCCTCGCGACGCGACGGCGGAAACGCCCCGGGAAGCGATGGCGCAAACGCCCGGGGAAGCGTCGCGGGATTCGGTCAGCGGTCTGCCGGACGGTCTGGCGCAGTCCCTGCCCGGGATCTTCGAGGAACTCGCCCGCGAACACCGGGTCACCGGGGCCCAGATCGCCCTCTACCACGACGGGGCCCTCCACGCGCACTCCTACGGAACGGAGTCCGCTCGCACCGGGCGCCCGGTGACCCAGGAGACCGCATTCCCCTTCGGCTCGGTCACCAAGTTCTTCACCGCGGCCCTCGTCATGCAGTTCGTGTCCGACGGCGACATCGACCTCGACGAGCCCCTCGCCGACCTCCTCCCCGAGCTGAGGTCGCCCGGCGACGCGGGAACCGGCCTGGGCGCCGCCACCGTTCGCCAACTCCTCAGCCACACCGCCGGACTCCCGGACAGCATCGAGTTCGCCGACATGCGCGGCCCCTCCTACCGGCGCTTCGCCACCGCCTGCGCCCAGTCACCGGCTCTCCACGCGCCCGGCCTCGCCTTCTCCTACTCCAACGCCGGCTACTGCCTTCTCGGCGCGGTCGTGGAGGCGGTGGCGGGCATGGACTGGTGGACCGCCATGGACAGTTGTCTCCTGCGGCCCCTCGGCATCGAGCCCGCCTTCCTGTACGACCCCCGTCCCGGGAGCGGACCCGCCGCCCGCAGCATCGCCGACGGACACGCCGTCCGCGCCGACAGCGACACCGCGGAAATCGTCGACCACATGACCGACCTGTCGCTCGCCGCGGCCGGTGGACTCGTCGGCAGTGCGGTCGACCTCGTCACCGCCGCCCGTCTCCACCTCGACGACCGCGTCCGCTTCGCGCACCAGCACCTGCTCCCCGAAGAAGCGGTCCGGCTCATGCACGAACCGGTCCCCGCCGCCCAGCCGTTCGGACTCGCCGACGCCTGGGGCCTCGGCCTCATGAGCCACAACAGCGCCGACGGCGTCTGGTTCGGCCACGACGGCGCGGTCGGCGGCGCCAGTTGCAACGTGCGCCTCCACCCGGCCGCCAGCACCGCGCTCGCACTCACCGCCAACTCCACCGCAGGCCCCCGCTTGTGGGAGGCCCTCGTCACCGAACTCCGCGCCGCGGGCCTGGACCTCGGCCACTACCGCCTTCCCGAGCCGGACGCCCCGCAGGTCACGAAGCCGGATGCCTACGTCGGCACGTACGCCAACGGCGACCTGCACCTCCTCGTCACGCCCGGACCGGACGGCGGCCTCTACCTCACGCGCGCGGACTACGCCGACTACCGCCTCACGATCCACACCGACGACCGGTTCGTCGCCCAGGACCACGAGCACGACGGCCTGCCGATCGTCGGCCGCTTCGTCCGCGAGCGGACCGGCGGCCCGATCGTCCTTCTCCAGTACGGCGGGCGCGCGCTCCAGCGGCTGTGACGGAGGCCCCACCGCATCCGCGCCCAGCCCCACTCGGTAGTCCCGGGGCTCCCACCACCACTGCACGCCCATCAGACACCCAGAGGAAAACAACGATGTTCGAGTTCGAGCAGTCGATGACGTCGGTCGTGGGCGCGTTCGGTGAGCGGGTGGCTGCCTGTCCGCGAGGGGCGGCGGTGCGTTGCGGTGAAGTATCGCTCACGTACGGGGAGTTGGACGCGGCGTCTGACCGTCTTGCCACCGTCCTGGTCGAGCGGGGGGTTGCGGCCGAGTCCAGGGTGGGGCTGCTGTTGGAGCGGTCGGTGGATGTGGTCGTGGCGATGTTGGGTGTGTTGAAGGCCGGTGGTGTGTATGTGCCGGTGCATGGTTCGTATCCGGAGGAGCGGGTGCGGCAGGTGCTGGGGCAGGCCGGTGCCGGGCTGGTGCTCACGGATCGGGGCTCGGCGGAGGTCGGGGGTGTTCCGGCGTTGGCGGTGGACGTGGAGCCGGTCGGTGTGGCGGGCCTTCCTGCGGTGATTCCGTCGGGGTCGTTGGCGTATGTGATGTTCACGTCGGGGTCGACGGGTGTGCCGAAGGGTGTGGCGGTCACGCATGGGGACGTCGTGGCGTTGGCGGCGGACGGTCGTTGGGGTTCGGGTGCGCATGGTGCGGTGTTGTTCCATTCGCCGCATTCGTTCGATGCGGCGACGTATGAGGTGTGGGTGCCGTTGCTGAACGGCGGGACCGTGGTCGTGGCGGAGGCGGAGCTGAGTGCGTCGGTGGTGCGTGGGGCGGTGGCGGCCGGGGTGTCGTCGGTGTTCCTGACGAAGGCGTTGTTCGATGTTCTGGCAGGGGAGGATCCGGGGTGTTTCGCGGGGCTGGGTGAGGTGTGGACGGGGGGTGAGGCGGCGTCGGGTGCGGCGATGGCGCGGATGCTGGAGCACTGCCCGGACACGGAGCTGATCCACGTCTACGGACCGACCGAGACGACGACGTTCGCCGTCTGTGGTTCGGTCACGGCCGAAGACACGGGCGCATCCGCCGTTCCCCTGGGCACGGCCATGGACGGCACCCCTGCGTATGTGCTCGACGAGGCGCTGCGGCCGGTGGGCCCGGGCGCGGCGGGCGAGTTGTATCTGGGTGGTGCGGGTCTGGCGCGTGGCTATGACGGCCGCGCGGACCTGACCTCCGAGCGGTTCGTCGCGGACCCGTTCGGTGAGGG
>NZ_JBIDBS010000020.1:0-152335 GCF_043204165.1 Streptomyces sp. NPDC047982 | reverse complement strand
GCTGAGGCCAACAGTGCAGACCCATGCACACAGCTGAGCTCAGAACAGTTCTCAGATTCGCTTCACCACCGGACTGAAGCCCGGTGCACTGCGAATAAACCCGGTAGCGCGGCCGTAGTAGCCGCGACGCAGCAGCGACGCGTCCGGGGAGCCGACGGGTTCGTGGGCCATGGTCCAGGTCATGCCGGTCATGGTGGCCGCGGCCGGGCGGGCGACCGAACGGATTCGTGACGAGCGGTCATTCGGTCGTTCTTTCGGACAAAGACAGGGCGGCAGTCGGGCGAAGAGGGCGTTGATCGGGTCTTCCCCATGGTGCAATGCGAAGGTTTCACAGCGCGCCCATGTCGAGGGAGGGGCGCGAAAACGGCGGGAGGGTCGGCGCGGCGTGGCGAACGCGGAACACGGTGTGCGCTCGGACGCGGCGACGGGGGCGGGAGCTGGGGCCGCCCGGGCTCTGCTCTGGCTGGTCGTGGCCGCATTGGCCGTGCGCCAGACGGCGGTGGTGCTACGGCGTCCGCCGGGTGAGCGGCTCACCGATCTGGAGACGTGGATCGGCGAGTACGGTGCCCTGCACATGACGGGCTCGCTGTACGACAGCGACCGGTTCACCGGCACCCCGTTCGCCGGGCTGGTCCTGAAACCACTGGCCCGGACGGCGGAGCAGAGCCTGGGGGTCGTCTGGACCCTCGGCTCGCTGCTGCTCGTCGTCGCCCTGGGGGTCGTGGCCGCGCGTGCGCTGCCGGACCCGGTCGCGCGCCGCACCTCGCTGCTGGGCGTGCCGGTGGCGATCAGCCTGCTGATGCTGTCCCTGCCGGTCCGCAACGCGTTCCACCTGGGGCAGACGAGCATCATCCCGGTGCTCCTGGTACTGCTGGCCTGCTTCGTGGTCCGCGGGGAACGTGCCCCGGGCCTCCTGATCGCAGTCGCGGCCGCGCTTCAGCCCACCGTCCTGCTCTTCGCGGTCCTGCTCCTGCTCACCGGACGCCGGAGGGCGGCGGTGACCGGCGGGGCCACGTTCGTCGCCTGCACGGCGCTGACCTGGGCCGCGATGCCGCGCGACTCGTGGACGTACTGGGTGCACCATGTCGCGGGCGCCGGACTCGGCGAGACCCCGGACAGCCTGGCCAACCAGTCCCTGCACGGCGCGCTCCTCAGGTTCGGCCTGACCGGTCCGCTGGAGATCGCGCTGTTCGTGGTGCTGTCGGCCGTCGTGTGCCGGCTCGGACTGCGCCGCGCCGTACGGTACGCGCACGACGGGCAGCTGCTGCTCGCCGTCGCCGTGACCGGCTGCGTCGCCGTCGCGGTCTCGCCGACCGCCTGGCAGCACCAGCTGCTGTGGGTGCTGCTCGCGGTCGTCGGCCGGGTCGGCAAGCGGGCCTCCGACCGGCTGATGTGGCCGACGGTCGTGGTGCTCGCGCTCACGCTGCCCGCGAAGATGCTGCTGCCGAACATGGCGGTGGTCATCCCGGTGCGTGACAACGTGCTGCTGATCACGGCGCTCTGTGCGGCCTGCGTCGTACCGTTCCTGCCGCGGACCTCGCCCTACTGGCGCGACCCGATCCCCACCGACTACACGACCCCGGCCGCCGCCCGCTGGAGCCGAATTCCGCTTCTGCCGTTCTGGCGCCGGGTGCTCAGCCGCCCCAACCTGTTGCTGGAACTGCTCCTGATCCGGGTCGTGTACTCCGCGTACTCGCAGGTCAGGCTGGCCGCCACGGCCGGGCGCGGCACGGCCGAACGCCATGGCGCGCAGATCCACTCCTTCGAACGGTTGCTGCACATCGACATCGAGCACCGGGTCAACCATGCCGTCGTCGAGATCGGCTGGCTGCGTGGCTTCTTCGACTTCTACTACACGACGTTCCATTTCATCGTGCCGCTGACGATCCTCGGTGTGCTGTACGTGCGGCGCCCCGCGGATTACCGCTGGGTGCGCAGCTCCATCGGCTTCGCCACGATTCTCGCGCTGGTCGGCTTCTGGCTGTACCCGCTGGCGCCGCCCCGGCTGATGCCGGGACTCGGCTTCATCGACACCGTCAACGGCGTCCAGGACTTCGCGAAGCCGGACTACGGAACGCTGACGTCGATGACCAACCAGTACGCGGCGATGCCCTCGCTGCACTTCGGGTGGTCGCTCTGGTGCGGTGTGGTCGTCGTGATGCTGGCCCCGAAGCCATGGATGAAGGCGCTGGGGCTGCTGCATCCGCTGTTCACGGTCTCCGCGATCATCGCCACGGCCAACCACTGGGTGTTGGACGCGGTGGGCGGTGCGACCGTCGTCGCGCTCGGCTTCGGCCTGACGTACGTGCTGGCGGGGCCCCGTGAGCTGCGGGCGCCGGCCGTACCCGCCGCGGCGAAACCGCTGGACGACCTGGCGGACGGGGCGCCGTCGAGACGGGTCGGCGACGGGGCTGCCCATCGTGGGTGAGGCCGTTGGGCCGTGTCTCCATACGGCCCAGTGGCTCCCGGGCGCCCGCCGCTCAAAGGTGCCGAAGGGGTGCCGGGACGAACGCCTCGTCCCGGCACCCCTTCGGCCTGGATCGCCGCTCGACCAGCATCCGCCCATCGGCTCCGGTCCGCCACTCGAACGGATCAGGAAGCCGTGCCCAGGGCCCACGCGGCGAGCGGCAGCGTGGCCGCCGACGCGACGGTCCGGAGCCCGCTGTGTCGGGCAGTCGGCATCTGCCCGACCCGCCGCCGGAACCGATCGGACGGGCCGTCAATGCCCTTCCGGGCCAGTACTCTCGATGCCTCGATCGGGGGCAGCCGTGCTGACCTGGAGCTGTTTGATCCCGTTGAGCCAGGCCGAGCGCAGCCGTCGCGGTTCACCGATCAGCCGCAGGTCCGGCATCATGTCGGCGACCGCGTTGAAGATCAGGTCGATCTCCATCACGGCGAGGGACTTGCCGAGGCAGAAGTGCGGGCCACCGCCCCCGAAGCCCAGGTGTGGATTGGGGTCGCGGGTGATGTCGAAGGTCTCCGGGTTCTCGAAGACCTCGGGATCGTTGTTGGCCGACGAGTAGAACATCCCGACCCGGTCGCCCTTCCTGATCCGCTGTCCGCCCAGTTCGACGTCCTGGGTGGCGGTCCGCTGGAAGGAGACCACCGGAGTGGCCCAGCGCACGATCTCCTCGGCGGTCGTCTTCGGGCGCTCGCGCTTGTAGAGCTCCCACTGGTCGGGATGGGTGAGGAAGGCGTGCATCCCGTGGCTGATGGCGTTGCGGGTGGTCTCGTTCCCGGCGACGGCCAGCAGGATCACGAAGAAGCCGAACTCGTCGGAAGAGAGGTTCCCCTGACCCTCCGCGGCGACCAGCTGACTCACGATGTCCTTCGCCGGGCACTCCTTGCGGGTCGCGGCGAGATTCATCGCGTACGAGATCAGTTCCATGGCCGCCTCGGTGCCGACCTCCTCGGTGATCGCGTACTCCGGATCGTCGTACGCGGCCATCTTGTTGGACCAGTCGAAGATCTTGGACCGGTCCTCCTGCGGTACGCCGATGAGTTCGGCGATGGCCTGGAGCGGCAGTTCGACGGCGACCCGGGTGACGAAGTCGAACGAACCATCGGCACCGGAGCCCCCGCCGGAGTCCGCATCGGAGTCGGTGCCGGGGTCGGCGGTGGCGAGCGCGGATTCGACGATCGATCGGGCCCGGCTGCGCAGGGCCTGTTCCAGGGAGCGCACGGCCCGGGGAGTGAAACCGCGCTGGACGATCTGGCGGACCCGGGTGTGCTCGGGCGGGTCCATGTTCAGCATGATCAGCTTCTGGACGTCGATCTGGTCCCGGCCGATGGACTCGTTGAAGCGGATGATCGCCGTGTTGGTGTGGGACGAGAACAGTTCCGGGTGGGTGGAGACGTACTTGACGTCCGCGTGCCGGGTGACGACCCAGTAACCCTCGTCGTCGAAACCGGAGATGCCGGCCGGCTGGGAACACCACCAGACCGGTGCGGTCTGCCGCATCTCGGCGAACTCCGGGTGCGGGACGCGGGCTTGGAGCAGGTCGGGATCGGTGAAGTCGAAGCCTTCGGGCAGATGGGGGCAGGACATCGGCGTCTCCAGGTCGGTCCGAGTGCCGTCCGACTGTCTGACGGCCCATCAGAAGTTGTGCGCAAGGTAGTAACGGGTTCTACAACTGGCAAGAGGGGTGGTCGGTTCTGTTGCGTGGAGAGTGGGTGGGACGTGCATGAAGTGGGCGCAAGGTACGTGCAGCAGTCTTGCGCACCGGCGGCGGGTCTCATAAGACTGCCCAAAGAACTAGAACGCGTACTAGTTTGCTTCCGTGGGCGCCGGGACGCCTCTGCGGAGGCGCGAGGAGAGGACGAGCTCATGGCCGCGGAACCCGTCATCGTCGAAGCCGTACGCACCCCCATCGGCAAGCGCGGAGGCGCGCTCGCCAATCTGCACCCCGCCTATCTGCTGGGCGAGACCTACCGGGAACTCCTCGGGCGCACCGGGATCCACGCCGACTGCGTCGAGCAGATCGTCGGCGGCACGGTCACCCACGCCGGCGAACAGTCCATGAACCCGGCCCGCAACGCATGGCTCGCCGTGGGTCTTCCGTACGAGACGGCCGCCACCACCGTGGACTGTCAGTGCGGCTCCTCGCAGCAGGCGTCCCACATGGTCGCCAACATGGTCGCGGCCGGGGTGATCGACATCGGGATCAGCTGCGGCGTCGAGGCGATGTCGCGGGTGCCGCTGGGCAGCGGTTCCAAGCACGGGCCGGGGAAGCCCTGGCCCGACGAGTGGAACGTCGACCTGCCCAACCAGTTCGAGGCGGCCGAACGCATCGCCCGCAAGCGCGGCCTGACCAGGGAGGACGTCGACCGGTTAGGGGTGCTTTCGCAGGAGCGGGCGGCCGTCGCGTGGGCCGAGGAGAGGTTCAAGCGCGAGACCTACGCGGTGCAGGTGCCGACCACCGAGGAGGAGCAGGCCGCCGGGCAGGGCATGTGGCGCCTGGTGGACCGCGACGAGGGGCTGCGGGACACCGGCATGGAGGCGCTGGCGGGCCTCAAACCGGTCATGCCCACCGCGATCCACACCGCGGGCAACTCCTCGCAGATCTCCGACGGAGCCTGCGCGATCATGTGGGCGTCCAAGCGCATGGCGCGCGCGCTCAAGCTCAGGCCGCGCGCCCGGATCGTCGCGCAGGCGCTCGCGGGCGCCGACCCGCACTACCACCTCGACGGGCCGGTCGACGCGACGCGCGCGGTGCTCGGCAAGGCCGGGATGTCGCTCAAGGACATCGACGTCGTGGAGATCAACGAGGCGTTCGCGTCCGTGGTGTTGAGCTGGGCCCAGGTCTTCGAACAGGACCTGGACAAGGTCAACGTCAACGGCGGGGCCATCGCGCTCGGCCACCCGGTCGGCGCCACCGGGGCCCGGCTGATCACCACCGCACTGCACGAACTGGAGCGCCGGGACAAGGAGTTCGCCCTGATCACCATGTGCGCGGGCGGCGCCCTGGCGACCGGCACGATCATCCAGCGGCTGTGACATCGGGCCATACGTCCATGGGGCGGGCCCCGGGTCGCAGTCGCATCCGACGGCGCCCCCGGCCGGGAACGCGCTCAGGTGTGTTCCCGGCCGGCCGGTCGGCCGTACAGCGTCGGAGGAATGAAGGCGAACAGCCGTACGGGCAAGGTGGCTTGGGAGCGCCTTCGCCTTCGCCGCACCGCCCGGCGCGACGGGGTACACGTTGCCGGGAGGGGCACTCGCCGGCCGCGCTCGGCACCGCCCCTGCCGGGCCGGGGGAACCGACCGGCTCCCGTCCGCCGCCGCCCCGGTGGTGGACGCTCAGTACGACAGGTGTGTGGGGAAGGTGGCGGTGGGGCTGAACAGTGCGGCGTACGCCTGCTCGTCGAAGTTCTGGCGGCGGTGGCGGCCCGACCGGGGGACCTCCGGGATGACCGGGCCGGCGAGCGTGAGCATCCCGTCGTCGGCGAGCTCCTGCACGCGCGTGAGCAACGCCCGTACGTCCAGGCCGAGTTCGGCCGCCACCGTCTGTACGTCGAGCCCGGACTCCCAGCTCCACAACAGCACGGAATCCATGCTGGGCGACCAGACGGCCGTGCTGTTCGCCTCGGCCGCAGACACTGTGGGTGCCAAAGACGCCGGGGGAGGAGTGGAGGGCGGCGGGGGTACGACCGGGGGCGTGTCCGGGACCGGCGGTACGGCCGGGGAAGGCGCGTTCATGCGTGCGTCGCCCGTGGTCCGCACCGTCATCTCCTGGCGCGGATGCGGCAGAGAGATCTCGGGAGCGGGAGCGGCGCCGGAAACGGGTGCGGCTTCGTCGGGCGCCGCCGCCTCGGGCGTCCGCTGCTTCCGCCTCAGCAACTCCTGGGCGAGCGAGCGCGCGTCACTGCGGCCCACCGTGCGTCGTGCCAATCGCACTTCGCGTTCGTTCAGGCCCATCAGATCCGCGATGGATCCGTCGTCGCCGACCGTGACGGCGAACGCGGCCAGCGTCCGGCTCCGTTCCGCCTGCGCCTCGTCCAACAAAGCCTGCGCTCGGCGCATACGTTCGTCACTGGCGCAGAAAGCTTCCGCCAAGACGGTGTTCCGATCCCAGAAATCACGAGGTTCCACGTAGGGGACAACGCTCTGGCCGCTGACGGGAACGGAGGATAGAGCAAAAAGCGCCTATATGGACCAACGGGTAATTAAGTCGTCCAAGTAAGAAGAAAGCGGGCCTTCATCGGGTGTTGACGCGGTGCGGGGCGTGCTGAAGGCCCTGAAATTCAAGGGAGACATCAGTCACCGTACTCGGCCGTGGGCGTCAAGGCGATGAGTGGACCTCACTCGTCGGGGGCGTCGAACGTGCCCCGCGCATCGAAGGCCGCGCGGCGTGTGGCCCGGCGCAGTGCCTTCAGCAGGGCCGAGCCGAGGACCAGGGTCAGCACCACGGTGAGGACGGCCCGGCCCAGGTCCCAGCCGAGCGAGGTCGCCGCGCAGTAGGCCAGGAAGCGGACCAGGTTCTCGGACAGGGGATCACCCGCCTGGTACGAGATCCCCGAACCGGCGCCCGGCACGATCGTCCATCCGTACAGGTTCATCACCGTGCCGTACGCGAACGCCGCCAGGAACCCGTACCCGGCGAGCATCAGCAGCTCGGCCCGCCCGCGCAGTCGGTCCGGGCCCGGCAGCAGGCCGGCGCCCATGGTGAACCAGCCCATCGCCAGCATCTGGAACGGCATCCACGGCCCCACCCCGCCGGTCAGCAGCGCCGACGCGAACATGGTCACCGAGCCGAGCACGAATCCGAAACCGGGACCGAGCACCCGGCCGCTCAGCACCATCAGGAAGAACATCGGCTCCAGCCCCGCCGTGCCCGCGCCGAGCGGGCGCAGCGCGGCGCCGACCGCGGCCAGCACCCCCAGCATCGCAACTGCCTTCGCGTCCAGTCCGGAGTCGGCGATCATCGCGACGACCACGCCGACCAGCAGCGGCAGCAGCGCGGCGAACAACCACGGCGCGTCCTGGGAGTGCGCGAGACCGGAGCCCGCGTCGGCCAGCAGCGGCCAGCCGAACGCGACCACGCCGATCGCGCTGATCAGCGCCAGCGCGGCGATCGCGCGCGGCCCCAGACGCACCGGCCGTGCCGGGTGCCCCGTGCGGGCCGGGCTGTCCGCTCGCGCCGCAGGGGCCGTGGAGGCGCCACGTCCGTCCGTCACCTTCACCGCCCGACCCTCGTGCCCGCTCGTCACCGGCCCTCCAGCGCATCACGGACCTGGGCCACGGTCAGCCACTCCTGCGGGGCGAGGATCTTCGCGGTCTGCGGGGCGAACGCCGGGGAGGAGACCACCACCTGCCGGGTCTCCCCGTCCGCGACGACCTCCCCGTCGGCGAGGATCACCACCCGGTGCGCGAGGTCGGCGGCGAGTTCCACGTCGTGCGTCGCCAGGACGATCGCGTGCCCGCCGGCGGCGAGTGCGCGCAGCACCCCGGTCAGCCGGGCCTTCGCCGCGTAGTCCAGACCGCGGGTCGGCTCGTCCAGGAGCAGCAGCGGCGGACGGGCGGTGAGCACCACCGCCAGGGCGAGCGCGAGCCGCTGGCCCTCGGAGAGATCGCGGGGGTGGGTGTCGTCCGGCACACCGGGCAGCAGTTCCGAGACCAGCGCCCGGCAACTGCCCGCGGCGGCGCCCGCGTCGGCGTCGGCGGCGGCGCACTCGGCGGCGACCGTGTCCGCGTACAGCAGATCGCGTGGTTCCTGCGGTACGAGCCCGACCCGGCGCACCATCTCGCGCGGCGGCGTGCCGTGCGGGGCCAGGCCACCGACGAGGACGGTGCCCGCGGTGGGTTCGACCATGCCGACGAGCGCGCCGAGCAGGGTGGACTTGCCCGCGCCGTTGCGCCCCATCAGGGCGACCGTCTCGCCCGGGGCGACGCCGAGCGTGACCCTGCGCAGCGCCTCGACGCGCCCGCGCCGCACGCCGAGGCCCTCGACCCGGGCCGGCACGTCGACGACGGGCCCGGGAGCGGCGGCGGCCGGGTGCGCGCCGCGCCCCAGCAGCCGGGCCAGGACGCCGCGCCGTACGGGGGCGGGCGCGGCGGACAGCGGGGTCACGGAGGCGCGGACCGGGGCGGGCGCGGTGGGCGGTCGCCGGTCCGCGAGCCGTTCGCGCAGGCCGGCCGCCCGGCGCCGGGCGTCACGGACCGACAGCGGCAGCGGCTCCCACCCCGCCAGCCGGCCCAGCCCGACGACCGGCGGATGGACCGGGGAGACGGCCATGACATCGGCGGGGGCGCCCATGACGGGAGCGGCGCCCGGCGACGGCAGCAGGACGACCTGGTCCGCGTACTGCACCACCCGTTCCAGCCGGTGCTCCGCCATCAGGACCGTCGTGCCCAGGTCGTGCACCAGCCGCTGCAGCACGGCCAGGACCTCTTCGGCCGCCGCCGGGTCCAGCGCGGACGTCGGCTCGTCGAGGACCAGGACCTTCGGATGCGGGGTGAGCACCGAACCGATCGCGACCCGCTGCTGCTGCCCTCCCGAGAGCGTGGCGATCGGCCGGTCCCGCAGCCCGGCCAGACCCAGCAGGTCCAGGGTCTCCTCGACCCGCCGCCGCATCACGTCCGGGGCGAGCCCCAGCGACTCCATCCCGTACGCCAGCTCGTCCTCGACCGTGTCGGTGACGAAGTGGGAGAGCGGGTCCTGGCCCACCGTGCCGACCACGTCGGCGAGTTCGCGCGGCTTGTGGGTACGGGTGTCGCGGCCCGCGACCGTGACCCGGCCGCTCAGCCTGCCACCGGTGAAGTGCGGCACGAGACCGGAGACGGCCCCCAGCAGTGTCGACTTGCCGACCCCGGACGGACCGACCAGCAGCACCAACTCGCCCTCGGGAACGGTCAGATCGACCCCGGACAGGGTGGGGCGCTCGGCCCCCTCGTACCGCACCGACACCTGCTCGAACCGGATCACTGGCCCTCCTCGGGACTCGGCCGCGTCTTCGAACCGGCGCCCACCGGCGGCGGAACGGGCGCCACCAGCGCGGGCAGCAGCCCCACCAGCACCGCCGCCGCGGGCCACAACGGAAGCACCGGCGCGGTCAGCGGTACGACCCCGGGGTGCAGCGCCTCCGGGTCCACACGGCCCGCCCAGATCATCGCCACCGCCACCACGATCCCCGAACCCGCCACCAGCCAGGCCCGCGCGCCCCACCGGTCGGGCCGGTAGCGGGTACGGACCGACCGGGCGCCGCCCAGGCGCAGCCCGGCCGCCGCCGCGACGAGCCCGGCGACCAGCAGCGGCAGCCCGTACACCGCGCCCTGCGCGGCCAGCAGCCCGTACGTGCCCGCGCACATCCCGAGCAGCCCGCCGAGCGTGAGCGCGTTCGTGGTGCGCCGGACGGCGGGCGGGACCTCGGCGCTGCGCCCGTACCCCCGCGCGTCCATCGACGCCGCCACCGCGACCGACCGCTCCAACGCGCCCTCCAGGACCGGCAGTCCGATCTGGAGGACCGCCCCGACACCGCCGGTCGGGCGGCCCCGCAGCCGCCGCGCGGTGCGCAGCCGCGCCACGTCGGCGACCATGTTCGGCGCGAACGTCATCGCGACGACGACGGCGACCCCCGCCTCGTACAGCGCGCCCGGCAGCGACTTCAGCAGCCGGGCCGGGTTCGCGAGCGAGTTGGCCGCGCCGACGCAGATCAGCAGGGCGGCCAGCTTCGCCCCGTCGTACAGCGAGAAGACCAACTGCTCGGCGGTGACCCGGCCACCGATCCGGACGCCCTGCGCCCAGTCGGGCAGCGGCACCTCGGGGAGCGTGAACAGCGGGTGCGCGCCGGGGATCGGTGAGCCGAGGAGGACGGAGAAGACCAGCCGCACGCCGATGACGAACAGCCCGATCCTGATGAACGCCCCGTACGAACGGGCCCAGGGCGCGTCCGTGCGGCGAGCGGCGACCACATAGCCCGCCACCCCGACCAGGAGTCCGAGCAGCAGCGGGTTGGTGGTGCGGGACGCGGCGGTGGCGAGGCCGAGCGCCCACAGCCACCACGCCCCGGCGGGCAGGGCGTTGCTCCGGTTCGCCTCCGGTGCACGCAGGGCGCGCAGCGCGCGGAGCGGCCGGGCGGCGGTGCGGGGAGCGCGAGTGGTACGGGTGCCACCCTCGGTGCGGGCGACACCTGTGGTACGGGTGACGCCAGCGGTGCGGGCGACACCGGTGGTGCGGGTCGTTCCGGTCGTGAGGCGGTCGATCGTCGGGCGGCCGGTCGTCGGGCCGTCGGGCGTCCCGTCCCCAGCCGTCGGGCCGCTGGTCGGAGCGGTCATCCTCGGCGGCGGCGGGCCTGCACGACCCCGGCTGCGCCGAGGGCGAGAACGGCGCCGGCCCCGACGAGCATCCCCGCAGACGGTCCGCCGCCGTCGGAACCGCCGCCGGACGTGGCGGACGTGGCGGAGGCGGACGCGTCAGGCTTCTTGTGCCCGTCGCCCGACACCTGCTCGCCGCAGCCGGAGGCCGGGTAGCCGGAGATGGCGCACAGCAGCGCGTTGCCGTCGTAACGCAGCGGCTTGGCCACCGAGGCGAGGGCCTCGGCGGTGCTCGCGTCCGGGGCGACCAGGGCGCACGCGGTCCGCAGCGGGGGCGGGGTCCGCCCGTCCGGGGCGTCCGCCGCCGTGCCCGGGTCGATGACGAGCGCGACCCGCTTGGATCCCTTCTCGGCCGGGGTGTCCGCGCAGATCTTCGCGAAGCCGGGCGCGTGGCGCGGCCGGGCCGCGTCCTGGGAGTCCTCGCTCACCGAAAACCGGAAGCCCTGCACGGAACCGTCGTCCGGCCGGACCAGGGCGGGGCCCTGGGTGGCGTACGTCCAGCTCTCGCCGGAGCCCTCCCAGAACGACCAGTACCGGTAGCCGGCCGCCTGGGCCTCTCCCGCGCCCAGCACGGCCAGCAGCATGGCCGTCACCACCGTGCCCAGGACCGTCAGCACCGCGGCGGCACCTCCCGTCCGCCTCACAGCTGCTGGTTCTTCCGGCGGCCGCTGATCAGGAAGCCGACGCCCGCACCGACGACGAGGCCGATGCCGACGAACCACCACACGCCGCCGATCACGTCGTCGCCGCTGTGGACCCGGTCCTTCTCCGTGGCCTCGTACCCGGTGTCGGCGGACGGATCGGGGGTCGTGATCGCCGCGGGCTTGGGACCGGTCGCGTTCAGCTTGTCGACCAGGTTCACGCCGCCGAAGTCCCGGGCGTCGTTCCCGGTCGCGTGCGCGGCCAGGATCAGCTGCGCGTAGGCGGCGGGGCCGTTCTGCTCGGCCCAGGCACCGGAGTTCTTCTTCAGCCAGGCCACGGCCTTGGCCGCCTTGTCCTGGTGGCCCGAGGCGGACAGCGCGACGACCGCGTCCGCGGTGTTGCCTATGTCGGGCTGCGGGCCGGAGTCCTCGGCGCCCGGCATCGGGGCCAGGTCGAGGTGGCCCTTCGCGGCGAGGGCACCGGCGAGGAAGTGGGCGCCGTTCTGGGCGGCCTGCTCGGGGGTGAGGGCGGAACCGGAGGCCGCGGGGCGGCAGTTCGTCCCCTTGGCGGCGGCGTTGTCGCCGGTGGCCAGGCCCTTGCCCATGCTGCCCAGCACGGCGGCGGCGGTGGCGTCCGCGTTGGCCACGAGCTTCCCCGCCTTGTCCGGCTGGTACGCGAACGCGCCGCCGTCCTTCTCACCGCACGGGATCGAGAGCGCGAGCAGCGGATCGTACGGGGACTTGCCCTTGGGCGTGACGATGTCCGCGAGCCGCTGGCCCTGCCGGGCGAGGGCGCCGATCACGAGGGAGGTGGAGTTGGCGTCGCTGGGCGCGCCGGCCACGTATCCCCAGCCGCCGTCCTCGTTCTGCACGGACTTCAGCCAGCGGACCGAGTCGTTCACGGTCTCCCCGTGTCCTCCGACCTCGGCGAGGGCCTGCACGGCGATCGCCGTGGCGTTGGTGTCCAGCACCGTCTTCTCGTCGCACGGCTTCGAGACGTCGGGCCGGTACGCGGCGTAGGCGCCGTTGGCGCACTGCTGGCCGATCAGCCAGTCCACGGACTTCGCGGCGGGCGTCACGCCTTCGACCCGCTGCGCGAGGAAGGCCAGCGACTGCCGCCAGACACCGTCGTAAGTGGGGTCCTTCGTGCCGTACAGCCCGGCGGGCAGGGCGACGGACGGCGTGGGCGACGGGGACGGCGCCGCGACCGCGACCGGGGCGGCCGCGCAAAGCACGGCGGCCGTGGTCGCGGCGAGCGTTGCCGCGCTGCGGCGTACGGTCATGGCGGGCGGGGCCTCTCCTGTGCGGGAAACCGAACCGGGCACAGGCACGCTCACGCACCAGGCTCCGACTCCGTATACCTCGACGGTGCCGACCACCGGGGTTCCGGTGGTCCGAGCCGGTCACAACCGCGTCCAGGGCATTCCGACTCACCGCCCACGGGACGGCTCACGGCTGCGTGGTCAGTGCCGGATTCGCACCGGCTTCCCCCTGTACGGGCATGATGACGACCCATTCACTCTACCGGGCGTACCGGAAGGGCCCCGGGGCGGGCGTTCCGGTCGGACGCGGGGTGCCCACGCGCGCTCGTACGGCGACGAGGACGAGGCGGTGCGCCATCGCGACGCAGGCCACCGTGAGGTGCATCACCGCGCGACGTACGCCACCGTGAGGTGCATCACCGCGCGACGTACGCCACCGTGACGTGCATCACCGCGACGCGGGCCGCCGCGACGCCCGCTGCCCCCACGCGACTCGTACGACGGTCGACGCCGCCCCCGCCGCCCACACGCGGCTCGTACGTACCACGGTGAACGCCACTCGCACCGCTCATACCGCGATGTACGTCACGGGATCGCTTCCCGCCACGGCTTCCGCGCGGCCCAGCTTCACCAGCCGCCGCAGATGCGCCTCGGCCTCCGAGACCGCGATGTTGCGCGAGCCGTGCGGAATCCGGTCCCACGGCCGGTTCCACTCCATGCGCTCGGCCAGCTCCCACGGGGTCAGCGGGGTGGACAGCAGCCCGAGGAGCCCAGCCAGCCGCTCCTCGTGGTGGTCGAGGAGCTCCCGTACGCGTCCGGCCGCGTCCGCGAACGCGTACTGGTGGGCGGGCAGCACCTCCGCCACCCCGAGCCGGCCCACGCGCTCCAGGGAACCGAGGTAGTCGCCGAGGGGATCGGTGACCGTGTCTGCGTCCGGGTCCTCGTAGAGCCCGATGTGCGGGCTGATCCCCGGCAGCAGATGGTCCCCGGAGAACAGCCGTCCCCGGCCGGGCAGACCGGTCGGGTGGTTCTCCTCCAGATGCAGGCAGACATGACCGGGGGTGTGGCCGGGCGTCCAGACCGCCCGCAGCCGCCGCCCCGCCAGGTCCAACAGCTCACCGGGCACGATCTCCCGGTCCGGCAGCGCGGCCCGCTCCCCGGGCAGGGTCCGCATACGCCCTCGGTCGGCCGCCGCGGCCCGCAACGGCGCGAGGTGCGCCTCGGGCGCACCGACCGCGGTGAGCTTGGCGACGAGGTAGTTCAGCCAGGTGCCGGGTTCCGCCTCCCGAGTGCGGCGCACGATCTCCGTGTCCGCCGCGTGCATGGCGATCCACGCACCGGACGCCTCGCGCACCTGGCCGGAGAGGCCGTGGTGATCGGGGTGGTGGTGGGTGATGACGATGCCGTGGATGTCGGCGACGGCTACGCCGACGGCGGTCAGCCCGGCGGTGAGCGTGTCCCACGCCTCCGGATCGTCCCACCCGGTGTCGATCAGGACCGGTCCGCGGTCGGTGTCGAGGACGTGAACGAGGGTGTGGCCGAGCGGGTTGTCCGGGATGGGCACCTCGATGCTGTGCACGCCCCCGCCGTGATCGGTCACCTGCGTCATGGGCTCCCCTTTTCCCCACTGCCCGGTCAGCTCACCGGACGTACGGCCGTGCGGCGCGGCACGGTGCGGTGTGCGCTGCGCGCCGCCACCTGACCACCCGACCACTTTAACGAGAACTTGTTCCAGTGGTAGCCCTGGTCGACCATCTCCCGGGCGTAGTTGACGCACACTCCCGAGGTCGGGGTCGGCTACGTTCTGGCCGTGCCGAAGTCCCAGCACATTCACGCGATGGGCCGCATCGACTTCGCCTTCTCCCGAGCCCCGGATGACGCCTGGGAGCGTCAGTCGTGCGGGGCCGGAGCGAAGGGGACCACGCGTCTACGACTGGGCCGCCGCGAGGCTCCCGCCGATCGACGACTTCGACGGTCCTGAACCTACCCACGGCCGGTGGGTGCTGGCCCGTCGCAGCCTGGCTCGCCCGGACGAGATCGCCTACTACCTCGCCTACGCACCAACCCGCACCACCGTCACGGAACTTGTGCGTGTCGCCGGGACGCGGTGGGCGATCGAGGAAGCCTTCCAAGCGGCAAAGAACGAGTGCGGCCTGGACCAGTACGAGGTACGCCGGTATCCGGGCTGGTACCGGCACATCACCCTGGCCATGCTCGCCCATGCCTTCCTCGCCGCCATGGCCGCCGCGGCAGCGCAAAAGGGGGCAGCAGAAACGGTTCCGGCGCGCTGGTCCCGCTCACCGTGGCAGAAATACGGCGGCTCCTGGCAGCTGGCCGCCCCGCAATGACGCGCCGTCGGCGCATCGACCACATACTGCACTGGTCCCGCTGGCGGCGCCGACACCAAGCAGTAGCCCGCCGCTGCCACTACCGCCGCCGTACCCGAGGTCACGAACTCACCCAACCTGACAACACGTCAGCCGAGCACGCTCAGATACATGCTCCTGACCAGCAGGAATAGCGAACTGCGACTGGAGTACTAGGCGTGCTCGGCCATGAGGTTGGGTACTTGCGTCGGTAGGCCGGGAAGGACGCGCGCGGATCGGGCCGGGGAAGAAAGGCGCGGAAAATCTTCTGGGCTCTGTAAGGATGCGCCCCGCGCATGACATGTACGGGGTGTGGAGAGCAACCAGACCGTGAGGGATTCGGGCCGGAGTGCGGGGTTCACCGCGTTGTACGCGCGGGAGTACCCCCGGGTGCGCGCCTTCGCGCACCGCAGAACGGGGGACCGGAGCGCGGCCGAGGAGATCGCCGCCGAGGTGTTCCGGATCGCGTGGGAGCACGTGCTCAAGGACGGTGAGGCGACGCCCGGGTGGCTGTTCGTCACCGCCCGGAACGTGCTCGGCAACCACTACCGGGCCACCGCCCGGCTGACCGAGCTGCACCGGCGGATCGGTGAGGAGATCGGCCGCGCCCCCGCGTGCGCGGAGGACTCGGCGGTCCTGGACACCCTCGACCGACTGGCCGACCACCACCGCGAGGTGCTGCTGCTCAGCTACTGGGACGGCCTCTCCGCGGCGGAGGCGGGCCGCCTGCTCGGCTGCGGTGCTCCCGCCGTCTGGGTCCGTCTGCACCGGGCGCGCAAGGCGTTCCGTGAGCTCTATATCTCGTCCCGGGAGTCGGTATGAAGCGTTCGCAGTCCAAGCAGGTCAAGAAGTCGGCGATGTCCGCCCAGGGCGTCGCCTCGCTGATCCGGCACGCCGATCCGCTGCCGACCGGCGCGTCGGAGGAGGGTCTGTCGTCGCGTGCCAGGGGAGAGTTGGGCGTCCTGGTGGGCGAGGCCCAGCCCGTCCCGCTCACTCGGCGCCCGCGTCGGCGCGGGGTGCTGATCGGGGCCGTCGCCTGCGGCGCGTCCGCGGTGGTGGCGGCCGTCGCCGTGCTCGCGGTCTCCGGTCCCGACGAGCCGAGCGGCGGACTCGTCGTCGACGAGCCCCACTACCCCTCGACGGCCCGGCTCGAGGGCGCGGCCGACCTCATCGTCCGGGCGAAGCTGGGCGAGGGCACGGAGCGGACCGTGGACGACATCACGTCCACGGAGGCGCCCGCCGAGGTGCTGGCGACGGCCAAGGGCACCGCGCCGGGCGGGCGGGTCACCGTCTCGTACACCCCGCCCGGTTCGGGCGGGCCCGAGACGGCCGCGCTCGAGGCAGGGGAGGAGTACGTGTTCTTGCTGGAGCGACAGGACGACGGCCGGTTCACGCTGGTGAACTCGGCCCAGGGATCCTACGGCGTCAGAGGCGACAGGGCCGTCCCGACCGGGGACAACGCGGTGAAGCTGAGCCCGGGGGTCCTGAAGGCGCTCCGGCTGACCGGCTGACCGGGGGCCTGGTAGCGCTCCGGCCAGTCGAGTCGGGCGCGGGCCGAAGGGGGCGCCGCCCGTTGGACGGCACCCCGTTCGGTCACTTGGCGTGGGCCGCGCGGTCCTTGAGACGCGGGACGGTGCCCGCGTCCCCGAAGCCGCCGTCCCCGGTGGGCTTGATCTGCCCGCCCGCGTCGACGGTGTACAGCGCCTGCTCGGGGTTGAGCAGGTCGTACGGCGCGGCGGCGTCGTGCTTGGCGAGCATCAGCACGTACTGCGTGCCGTTGTTCGCCAGGGTGGTGGTGTGCTTCTCCTTGTAGGTGACGTCGCCCAGCGTGCCGCCGAGCTGGCTCACCTCGACGGTGTCGCCAGGCTTCACGTCGCCGGACAGCACCTCGGAGACCTTGACCTTGGAGATGGTGACGACCACCGGCTCGGCTTTGGACGCCTCGTCCTCGCTGAGGCCGGCCTGCGGGTTGGTCAGCGGGTCGCCCTCGGTGGAGACCTCAGGCATCAGCTCCTTGACGGAGGAACCGATGACCGTGCCCCTCACGACGACATCGGCCTTCTCGACGACCGCGTCGAGCGAGTCGTAGGCCGGGTAGTCCGCTTCGTAGGTGATCACCTGAGGCTGTTCGGCGGCCTTGCTCCCGGTTCCTTCCCCGCCGCTGGAGCAGCCCGCGGCGGTGAGGGCGACGAGGAGGGCGGAACCGCCCGTGACGGCGTGGCGCAGTTTCATCATCAGTAGATCCTCTTGACTTCGGAGACGTCGTACGCCAGCGGCTTCTGCACGGTGGCCCTGTTCCTGCTGTGCTTCATCAGGGACGCCTTTTTGGTCTTGGGGTTGTCGTCGAGGCTCAGGGCGTGGCCCAGCTCGTGCGTGGTGGTGCTGCGGGACCACTCGGTCATCTTCGATCCGGCGTCCCGGGACAGGGTCCGGGCGTTCACTTTGATCGAGAAGATGCGGTTGATGGGACGCAGGCCGGACGGCGAGTAGAGGCCGTACCAGCTCTGGCTGTAGCGCCCGGCCGTGAAGGTGGCCTTGGCGCTGGACTTGCGGCCGATGCTGGCGCCCGCCTTGGCGTTGTTCCAGTTCTTGCGGCCGGTGTCGAGGAACCCGACCCAAGTCGGGTTGATGCCCACGTCCTTCACGTTGAACTTGGGGCTCGGCATGCCGCCGCTGTAGTAGTCGGCGTGGGCGTTGGAAGCCCCGCCGACTCCCGCGGCCAGTACGAGCGCGGTGACGGACGTGATCCTCGCGGTGGTGCGTATACGGGTACGCCTCAAGGAAATTCCCCCTGTTGTGCCCGCGGCGGTCGGAACCGTCGCGGACGGCGGCCAGTGAAGGCCGGGCAGGGGAGAGGTGCCCGAGATGCGAGAGCATGCAGGAGAAAGGTGGGAATCCCCCGTGTTTCGCCCGCGTCGCATCGACGGACCGTTCGGCCTCGTCCCCCGTGGATCGGCCTTCGGTCTGGCTTGATCCTAAGAATGTTGGCGGCGCCATTACAGAGGTTTTTCGTTGTTCAAGTTTGGTGTGGTGACGGAGCGTCAGATCTGGGGGTGTGGTGGTTGTTCCACGGGGCGTGGTCGAGCGCCCCGGATCCTCCGGGGCTCCCGGAGTGTTGCCGAGGCTTCCGGAACGGCTACGGCCGTGGACTCCTGGAACTGGAACTGGTATCAGTTTCGACGGTCCATCAGTCCTTGCCAGAAGATCCGTCCGTCAGAAGGTCTCTTAACGCCGGTTCGCGGGAGGCAGCAGCCATGACCGAGCTTGTCGAACACGGAAAACTGTTCATCGGCGGTGAGTTGGTCGATCCGCTGGGCCGGGAGGTCATCGAGGTCGTATCGCCCCACACCGAACAGGTCATCGGCCGGGTGCCGCACGCCTGCGAGGCGGACGTGGACCGGGCCGTCGCCGCCGCGCGGCGGGCGTTCGACGAGGGGCCCTGGCCGCGTATGAGCCTGGACGAGCGGATCGCGGTCGTGACCAGGGTCAAGGACGCGTTCGCCGCCCGGTACGAGGAGGTGGCCCGGGTCATCAGCTCGGAGAACGGCACCCCGTACACGTCCAGCGTGATGGTGCAGGCGCTCTCCGCGATGATGGTGTGGGACGCGGCGATCACCGTCGCCCGTACCTTCCCGTACGAGGAGCGGCGCGACGGGGCGCTCGGGCCGCTGCTGGTGCGCCGCGAGCCGGTGGGGGTGGTCGCGGCCGTGGTGCCGTGGAACGTCCCGCAGTTCACCGCCGCCGCCAAGCTCGCGCCCGCGCTTC
The DNA here is from genome assembly GCF_043204165.1 of Streptomyces sp. NPDC047982. Lineage (NCBI taxonomy): Bacteria > Bacillati > Actinomycetota > Actinomycetes > Kitasatosporales > Streptomycetaceae > Streptomyces > Streptomyces sp. NPDC047982. The sequence goes on along the minus strand of NZ_JBIDBS010000020.1, from coordinate 133,491 downwards.
TGGCCGGCTGCTCCGCCATCCTCAAGACGTCGCCCGAATCCCCGCTGGACGCCTACATCCTGGCCGAGATCGCCACCGAAGCCGGGCTTCCCGAGGGCGTGTTGTCGATCCTGCCGGCCGACCGCGAGGTCAGCGAGTACCTGGTCGGGCACCCCGGCGTCGACAAGGTGTCGTTCACCGGGTCGGTGGCCGCGGGGCGCCGGGTGATGGAGGTCGCCTCCCGCAACCTCACCCGGGTCACGCTCGAACTCGGCGGGAAGTCCGCGGCCGTGATCCTCCCGGACGCCGACCTGGACACGGCCGTCGCCGGGATCGTCCCGTTCGCCTGGATGATCAACGGCCAGGCATGCGTGGCCCAGACCCGCATCCTCGTGCCGCGTTCCCGTTACGGGGAGACCGCCGAGGCGTTCGCCGCCGCGGCGGCCGCGCTGAAGGTCGGCGACCCGCTCGACCCCGCCACCGAACTCGGCCCCCTGGTCGCCGAGCGCCAGCGGCGGCGTTCGCTCGACTACATCCGGATCGGCCAGGACGAGGGCGCGAAGATCCTCACCGGCGGCGGCCGTCCGGCCTCCCAGGAACGCGGTTGGTACGTCGAGCCGACGCTCTTCGGGGACGTCGACAACTCCATGCGCATCGCCCGTGAGGAGATCTTCGGCCCCGTCATCTGCCTGATCCCGTACGGCGACGAGGACGAGGCGGTGCGCATCGCCAACGACTCCGACTACGGCCTCAGCGGCAGCGTCTGGACCGCCGACACCGAGCACGGCATCGACATCGCCCGCCGAGTCAGGACGGGCACGTACAGTGTGAACACCTTCAGCCTGGACATGCTCGGCCCGTTCGGCGGTTACAAGAACTCCGGCCTGGGACGGGAGTTCGGGCCCGAGGGGTACGGCGAGTACTTCGAGCACAAGATGATCCACCTGCCGGCCGGCTACCGGGCCCGTGCCGCTGACGAGGGAGGCGCGTGATGGGGGACCGCTGGGCCGTGGAGGTCGACCGGAGGCTGTGCATCGGCTCCGCGCTGTGCGTGAACCACGCCCCGGGCGCCTTCGCGCTGGACTCCGCCCGCCAGTCGCGGCCCGCCTCCCCGGAGTCCGACGCGGACGAGCGGGTCCTCGCGGCGGCCGAGGGATGCCCGGTCGAGGCCATCCTGATCACGCTCGCAGGTTCGGGGGAAGTGGTGTTCCCGCCGGAGGAGTAGCCGGCCCGCTTCCCGTGTTCGCCACGAACCCGGATCGAGGGACGGTTCCGTCCGCACCGTCACGCCGAGGGCGCCCACCAGGACCTCGTTGGTACCGGATCACGGAAGCCGCGTCGCCGGGCCGCCCGCGGCCGACAGCGCCGGCCGAGCCGACGCCCGGGGCCGTTGGCGCGGACGGACGGCGGGGACCCGGGGTGGTCGTGCGGGGCTCGCACGGCCAACCCCGGTAGAGCGAAGGGCGCTGCTCAGGGCGTGCAGCCCGTGTCCGCGAGCACGAAGTGGCCCGCCGGTGACTCGCGCAGGGTGTGGGCGATGAAGATGTTGTACAGGCCCATGCTCTGGTTCGATCCGTTCGCGTAGACGAAGCCGAGCATGGTGTGGGCCCTTCCGGCCGCCACGTGCGCGTAGTTGCTCGCCGTGAAGCAGCGGGCGGGCGCGGAACCGGTCGTCGTCGCCGTCACCTGGGGCGAGGCCGTGCCGGGGGTGCCCGAAGCGTCGGCGGCGGTCACCGTGTAGCGGTAGGTCGTACCGGCGGTGAGGCCCCGGTCCGTGTACGTCGTCGAGGTGGTGGAGGCGACCTTCGCGCCGTCGCGGCGGACCGTGTACGAGTCGGCGCCCTCGACCGCGTTCCAGGAGAGCGAGACGCTGTCGGCCGTGACGCCGGTGACGCGCAGACCGGACGGGGCGGGGAGGTGGTCGCCGCCGCCGGGGGTGCCCTGGTCGAGGCCCCAGAAGACGCCCGTGTGGTACGTGGAGCAGATGGCGTTCAGGAAGTACGTGGCCGTCGAGCCGCACTGCTCCGTGCCGGAGCCGGGGTTCACCGCCAGGCCGTGGCCCATGCCGGAGACCGAGTACGTCTGGACGGCAGGCCGGCCGGAGGCGTCGTCGTAGGTGCTGCGCGTCGTGTTGCCGGGCAGGGTGTCCGTCGATGACGGGGTCTGGCCGATGCCCCAGACGTCGGTCCACTGGTCGCGCAGGGCGGTGGCGTTGGCCGGGTTGACCGTGTAGTCGGCCGTTCCCTGCCAGATCGCCACCCGGGGCCAGGGTCCCGAGTAGCCGGGGCGGGAGGCGCGGACCTTGTCGCCCCACTGCGCGGGCGTCAGCTTCACCGTGCCCGTCTGACAGGCGGACGCGCCCACCTGGCTCGTCGCGCACTGGGCGGGGAGGCCCGAGGCCACGGAGCCGCCCGCGAACACGTCCGGGTACGCGGCCAGGAGGTCGGCCGTCATGCCGCCGCCCGCCGACAGGCCGGTCACGTACACCCGCTGCCCGTCCGAGCCGTACTGCTGCTTCGCGTACGCCACCATCTGCGCGATGGACGCGGCCTCGCCCCTGCCCCGGCCGCTGTCGGCCTGGTCGAACCAGTTGAAGCAGGACAGTGCGTTGTTGGCGGCCGAGGTCTGCGGGAACACCACGGCGAAGCCCCACAGGTCGGCGTACTTCGGCCAGCCCGAGTTGGTGTAGTAGGCGTCGGCGCTCTGCGCGCAGCCGTGCAGGGCCACCACCAGGGGAGCGTTCGCGGGCAGGCCGTCCGGGACGTACGCGAACATCTGGAGGTTGCCGGGGTTGGTGCCGAAACCGGTGACCTGTTGCAGGCCGCCCGCGACCGCGGCCGTCGCGGGGGCGGCGCTCGCCGGTGGGGCGGTCGCCGCGGTGCTCAGCGTCGCCGCGACGAGGGCGAGCGCGGCGGTGGAGGCGACGCGCCGGAGCAGGCGTCGCAGGATCGATGGGCGCACGGATGCCTCCCTGTGCTCGGGGGTCCGGGGTCTTCTGGCCGTTCGGACGGTGCGAGTACGTCGTCTTGAATGAGTCGGGTGCGGGGCGGACGCTATGAGCCGGTGTCCGCCCCGCCCATGGGCCGGGCGGACATTCCCGGGTCCCGGCTGTGTGCGCGGGAGCTCTTGCGTCCGCTGTCACGGGGCGCGCTTCGGCGCGTGAAACCGTCTCCGGAGCGCGGATGCGATGTGCCCTGGGGTGAGGAGGGAGGAGCCGCCTGCGGCGCCGCGCCATGTACGCCGTCACCATGCCGGTGCACGAGGGTGTGTGTACCGGCCCCGTGTGACCCGGGCCCCGGTCTCCTTACGGTGACGGCCATGGAGACTCCTCAGAACCAGGACCGCGGGTCCGCAGGGAGCGCGGCCCCGCACGCCGCCCCGAACGTCGTTTTGCCCACCGTCCCGACCGGCGCGCCGTCCGCCGCGGACACGCCCCGGTCGGGGGACCGGCCGCCGCTCGCCGGGCGCACCGCTCTGGTGACGGGTGCCGCGAGCGGGATCGGGCGGGCCTGCGCCCAGGCCCTGGCCGCCGCGGGGGCCCACGTACACGTGGTGGACAGGGCCGCCGACGCCGCCCGGGACCTGGCCGAGGAGATCGGCGGGACGGTGTGGGTGGCCGACCTCTCCGTCCCGGACGAGGTGGACGCGCTGCCCGCCGACGCGGACATCGTCGTCAACAACGCCGGGCTCCAGCACGTCGCGCCCGTGCACGCGTTCCCGCCGGAGCGGTTCGCGCTGATCCAGCGCGTCATGGTGGAGGCGCCGTTCCGCATCTTGCGCCGCACCCTGCCGGGCATGTACGAACGCGGTTGGGGGCGCGTGGTCAACATCTCGTCCGTGCACGGTCTGCGGGCCAGCCCCTACAAGTCGGCCTATGTGGCGGCGAAGCACGCACTGGAGGGGCTCAGCAAGGTGGTGGCGCTCGAAGCGGCGGAGCACGGGGTGACGAGCAACTGCGTCAACCCCGGTTACGTACGCACACCGCTGGTCGAGAACCAGATCGCGGACCAGGCCCGTACACATGGCATCTCGGAGGAGGAAGTGGTGGGCCGGGTGATGCTGGAACGCAGCGCGATCAAGCGGCTGATCGAACCCGAGGACGTCGCCGAGGCCGTGCTGTGGCTCTGCGGACCGCGCACCGGGCACATCACCGGCACCTCGCTCCCCATGGACGGCGGCTGGACCGCCAACTGACCCACCGACCCCGATGAATTCCGGCCGCCATGTCTGATCCGTCCCAGCCCGCCGACTCCGCCGACTCCGCCGACTCCGCTGTCGGCACCCCCGCCGCCTCCGACGCCTCCGCCGCACCCCATCTGCGGCGCCTGCTCGACCTGCTGGCCGACAACGCCCCCGCCGAGGCGCTGGGGGCCGTCTCCTCGCAGGCACGGGCCGCCGGGGTGCGGGCCGGCGATCTGGCGGAGGTGGAACGGGCCACCGCCACCGCCCTGCGGATCAGGGGCGCGCTGCGCCAGCACCGCCGCCGTGAACTCCAGCTCACCGCGCTCTTCGACACGGCGGGCGACCTGGCGGCCTCCCGCGAACTGGACGACGTCCTCAAGGCGATCGTCCGCCGGGCGAGGATGCTGCTCGGCACGGACACCGCGTACCTCACACTCCCCGACGAGGAGGCGGGGGACACGTACATGCGGGTGACCGACGGTTCGGTGTCGGTGCTCTTCCAGCAACTGCGGCTGGAACTGGGCGAAGGGCTCGGCGGTCTGGTGGCGCAGACCGCCCGCCCGTACGCCACCCACGACTACCGCACCGACGACCGCTTCCGCCACACCCGCAACATCAACGCCGGGGTGCTGGACGAGGGGCTCGTCGCCATCCTGGGCGTCCCCCTGCTCCTTGGTTCCAGCCGCGGCGGCACGGGCAAGGTCATCGGCGTGCTGTTCGCCGCCGACCGCGCGCCCCGGGTGTTCAGCCCCGACGAGGTCGCCCTGCTGTGCTCGCTCGCCGCGCACGCCGCGATCGCCATCGACACCGCTCGCGCGCTCGCCGACACCCGTTCCGCCCTCGACGAACTGGCCGAGACGAACGCGGAGCTGGCCGAGGCCAACGCCGCCGTACGAGCGCACTCCGCGGCCATGCGGCGGGCCGAGGAGGCCCACGACCGGCTGACGGACCTGGTGCTGCGCGGCCGGGACGTCAAGGACGTCGCCGCCGCCGTCGCGGCGCTGCTCGACTCCCCGCTCACCATCCACGACCCGGGCGGCCGGCCCCTCGCGGCCGTCCGGCCCGGCGGCGAGGACTTCGCCGCCGACAGCATGGACGCCGGATGGCTGACCGAGACCGCGGAGGAGTCCCGTACGGGGGCCCGCGCCGTGCACCGGGACGGACGGTGGATCTGCGCCGTTCTCGCGGGGCGGGAGCGCATGGCCGGACTGGTCCTGCACCGGCGCGCTCCGCTCGACGACTCGGACCGGCGGCTGTTCGAGCGGGCCTCGGTCGTCACCGGGCTGCTCCTGCTGCTGCGGCGCACGGTGGCCGAGACCGAGAACCGGGTGCGCGGGGAACTGATCACCGACCTGCTGACGGACGCGGACCGCGACCCGGCCGGACTCGTCGAGCGCGGCCGGCGCCTCGGCATCGACCTCGACCGGCCGCATCTGCTGCTGCTGGCGGACGGAGGCGCGCGGGGGCGGCTGGCCCCGGCCGCGGTGCGCTGTCTCTTCGGCGGCGACATGCGCGGGGTGAGCGCCGAACACCACGGGCAGGTCGTGCTGTTGACCGCCGTCGACGACCTCGGGGCGGGCGCCGGCGACGGCCCGGGGGCGCGCGTGGGCGACGGTCCCGGGGCGGGTGCCGGCGACGCGGCACGGGCGGCGGCGGTCCAGCTCGGGCAACTGGTCCAGGCCCCGGTCACCGTGGCCGCCGCCGGGCCCGCCCGCGGGGTGCGGGAGCTGGTCGCCGCGTACGAGGAGGCCGCCCGCTGTCTGCGCGCCATGCGAGTCCTGGGGCGCACCGGCGAGGGCGCGTGCGTCGATGAACTCGGCTTTCTGGGCGTGGTATTGGGGAACGGTCAGAACGTCGACGGCTTCGTGGCGGCGACGTTGGGACCGCTGCTGGAGTACGACGAGCGGCGCGGCACCCACCTCGTGCGGACCCTGCGGGCCTACTTCGGGTCCGGGGGCAGCCTCGTCCGCGCCAAGGACGAACTCCACGTGCACGTCAATACGGTGGTTCAGCGACTGGACCGGGTGCAGGCGCTGCTGGGGCACGACTGGAACGAGCCCGGACGGGCCCTGGAAATACAACTCGCCCTCAGACTCCATGAGCTGACGAGCACCCGGGAGCGGTGACTCCGCCCCGGAGATCCGGCGCGGGCGGAGGCCGGCCGGTGGCGTGCGCCGCCCCGGCCGGACCCGCCCTCGTCCCGCGTCAGCGGGCCCCGCACAGCTCCAGCAGATGCCGCACGACCTCCCGTCCGCCCTTCTCACCGGTCAGCACCGTGTAGTGGTTGACGTCCGGGACCCGCACCGGCGTCACGCCCGTGCCGCCGAGATCGGCCGTCGCCAGGCGGGTCTCGTCGTACAGGCCCTGCTCCTCGTTCATCAGCCCGCGCGGTGCCCACAGCAGGGTCGCCGGGGCGGGCAGCCTCCGGACCGCCGTCAGCACCTCCTCGTCGAAGAGGCCGATGCCGTCGGTGCGTACCGCCTCGATCCGGCAGGTGGAACGCAGGGCCGGTTCCTCGCCGGTCAGATCGCGCTGGATGTACGCGTCCACCTCGTCCGACCAGTCGTCGGCGAACGCCGGGTGCGCCTGCCAGAACGCGCGGTACGCCGCCCGGTCCGGGAACGTCATCGACAACCGGTCCATGGCCGGGCCGATCACCGCGGTCATCAGCTCGTCCGGGGACAGATGCGTGGGCGCCGGGAAGCCGATCCCGCCGTCGACCAGCAGCAGCGGCCCGAACCGGTCCGGGTGCCGCACGGCTGCCAGCGCCGTCACGAACGCCCCCATCGAATGGCCCGCCAGCACCACCCGGTCCAGGCCGAGTGCCTCCGCCAGGGCCGCGACATCGTCGGCGTGCGTGGCGATGCCGTACGGCCCCGGCAGTCCGCAACTGGCGGCCCGGCCCCGCAGGTCCGGGGCGATCAGGGTGGCGCGCCCGTCCAGCAGCCGGGCCACCGCGGCCCAGGACAGGGCGTTGGAGGTGATGCCGTGCAGGGCGACGACGACCGGGGCGTCCGGTTCCCGGGCCGGCCACCGCAGGACCGCCAACTCGCCCCCGCTCACGGGGACTTGTATCTCTTCGTACGGCTTCACGACTGTCCGTTGTCCTTCCGGGCAGGGGTCGGGGACGGGGTTTTGGCCGGTTTGCGGCGCGCGGCGCCGAGCCGGGCGGGCAGCCGGGCCAGGCCGCCCGGCAGCAGGTGTACCACGGCGACGAACAGCGCACCGAGCAGGAACAGCGGCTGGGACAGCGGCACCCGCAGCACCGCGGGCAGGTCCGCGACCGCGCCCGATCCGGCCAGATCACCGAGCCGGTGATCGGCCCAGGTGTACAGGATGCCGCCGACCATCGGGCCCCAGCGGGTGCCCGATCCGCCGAGCACCACCATCACCAGGAGCGAGAGGGTGAAGTCGGAGGTGGTCGTCTGCGGGGTCGAGCCGCCGGTGAGCAGCAGATGCACCAGGCCGCCCAGCGCGGCCAGGGCCCCGGCCAGGACGAACGCCGTCAGCTTGAACCCGTACGGCTTCAGCCCCAGCACCTCCACCCGGCGCTCGTTCTCCTTGATGCCCTCCCAGACCCGTCCGGTGGGGGAGCGGACCGCCCAGTGGACGACGGCCAGGGTGAGGACGAGATAGCCGAGCGCCACCCAGTACAGGTTCGCGGTGTGGTCGATGCCCACCAGCCAGGACGGGAGCAGTTCGGCCGGGGCGGCCCGCCCCTCCTCGCCGCCCGTGAGACCGCCGGGGTTGCGGGAGACCAGGATCGAGCCCGCCTGGGCGAACGCCAGCGTCACCATCGAGAAACCGATGCCGGTGACCCGCAGGCTCACCGACCCCAGGACCAGCGCGAGCACGATTCCGGTGCAGAGGCCGAGCAGCGCGGAGACCGCGAACGGCAGACCCGCCTCCAGCAGGAACATGTTGGTGGCGTAGCTGCCCGTGGCGAAGTACAGCGCATGCCCGAAGGAGAGCAGCCCGGTGCGGCCGAGCAACAGGTCGTAGCCGGTCGCCAGGGCGCCGAACAGCAGGCAGGTCGCGAGGAGTTGGAGACTTCCCGGACTGCCCACCGGCCCGTCCAGGAGCCCCGGCAGCGGCAGCGCGCTGAACGGTGCGACGAGCAGCACCAGCAGCGCGGCGGCGGGCCACCAGCGGCGCAGCACCCGGGCCGTGTTCCCCGCCCCGGCCGGTGCGGCGGGGCGTCTGTCGGCGGTGCGGTCGTGTGTCTCGGTGACGGCGCTCACGCGAGCCTCCCGGTCAGTCCGCGCGGCCGGACGAGCAGCAGCGCGGCGAGCAGGACGACGACGGCCAGGTCGCCGAGGCCCGCTGCGGTGTAGTAGTTGGCGAACTGCTGGACCAGGCCGATGACGACGGACGCCACCGCGGCACCGGTCACCGAGCCCATGCCGCCGGTGACCACCACGACGAACGCGAAGATCAGCAGCGAGGTCCCCTGACGGGGGTCGACCGAGCCGAAGTACAGGCCGCCGAGCGCCCCGCCGAGCGCGGCGGCACAGCCGCCGATCGCGAAGACGAGGGTGAACGCCTTCCGGACGTCGATGCCGAGCGCGGTGACCATCGCCCGGTCCTCGACCCCGGCCCGCACCACCAGGCCGTGCCGGGTACGGCCGAGGAAGAGCCGCAGCGCCACCAGCACCACGACCGCCGCCGCGACCAGCACCAGCCGGTTGACCGGTATGTGGGCGCCGAGCAGTTCGAAGGTGCCCGACAGCGCCTTCGGCCCGGGAAAGGTCAGGGCGTCCGAGCCCCAGATCCCCGACAGCAGCGCGGGGATGGCGAGTCCCACCCCGACCGTGGCGAGCACCTGCTCGCGGGGCCGGGTGTAGAGCGGGCGGACGACGGCGAGTTCCAGCAGCACGGCGGCCGCGGTGCCCATCGCCGTACCGAACAGCACGGCGAGGACGAAGCCCGCTCCCTCGGGCCCGGCGCCGGGCAGGTTCCCGGACGCCGCCCACCAGGTGCCGTACGCGCCGACGGAGAGCAGCGCCCCGTGCGCGAAGTTGAGCACGTCCATCAGGCCGAAGATCAGCGAGAGGCCCGACGCGACGAGGAAGTAGAGCGCCCCCAGACCGAGTCCGGTCATGGTGAGCAGAACGACGGTGGACATCAGGAATCCGCCTCCACGGAAGGTGAATCCGCCTTCACGGACGGTGAATCGGCCCCCGCGGACGGTGAATCCGTCCTCGCGCAGGACGTGTGGGGGGCCGGACCGTGTCCCACGCCCAGCAGACGCCGCGCCGCCTCCGCGTCGGCGAGCAGTTCGGCCGCCGGGCCCTGGTGGGCCGTGCGGCCGTCGGCGAGCACCGCGCAGTGCGCGGCCAGACGCCGTACGACGGCGAGGTTCTGCTCCACCAGCAGCACCGGCACCGCCTCGGCGGCGCGCTCCAGCACCTCGGCGACCTCGGTCACCACCTTGGGCGCCAGGCCCTTGGTGGGCTCGTCGGCGATGATCAGCCGGTTGCCGTTCAGGAGCGTGCGCCCGATCGCCACCATCTGCTGCTGGCCTCCGGACAGCGTCCCGGCCAACTGCCGCTCCCGGAGCTTCAGTTCGGGGAACAGCTCATGGACGAGCGGGTACGCGGGCTCGCCCGCGCCGGGCCGCTCGGCCAGCCGCAGGTTCTCCGCCACGGTCAGCCCGGCGAAGATGCCCCGGTCCTCGGGGGCGTAGCCGATGCCCAGCCGCACCACGGTGTGGGTGGGCATCGACACCGTCTCCGTCCCGTCCAGCCGCACACTGCCGGTGCGCGGGACGAGACCGAGGACGCCGCGCACGGTCGTGGTCTTCCCGGCGCCGTTGCGGCCGAGGAGCGCGGTCACGCCGTGCCGGGCGACGTCCAGGTCCACGCCGTGCAGGATGTGCCGGCCGCCGATCAGAACCCGCAGGTCCCGTACGGCGAGCAGGGGTCCGGTCGTCACAGTCCCTCCCCGAGGTAGGCCCGCTGCACGGTCGGGTCGGCGGTCACGGCCTCGGGGGTGTCCAGGGCCAGCAGACTGCCGTGGTGCATCACGGCGAGCCGGTCGGCCAGGCCCAGCAGGACGTCCATGTGGTGCTCCACCATCAGGACGGTGCGGCCCTCGTCCCGGTGCAGGGTGCGGATGAGTTCGGTGAGCGGGGGGACCTCCTCCGCGCTCACCCCCGCCATCGGCTCGTCCAGCAGCATCAGCCGCGGTTCGCCGACCAGCAGCACCGCCAGCTCCAGCTTCCGCTTCTCGCCGTGCGACAACTCGGACGCCAGCGCCCGTGCCCGGTGGCCGAGACCGGTGCGCTCCAGCACGTCGGCCACCTCGGCGGTGTACGCGCAGGCGCGCCGCCACAGCCGGTACGAGCCGCCGCGGGCCGCCTGCGCGGCCAGCCGCACATGGTCGGCGACGGACATCCCCGGCCAGAGGCTCGACGTCTGGAAGGTGCGGCCGATGCCGCGCCTCGCCCGTTCGTGCGCGGGACGGCCCGTCACGTCCGCGCCGTCCAGCTCGATGGTGCCCGCGGTGGCCGCGGTCAGCCCGCTGATCAGGTTGAACAGGGAGGTCTTGCCCGCCCCGTTGGGACCGATGAAGGCCAGGAACTCGCCCTCGCGGACGTCCAGGGAGACGTCCTCGACGATCGTCGCCCCGCCGACGCGCCAGCCGAGGCCGCTCAGCCGGAGCACGGGGGCGCAGGCCGCGGCCTCGCCCGGGCGCTGCGCGGTGGTGTGGGGTACGGGCATCGGTCAGCCCGCCGACGGCTTCGCGGGCGGAGCCACCTCGTCCATCGGCTCGGTGGTCACCAGCCGCGGCTTCGCGGCGGCGCCCTTCCCGTCGAGCTTCGCGACGAACATCGGCTGGAGCAGGGCGTGGTCCTCGGCACGGACCCGCACCTTCCCCTTCACCCCGTCGAAGGTCCAGTCCTCCAGGGCCTTCACCATGGCGGCGGTGTCGGTGGCGCCACCCTTCTCGACGGCCCGCACCACCATCTGCGCGGCGGTGAACCCGTCGGGGGTGAACAGGTCCGGGGTGCCGCCCGCCTTGCCGACCGCGTCGAGCATGGCCTTCTCCACGGCGTTGCCGCCGCCCGCGCCGGGGAAGTAGTGCGCCAGGAACGACACCTTGGTGCCGGCGTCACCGAAGACCGGGTACGAGGCGGTCCCGGCGAGGCCCGTCACGACCTTGCTCGCTTCCGGTACGCCCTGCTGGTCCAGCGCGGTCCACAGCGCCGGTGCCGTGGAGCCCGCCCAGGCGACGAAGACCAGGTCGGGCGAGCCCGCCTTCACCTGCCGGGCGAACGGGGTCAGGTCGGTGGCGCTGGGCGGGGCCAGCACGGATCCCACCTTCGCGCCCCGGGCGCCGAGGACGGCCTTCACGGCGGCCACGTTGGCCTGCCCGAAGGTGGAGTCCTGGGCCAGCACCGTGACCTTCTTGCCCTTGGCCCCGCCGAGCATCTCCCCGGCGGTGAGGATGTCCTGGTAGGACTGCCGGCCCGAGCGGAAGGTGTAGTCGTTGACCCCGGTCAGGGCGTCGGTGGCCGCCGGTCCGTTGATGTAGAGCACCTTGTTCTGGGCGGCGAGCGGCGCCATCTGGAGGGCCACCCCGGAATCGGTGGTGCCGGCCAGCACCTTGTGGCCCTTGCCGATCAGGTTCTTGGCCGCCGAGACCGCCTTGCCGGGGTCGCCCGCGTCGTCCTGCTCGGTGACCTCGATCTTGTGCCCGGCGACCTTCCCGGTGCCCTTGGTCGCGTAGTCCAGGCCCGCCATGAACCCGTCGCGGTACTGCTTCCCGTAGTCGGCGAGCAGCCCGGTACGGGAGTACACCAGACCGACCTTCACGCTCTGGTCCTTCGCGTCCCCGCCGGAACCGTCCTCACCCGCCTTCCCCGCGGCGGTGCACCCGGCCAGCAGGAGACCGGCCGAGGCCAGTACGGCGACGGTGGACAGGGATCTGGGACGGCGGTGGACGGTGTCCGTGCCTGTGGCTCTGCGACGCATGGTGACCGGCTCCTCGGGGGGTTTCGGGGGATGTCGCCGAACCGTATGAACACCGCGCCGCCGTCGACATGGTGCAGGGCACCCCACCTGACGCGGCGCACATGTGGCAGCCGCACATGGGGTGGCCCGCGGCCCGCCCACGCCCCGGCGCGCCGCCGCGCTGCGGTACCACCGGTCCTCGGACTGTCGGACGGTCGGGGCGTCTGCTCCCGGCCACGCACGCCTGTCGGGTCGCCGGGCTTCAGGACCGCCGGGCCGTCAGGCGTCGCGCCCGCGCTCCGGTGCCGTTTCGGGTCCTGTCCCCGTCGGCCCCATGCCCGCACTCCGGTGCCGTCAGACCCCGTCCCCGCGCCCGCGCTCCGGTGCCGTCAGCTCGATCAGCCGGCACACCGTCTCGATGTCTATCTTCACCTGGGCGATCGACGCCCGCCCCGACAGCCACGTGATCAGCGCCGAGTGCCAGGTGTGCTCGATGACCCGGACCGCGGACAGCTGCTCCGGCGTCGGGTCCTTCAGTCCCATGGCGTCCAGGATGATCGCCGTCGTGATCCGCGAGACGGTGTCCACCTCCGGGCTGACGCTGCGGTCCGCGAAGGTCAGCGCCCGCACCATGGCATCCGCCAGGTGCGGTTCGCGCTGGAGCGCACGGAAGGCCCGCATCAGGGTGTCGGCCACCCGCTGCGCGGGATCGTCCCCGGACGGCGGGCGTTTGTGCAGCGTCGTGTGCATCTGCTGGAGTTGGTCCTGCATCGTGGCGACCAGCAGGTGGATCTTGGAGGGGAAGTAGCGGTACAGCGTGCCGAGGGCGACCTCGGCGGCCTCCGCGACCTCGCGCATCTGCACCGCCTCGAACCCGCCCCGGACGGCGAGCCGGGCACTGGCGTCCAGGATGCGGCGGCGGCGTGCCTCCTGGCGCTCGGTCAGGGGCGGCGATGCCGGTCTGGCTTCGGCTGTCATGTGTTCCCCATCCATGGCTTTCGTTCAGCGCCGGAAAGAGGTGCTCGGTCTCCCGGCGGCGCACAGCATGCACACGGCCCTGGGCCGGTCGTGGCGCGAATCACCCGGTCCGGCCGTTGCACCGACGCTACCTGCCGGTAGATTCGTAGCTCATTGAACGTTCCAGTCTGAAACTTGTTCTAGATTAACGCGAGCGGTTACGCTCCGGCGAAAACGCAGTGAGAAGAGGGGGGCCGAGTGACCGCCGAGGCCATAGACACCGGCCCCCGCGCCAGCGGCGACCCGTCGGGCAGTACCGACGAACGGCCGTTGCGCATCGCACTCCTCACCTACAAGGGCAATCCTTTCTGCGGCGGCCAGGGCGTCTACGTGCGCCACCTCAGCCGCGAACTCGCCCGCCTCGGCCACAGCGTCGAAGTGATCGGCGCGCAGCCGTACCCCGTGCTCGACGAGGGTGTACCGCTCACCGAACTGCCGAGCCTCGACCTCTACCGCCAGCCCGACCCGTTCCGCACCCCGAAGCGCGACGAGTACCGGGACTGGATCGACGCCGCCGAGGTCGCCACCATGTGGACCGGCGGCTTCCCGGAGCCGCTCACCTTCAGCCTGCGTGCCCGCCGCCATCTCGCGGCAAGGCGCGGCGCGTTCGACGTCATCCACGACAACCAGACCCTGGGCTATGGGCTGTTGGCCGACCTCGGCGCCCCGCTCGTCACGACGATCCATCACCCCATAACCGTCGACCGCCAGTTGGAGCTGGACGCCGCCGAGACCCGCCGTCGGCGCGCCTCCGTACGCCGCTGGTACGGCTTCACCCGCATGCAGAAGCGGGTCGCGCGCCGGCTGCCGTCCGTCCTCACCGTCTCCGGCTCCTCCAAGCAGGAGATCGTCGACCACCTCGGGGTGCGCGAGAACCGCATCCACGTCGTCCACATCGGCGCGGACACCGACCTGTGGTCGCCCGACCCGTCCGTCCCCGAGGTCCCCGGCCGGATCGTCACCACCTCCAGCGCCGACGTCCCCCTGAAGGGCCTCGTCCACCTCGTCGAGGCGCTCGCCAAGGTCCGCACCGGGAACCCGGCGGCGCATCTCGTGGTCGTCGGCAGGCGGGCCGAGGACGGGCCGGTCGCGCAGGCCATCGAACGGCACGGGCTCCGGAGCGCCGTGGAGTTCGTCAAGGGCGTCAGCGACGCCGAACTCGTCGACCTGGTGCGCGGCGCCCAGGTGGCCTGTGTTCCCTCGCTGTACGAAGGCTTCTCGCTGCCGGCCGCCGAGGCCATGGCCACCGGCACGCCCCTCGTCGCCACCACCGGCGGCGCGATCCCCGAGGTCGCCGGGCCGGACGGAGAGACCTGTCTGGCCGTTGCGCCCGCCGACGCGGGGGCACTGGCCGACGCGCTCGTCCGGCTGCTCGGCGACCCGGAACTGCGGGCCCGGCTCGGCGCGGCGGGCCGTGCCCGGGTGCTGTCCCGGTTCACGTGGAAGCAGGCCGCCATCGGCACCGCGGCCCGCTACCGCGAGGCGATCGCGGCGGCCCGTGCCGGTACCGCGCGTACCGGCGGCGGCCGTTGACCCCGCCGCCCCCACACGCGGCCGTCCCGGCCCCCTGCCCCGTGGCGCCGCCCGCTGATCCCGGGAACCTCCCGACCCCTCCGAACGCCACCCGACCGTCCCCCGACCGCGAAAGCAGGCATCCGTGCTGACCGTGGACTTCACCCGCTTCCCGCTCGCCGCAGGTGATCGAGTGCTCGACCTGGGCTGCGGCGCCGGACGCCACGCCTTCGAGTGCTACCGGCGCGGCGCCCGGGTCGTGGCCCTCGACCGGAACGGTGAGGAGATCCGCGAGGTCGCGAAGTGGTTCGCCGCGATGAAGGAGGCGGGGGAGGCCCCCGAGGGAGCCACCGCCGCCGCGATGGAGGGCGACGCGCTCCACCTGCCCTTCCCCGACGAGTCGTTCGACGTCGTGATCATCTCCGAGGTCATGGAGCACATCCCCGACGACAAGGGCGTGCTCGCCGAGATGGTCCGGGTCCTCAAGCCGGGCGGCCGGATCGCGGTCACCGTTCCGCGCTACGGCCCCGAGAAGGTCTGCTGGGCGCTCTCCGACGCCTACCACGAGGTCGAGGGCGGCCACATCCGCATCTACAAGGCCGACGAACTGCTCGCCAGGATGCGCGGCGCCGGTCTCAAGCCGTACGGCACCCACCACGCCCACGCCCTGCACGCCCCGTACTGGTGGCTCAAGTGCGCGTTCGGTGTCGACAACGACAAGGCGCTGCCGGTCCGCGCGTACCACAAGCTGCTGGTCTGGGACATCATGAAGAAGCCCGCCCTCACCCGGGTCACCGAGCAACTGCTCAACCCGGTGGTCGGCAAGAGCTTCGTGGCGTACGCGACCAAGCCGCACCTGCCCGCGGCCGGGAACGCCGCCGACGCCGGCCCGGTCGCCGCGACCGGCTCCGCCGTCGCCGCCGAGGATCTGTCCAGGGCCGAGCCGTGACCATACCCGAGCGGACCGAACACCTCGTCCTGCCCGGGGTCCTCACCACCGAGCAGGCCGCCGAGACCGTCGCCGCCCTGCTCGCCGTGCAGCGCGAGGACGGCGCGCTGCCCTGGTTCCGGGGGCACCACCTCGACCCGTGGGACCACGTCGAGGCCGCCATGGCCCTCGACGCCGCGGGCGAGCACGCCGCCGCGGAACGCGCGTACACCTGGCTGGCCCGGCACCAGAACGGTGACGGCTCCTGGTACGCCGCCTACCACGACGGGGACCCGGCGCGGCCGACCGACCGCGGCCTGGAGACCAACTTCTGCGCGTACGTGGCCGTCGGCGTCTGGCACCACTACCTGGCCACCGGCGACGACGCGTTCGTCGACCGGATGTGGCCGACCGTCCACGCCGCCGTCGAGTTCGTGCTGCGGCTGCAGCGGCCCGGCGGCCAGATCGGCTGGAAGCGCGAGGCCGACGGAACGCCCGTCCACGACGCGCTGCTGACCGGCTGCTCCTCCATCCACCAGGCCCTGCGCTGCGCGCTCGCCATCGCCGAACGGCGCGAGGAGCCGCAGCCCGACTGGGAGTTGGCGGCCGGGGCCCTCGGCCACGCGATCCGCGAGCACCCCGAGCGCTTCCTGGACAAGAGCCGCTACTCGATGGACTGGTACTACCCGGTCCTCGGCGGGGCGGTCGCCGGGGCGGCGGCCAGGGAACGGATCGAGGAGGGCTGGGACCGTTTCGTCGTGCCCGGCCT
Organism: Streptomyces sp. NPDC047982; assembly: GCF_043204165.1. Classification (NCBI taxonomy): domain Bacteria; kingdom Bacillati; phylum Actinomycetota; class Actinomycetes; order Kitasatosporales; family Streptomycetaceae; genus Streptomyces; species Streptomyces sp. NPDC047982. The sequence continues at coordinate 117,149 of NZ_JBIDBS010000020.1, read as the reverse complement.
CGGGGTGCGCTGTGTGCTCCCCAACCCGTGGGTGACCGGCGGCGAGAGCTGCGAACTCGCCCTGGCGCTCTGGGTGATGGGCGAGTCGGACCGGGCGCTGGAGATCCTCCAGTCCATCGGACACCTGCGCGCCGACGGCGGCCTGTACTGGACGGGGTACGTCTTCGAGGGCAACCGGGCGTTCTGGCCGCAGGAACTCACCACCTGGACCGCCGGTTCGCTGCTGCTCGCGGTCGCCGCGCTCGGTGGCGACGAGGCCACCACCGCCGTGTTCGGCGGCGAACGCCTGCCGCACGGGCTGGAACCGGACTGCTGCCGCGCCCCTTCGGCGTAGTGGCGCCCGGTCCCGCCCGTGTCGCGGCGCCCGAGCCTGCGCCCGAGCCGCGAAGCGTGCGCATCGCCCGTGTCGCGGCGCCGCGCGGGCCGCTCCGCGATACGGGCGGGTGCCTGCTACATCAACGTGCCGAGCGCGGAATACAGGGCGTAGAGCACCATGGGAAGCGCGCCCACGAGCCCCGTCACGGCCGCTATCACCGTGGGCAGCCGCTTGTTGGACTTCAACGACCTGACGACATACCCGACGAGGAGGAAATAGGCCAGGGTCACCACGACCCCGGCCAGCAGCACGGGTGGACTGATTGATTGCATGACGACGCTCGTTCTCCCTATGACTTTTGCCCAGTCCGGATCTGCGGCGCGCACCGGCAGGCGGGACCGTCAGCGGCCCTTGGCAGGGGCCTGGTCCGCCAGCGGCACGGCGCATTGGCATGACGGTAGCTCAAAGGGCCATGAGTGAGCCAGACTTGGGAAAAGCGAGGAAGCCCCCCGCGGATCCCGGCCGAACGGCCGGTGAACGAATGAGCGGGCGAGCGGCCGGGGGCCCGGGATGCCACTCCCGGGGGCCCCGACTCGGCGCAGCCCCGGACTGGGCAAGTCACAGAGTGCGGTTGGTCAATGGTCGCAGGCCGCGATAAATGATCGATATACGTCCGCTAAACGAGTTGCTACGCTGGCGGAAGGGGAGGGCGGTCATGGGCGGCGCATCACGGGAACCGGAGCGGCGGTCCGTCACGTCTCCCGACGGGGCGGTGGCCTTGCGGTTCAGCGTACTCGGTCCGGTGCGGGCCTGGCGCGGGGACGCGCTTCTTCCGCTCGGATCGCCCCAGCAGCGCGGCCTGTTGGCCGCTCTGCTGCTGCGCGAGGGCCGCACGGCGACCGCCGCCGAGCTGATCGACGCGCTGTGGGGCGACGATCCCCCCTCGCAGGGGCTGGCCGCGGTCCGGACGTACGCCTCCCGCCTGCGCAAGGTCCTCGACCCGGGCGTCCTGGTGAGCGAGTCGGGCGGCTACGCGATCCGGGGCCTGGGTGACGGAGCCCTGGACCTGACCGGGGCGCGGGACCTGGCGCGACGGGCGGAGACGGCCAGGCGCGACGGGGACCTGGGCCGCGCGCGGGACCTGGTCGGCAGGGCGCTGGCCCTGTGGGAGGGCGAGTCGCTGTCCGGGGTGCCGGGGCCCTTCGCGGACAACCAGCGCATGCGCATCGAGGAGTGGCGCCTCCAACTGCTGGAAACCCGCCTGGAGATGGCGCTGGAGCAGGGGCACCACGCGGAGACCGTCTCGGAGCTCACGGCCCTGACGGCGGCGCATCCGCTACGGGAGCGGCTGAGGGAACTGCTGATGCTGGCGCTGTACCGCAGCGGACGCCAGGCGGAGGCCCTGGCGGTGTACGTGGACACCAGACAGCTTCTGGCGGAGGAGCTGGGCATCGATCCGGCCCCCGCCCTGACGGAGCTGCGGCGTCGCATCCTGGTGGCGGACCCGGCCCTGGCGGACCCCTCGCCCGCGGAGCCCGAGCCGTCCGTCGAGCCCGTACGCCCAGCCCAACTCCCGGCCGACATACCTGACTTCACCGGGCACTCGGATCAGGTGGCGGCGCTGGACGAGGCGCTGACGTCGGCGAACGGCCGGGTGATGGCGGTGGCGGCACTGGCGGGCATCGGCGGCGTGGGCAAGACGACGCTGGCGCTGCACGTCGCACACCGGGCGCGCCCGGCCTTTCCCGACGGCCAGTTGTACGCCGACCTCCACGGCGCGAGCACGAAGGGGCTGGAACCGGCGGCGGCCCTCGCCTCCTTCCTGCGCGCCCTGGGCATGGCGGACAACGCGATCCCGGACTCCCTGGAGGACCGCGCGGCCCTCTACCGGTCCGTCCTGGACGGCCGACGGGTACTCGTACTCCTGGACAACGCGCGCGACGCGGCCCAGGTGAGACCGCTGCTGCCGGGCACGGAGGGCTGTGCCGTGCTGATCACGTCCAGGGCCCGCATGGGCGACCTGGCGGGCGCCCGGCTCGTGGACGTGGACGTGCTGAGCCCGGAGGAGGCCCTGGACCTGTTCACCCGGATCGTCGGCGCGGGACGCGTCGCCGCCGAGCGCGAGGCGGCGCTCGACGTCGTCGCCGCGTGCGGCCGTCTGCCGCTGGCGATCAGGATCGCGGCGGCGCGGCTGGCGGTGCGGCGGACCTGGACGGTGTCGGTACTGGCCGCGAAGCTGGCGGACGAGCGGCGGCGGCTGGACGAACTGCGGTCGGGGGACCTGGCGGTGAAGGCCACCTTCGAGCTGGCCTACGGGCAGTTGGAGCCCGCGCAGGCGCGCGCCTTTTGCCTGCTGGGCCTGGCCGACGGGCCGGACATCTCCCTGCCGGCGGCGGCGTCCCTGCTCGGCCTTCCCCCGGAGGAAGCAGAGGAACTCCTCGAATCCGTCGTCGACACGTCCCTGCTGGAGTCGGGAGCGCCGGGCCGGTACCGGTACCACGAACTGCTGCGCCTGTTCGCACGCGCGTGCGCGGAGCGGGACGAGGCGGTGCCGGGCGAGCGGACGGCGGCCCTTTCACGGCTGCTGGACTTCTACCTGGCGACGGCGGCGGGCATCCACGCACTGGAGCGGCCCGGAGACCGGCTGCTCGACCGGCTGGAACCGACGACGGGCGACGGGCTGCGCTTCACCGACCGCCGGGAGGCCCGGGACTGGCTGTTCGATGAGGCGGGGGCACTGCTCTGCGCCGCCCAACAGGCGGTCATGTCGGGCGAGTTGCGCAAGGGAGCCGATCTGCTGCTCGTGGTGCGGGACCTCGCCGAGGCCGGCAGCGAGTCCGGGCGCTACGAGTCCGCGGCGACCGCTCTGCGGGACGCCGCCGCGGAGACGGGCGACGCATGGGCCGAGGCGCGGGCCCGAGTGAGCGTCGCCCACCTGCACTTCCTCATGGGCCGCTTCGAGGAGGCGGAGCACGAGGCGCGGGAGGCGGCCCGGCTCGGCGGCTCGACCGGTGACTCCTGGGCCACGGCCGACGCGCTCAATGCCGCGGGCGTCGTCGCCCTCTACCGGAACCGGCACGGGGAGGCGGAGGAGCACCTCACCCGGGCCGTCGAGCACTTCCGCACCCTCGGTGACCGTCCTGGAGAGGCCGCCGCCCTGTGCAACCTGTCGCGCGTCCACCTCGCGACCGGACGGACGGCGAGCGCCGTCGCGCTGGCACGGCGGGGCACCGGGATCTACGACACCATGGGCAACTTCCTGCGCGGAGCCAACGGCCGTTACGCGCTCGCCCTGGCCCTCGCACAGAGCGGTGAACTCGACTCCGCGACCGACTGCCTCGAAGCGGCCCTGAAGGTGTTCCGCGACAGTCGTCAGCCGCTGTGGGAGGGCATGACCCTGTTCCGCCTGGCCGAGGTCGAACTCGCCGCCCGGCGCCCGGCACAGGCCGCCGCCCTCGCCGAGTTCGCACTGACCGCGCTGCGCGGCATCGGAGGAGAGTGGCGCCGCGGCAACGTGCTGACGCTTCTGGGGCGAGCGCTCTCGGAACTGGGCCAGAACGGCCGTGCCGCCGCCTCGTGGAGGCAAGCGCTGGGCATCTACGAGCGGTTGCGCGCCCCGGAGGCCGATGAGGCGCGCGCACTGCTCGACGGGGCGCGGCCCGGCAGCGAGCCGGGACCGGTCGCGGCCGGCCCGGCGCGTACCGCCGGTCACGGCAGTACCTCCTGACGCAGGGCTTCAGCGGCGCCGGCACCTTCGACGACGTCATCGGCCCTGTCGAGGGCGCGGGCCGCAGCGCCGGGGCCGAGGGCAAGGACAAGGACAGGGAAGAGATGCCCAGCGCGTCCCAACCCGACGGATGACGCGCGGGGTTGGCTGTGGCCCTTTCGTTAGGGTCGGGGCATGGGAACACTTCCGCATGACCTCTACTGTGACGAGATCATCAGCCGCACCGACGCGCTGAGGTCCGTGCTCCGCGGAGCGGACCTTTCGGCGACCGTTCCGACCTGCCCCGACTGGACCCTGCGGGACCTCGCCGTGCACGTGGGCGGAGCCCACCGCTGGGTCGGCGAGATCGTACGCACCCGGACCACCGAGGCGATCCCGCCGGACCGCGTACCGGAATCCTCGCCCGAGGGCGACGACCCCGCTGCCCTCGACGCCTGGCTGGCGCAGGGCGCGGCGAAGACCGTCGAGGCGCTGCGGGCGGCCGGACCGGACCAGGAGGTGTGGTCGTGGGCATGGGAGCCGAGCACGGGCTTCTGGGCGCGCCGCATGGCGCACGAGACCATCGTCCACCAGGCCGACGCGGCGCTCACCACGAGGGCCGACTACACGGTGGCTCCGGAACTCGCCGCCGACACGATCGACGAGTGGCTGGAGATCATCGCCTTCGTCCGTTCCACGGGATACAAGAAGGAGGCCCTGGAACTGACCGGCCCCGGGCGCTCGGTCCATCTGCACGCCACGGACGTCCCGGGCGCCGAGTGGCTGATCGAGTTCGGTGAGGACGGCTTCGCCTGGCGGCACGCCCACGAGAAGGCGTCCGTGGCGCTGCGCGGCCCGCTCACCGACGTGATGCTGGTCTTCAACCGGCGCCTTCCGGCCGACAGCGACCGGGTCGAGGTGCTGGGGGACGCCGCGCTGCTGGACTTCTGGCTGGAGCGCACCACGTTCGGCTGAGTCCCGGACACGGACACGGGTACGGGAGCCGGGGCGGGGGCGCCAGGACACCGGCACGGTACGGCTCCGGCGGCTCTCCGCCGCTGTGCGGGCGGGACCCGGCTGGGCCAAGCTGGAAGGGACAGCCCGGGGTGCCGGGTGCCGCGCGGCGCCCGGCCCCTCGTGCCCGGCGGCCCTGTGGAGGTGCCGATGGAGCCCGTCCGCGCCCTGAAACGGATCGCCTTCCTGCTCGAACGCGGCGGCGCCGAGACCTACCGCGTACAGGCGTTCCGTACGGCTGCCGCGGTGGTGGGCGCCATGGCGGACGGAGAGGCGGCGCGGCGCGGCGCGGACGGCTCGCTGGAGTCGGTCAGGGGCATCGGACCGAGGACCGCCCAGGTGATCCGCGAGGCGCTGGCCGGGAACGTGCCCGGCTACCTGGCGCGGCTGGAGGAGTCCGCCGCCGGCCCGAGCCCCGAGGGCGGCACCGCCCTGCTGGCCCTCCAGCGCGGCGACTGCCATCTGCACTCCGACTGGTCGGACGGCGGCAGCCCCATCGAGGAGATGGGCCGCACGGCCGCGGAACTGGGCCATGAGTGGGCGGTCCTCACCGACCACTCGCCCCGGCTGACCATCGCGAACGGACTCTCCCCGCAGCGGTTGCGCAGGCAGTTGGACGAGATCGCCGAGCTCAACACCCGGTGGGCGCCGTTCCGGCTGCTCACCGGCATCGAGTGCGACATCCTCCCCGACGGATCCCTCGACCAGGACGACGACCTGCTGGAGCGGCTGGACGTCGTGGTGGTCTCCGTCCATTCCCAGTTGAGGATGGACGCCGCGCCGATGACCAGGCGCCTGATCGCCGCCGTCACCCACCCGCGCGCGAACATCCTCGGTCACTGCACCGGTCGGCTGCTCACCGGCCGTGGCCGCCCGGAGTCACGGTTCGACGCGGACCGGGTCTTCGCCGCCTGCGCGGAGGCGGGAACGGCCGTGGAGATCAACAGCAGGCCGGAGCGGCTCGACCCGCCCCGCCGACTGCTGCGCCGCGCCGTCGACTCCGGCGTTCTGTTCGCCATCGACACCGACGCGCACGCGCCGGGACAGCTCGACTGGCAGATCCACGGCTGCGCCCGCGCCGAGGAGTGCGGCGTCCCGGCGGAACGCGTCGTCACCACATGGCCGGTCGGCGAACTGCTGGCCTGGTCGCGCGACGGTACGAGCCGGACGCGTACGAGCCGGACGCGTACGAGCCGGACGCGTACGAGCCCGAGGCATACGGATGCCGAGAAGAGTCGCGCGCAGGCGGCGGAGGCGGAAGGGATGGAAGCAGCGGCGAAAGACGGCGGGGGCAGGGCGCCGGACGGGCAGGGAGGCGGTCGGCGTGGTCGGCGCGGGGCCAGGACGGCGACGGGACACGGGAACGCCCGCGCGGCGACGGGACGGGAACGTCCGCGCGGCGCCGGGACAGGAACGGTGAACCCATGACGGCCACAAGCGTGCGAGGCATCGACCACATCGGGGTCACGGTCCCCGACCTGGAGACCGCCACCCTCTTCCTCGTCAGGGCGTTCGGCGCCGTGGTGCTCTACGACACCCTGCGCCGCCACGACGGGCCACGGGGCGGCCGGGACGTCGAGCAGCGGCTCGGGGTCCCGGCCGGCACCCAGCAGTTGGCGGTCAGGATGCTGGCCCTCCCCGGCGCGGGCCCGGCCGTCGAGGGGCCGGGCATCGAGCTGTTCGAGTTCGAGGGCCCGCGCCGCGAACCCCCGGTGCGGCCTTGCGACTTCGGCTGGCAGCACGTGGCGCTCTACGCCGACGACCTGGACGCCGCCGTAAGGGACTGCGTGGCCGCCGGAGCCACCCTCCTCGCCGCGCCCCAGCCGCTGCCCGGACCCGAGGCGGGGGAGCGCAACCGGTTCGCGTATCTGCGCACCCCCTGGGGCAGCACCCTGGAGCTTGTGACGTACCCGGACCCGCAGCCCTGGGAGCGCGCCGCCACCCGGTCGCGTTCCCGGCCCGCGCCACCCGCACCACCCGCGGGGTCCGTACCGGCGGGCGTCACCGGTGCCTGGCCCACGGACCCGGACCGCCCGGACCCCACGCGTTCCGCGCGCCGGGTGCGCGTACCGGCCGAGCCCGCCGCGTCGTGGCCCACGGACCCGGACCGGCCGCCCGGAACCGTCAGTTGAGATCCGCGAGCACCCGCAGCGTGTGCGGGTCCGGTGCCGTCACCAGCAGGTCGGTCACCGGCCCCGCGCGCCACGACTCCAGGCGCTCCGCGATGCGCCGCCGCGGACCGACCAGCGAGATCTCGTCGGCGAACGCGTCCGGCACGGCCAGCACCGCCTCCTCCTTGCGCCCTTCGAGGAAGAGCCGCTGGATGCGCCGGGCCTCCTCCTCGAACCCCATCCGTGCCATCAGGTCGGCGTGGAAGTTGCGGGCCGCGTGCCCCATCCCGCCGATGTAGAAGCCGAGCATCGCCTTCACCGGCAACAACCCCTCGGCGACGTCGTCGCAGACCCGCGCGCGGACCAGCGGCGCGATCACGAACCCCTCGGGCAGGCCGGTGAGCGACGCCTCGTACACCTCGGGACGCATCGGCGACCAGTACAACGGCAGCCAGCCGTCGGCGATCCGGGTGGTCTGCGCGATGTTCTTCGGTCCTTCCGCCCCGAGCAGCAGGGGGAGCCGGGCGCGCAGCGGGTGGGTGATGGACTTCAGCGGCTTGCCCAGACCGGTGCCGTCCGGGCCGCCGTACGGGTGGGAGTGGAAGCGTCCGTCCAGCACGACGGGGGCCTCGCGGGCGAGGACCTGCCGGACGACGTCGACGTACTCGCGGGTCGCGGTCAACGGGCTGCCAGGGAACGGCCGTCCGTACCAGCCCTCCACCACCTGCGGCCCGGAGAGCCCCAGCCCCAGCATCATCCGGCCACCGGAGAGATGGTCGAGGGTGAGCGCCTGCATGGCGGTCGCGGTCGGGGTGCGCGCCGCCATCTGCGCGATGGCGGTTCCCAGCCGGATACGGGAGGTGTGCGCGGCGATCCAGGTCAGCGGGGTGAACGCGTCGGAACCCCATGCCTCCGCCGTCCACACCGAGGCGTATCCCAGCCGCTCCGCCTCCTGGGCGAGCCCCAGATGGCCGGGGTCCGGGCCGCGGCCCCAGTAGCCGAGCGCGAGTCCGAGCCGCATCCCGCCGCCTCCCACTTGTCTGACGTTTCATCAGTTCGCTGGCGCAGGACGGAGGGTACGACAGTGGCCCCCCGCCCGGAAGGGCGAGGGGCCACCGTTCGTCACGCGCGACTCAGCCGCGCTGGATGCCCGTGGTGTCCTGGAGCACGCCGCGACGGCCGTCCTGGGTCTGGGCGACGAGCGCCGAACCGCGCTGCTCGACCGCGAGGTACCAGGTGCCCGGCGCCAGTTCGGCGATCGGCGACGGCGAACCGTCCTCGCCGTACAGCGGGCGTGCCACCGGCACCGCGAACCAGAACGGTGCGAAGTCACCGGCCGGCGCACCGCCCTGCGACGGCCCGGCCTGCGCGTCCGCCTGACCGGGCTGGGCCTGGCCGGGCTGGGGCTGACTGCCCTGCGACTGGCCCCCCTGCGACTGGCCCGCCTGAGGCTGACCGGCGTGCGGCTGCGCGCCGTACGCCTGCGGCTGACCCGGCTGCGCCCCGTACGGCTGCTGCTGGGCACCGGGGTAGCCGTACCCCTGGCCGGCGGCCTGCGGCTGACCGCCGTACGGCGACTGCGCGACCTGCGGGTTCGGGCTCGGCGCACCCATCAGCGGCGCCTTGAAGGCGGGGATCAGCGGCGTGCCGACCGCTCCGACCGCGAGCAGGATCGCACCCAGCAGACCGACGATCAGGCAAGCGCCTGCGTTGCTGGCGTCGATCAGCGTCCAGAACGACGTCCACAGCACGAAGACGCTGAACGCGGCACCGAACTGGCCGAGTTCGAAGCCGAGCACCTTGCGGCTCGGCATGGTGCGGCCCACCACGACGAGCGCCGCGGCGATGAGGCCGCCCAGGAAGACGCTCATGAGCAACGAAAGCGCGTCCCAGGCATTCGGGGCCGAGTAATCGGAGCAGTTGATGCCCGGGGGACACTCGTAACTGCTGAGCGGGAGGAAAGAGGCGATGAACAGCACCACCGCTGCTCCGATCACCACGCCGTCGCCTCTAGTGAGGGAGCGCATATTCACGTGAAGGTCCTTCGTCGGTCGTCTCGTCGGGGTGGTCGCCGTCGCCGCCGGCGGGCGGTCGCGGCGCGAAGCTCGGGGGTGGCTCCCCATGGTACGGATGAATCTATCGTCTGCCCGGCCGGGTTGTGCGTCGGCAGGAGGCCGTGACGCACTTCCCCCGGTTTCGCCTCGGAACGTCCTCTTGTTACCTGTTCAGATAGCCGCTGATGCCATCGGTGATGCCCTGCGCCGCCTTCTGGCGCCATCCCGCACTGCTGAGCAGGGCCGCGTCCTTCGGGTCACGCATATTGCCGCATTCGATGAACACTTTGGGTACGGTCGACAAATTCAGTCCGCCCAGATCCTTGCGGACGTCCAAACCGGTCTTGCCGCCGACGTAATTGGAGGGTGCGCTGCCGGTGGCGCGCAGGAAGAGACCGGCGACGCGGGCGCCGAGGTCGCGGGACGGGCCGACGATCTTCGAGGTGTCCGCCTTTCCGGCACGCACCAGCCCGGGGAGGATCACGTGGAACCCCCGGTTGCCGACGGCGGAACCGTCCGCGTGCACCGACACCACCGCGTCGGCCCCCGCCTCGTTGCCGATCCGGGCCCGCTCGTCGATGCACGGCCCGTACGGGCGGTCGCCGTCCTGCGTCAGCACGACCTTCGCCCCCTGCGCCCGCAGGAGGTCGCGCACCCGGCGTGACACGTCCAGGGTGAACCGGGCCTCCGCGTAACCGGATTCGGTCGCCGTGCCGGTGGTGTCGCACGCCTTGCGCCCGGTGCCGATGTCCACGTGACGGTTGATCTCACGGGTGTGCAGGCGGTTGTCGGGGTTGTGCCCGGGGTCGATGACGACGGTCTTCCCGGACAACGGCCCGGACACCGTACGGTCCACGGCCCTCGGTGACGGACCGGACGGACCGGAAGAGGCGGCGGACGTCCGGTCCGGCTTCGGGGCCGAGGGCGCGGCGGCGGGGGTGCCGTCACCGCCGGGCCGGGGCTCGGCCGCCCGCCCGGGGAGCCCGTCGTCGTCGGCCGCGCCGCAACCGGCAGCGGTCAGGCACAGGGATATGACTGCGAGCGCGGCAGCGGCACGCGGGGGCCGGCGGCGCGGGGTGGGGGGAACGCTCTCGTCGTACGGCACCACGCGATGCTATCCGGGGGGTGCCCCCGGCCGCCCGTCGTGCACGCCCCGGGCCCGACGCCCGCGCCTGCGTACCGGGCCCGACGCCCGGGTCCGCACCGGCCTGTACGCGGGCTGCCCGTACCGCGGTCGACGGCTGCCGCCGCCGTCCCCGGCCCGGATCCCCGGCCTCGGAACGTCGGGCTCAGATCCCCGCCCCCGTGCGCCGCAGCACCCGCAGCGAGTCGGTGACCGATACCTCGGTGAACGCGCCGGATTCCAGCGCCCGCAGATAGATGCGGTAAGGGGCCTGCCCGCCGTGCGCGGGGTCCGGGAACACGTCGTGGATCACCAGCAGCCCGCCCTCGACGACATGCGGCGCCCAGCCCTCGTAGTCCCCGTTCGCGTGCTCGTCGGTGTGCCCGCCGTCGATGAAGACGAAGCCCAGCTCCCCGTTCCAGACGGCCGCCACCTGCGGGGACCGTCCGACCATGGCCACGACGTGGTCCTCAAGACCCGCCGCGTACAGCGTCCGGCGGAACGTCGGCAGGGTGTCCATCCGCCCCACCTCCGGGTCCACCACGGTCGGGTCGTGGTACTCCCAGCCCGGCTGCTGCTCCTCGCTGCCCCGGTGGTGGTCCACGGTCAGCGCCGTCACCCCGGCCGCCCGGGCGACATCGGCGAGCAGGATGGTGGAGCGCCCGCAGTACGTGCCCACTTCGAGAAGCGGCAGCCCCAGCGCGGCGCCCTCCACGGCGGCCCGGTACAGCGCGAGCCCCTCCACCACTGGCATGAAGCCCTTGGCGGCCTGGAAGGCGGCGAGAATCTCCGGCGACGGCTCGGCGACGGACTCGGCGGTCACGGGTTCCTCCTGGTGGGCGCGGTGATGCGGGTACGCGTTCGACGGCGCCCCATCGTGCCGTACGCGCCCGGCGCGGGCGCGGGCGGGGGCGACTCGCCGATGTGATGCCCGTCCCGCCTGTTTCCCGGCCGCCGCCTGGCACGCGTTCGTCGACGGGATCAAGGACGGCGGCACCGTCGTCTGACCGAGCCTGAACGAAGTGAACGAGGGTTCCTGCCAGCGGTTGGCCGGGACCTTCGTCGCAGCGGGCGGAACCGGTGACGCGCGCGGCGGGCGGCGTCCGCCGGGAAATCACCTTCGACATGCCGCTCGCCGCTCCGGCACCCTGCCCGGCATGACGGCGCCCGCCTTCCTGCCCGGCCTGGAGCTCTGCCACCGCTTCTACCGCGAAGCGGTACGGCCCGTACTCGAGGAGGCGGTTCCCGGACTGGCGCACTCGGCCACCCGGATCGGCAGCGGTTCGAACGTTTCGCCGCCGCGCTGCGCCTCCGCATCACCGACCCGGCCGTGCGCGCACTGCCAGTGCCCGGTGCCCTCGACCAGTTCGTCGACAGTACCGAGGCACTCGGCCGGCCGGAACCGGCCCGCGCCGTCCTCGCCGCCGCGCGGGGGTGTACAGGAGGCGAGCCCGAGAACGAGGACCGGGGCTGAATGCGGAAGTGAGACAGGCCGAGACCGAGAGGCGCCGGGAGCTATCGGTCGTGGAGCACCCGTGGCCGTGTGACGGGGACGACCGTGAGGAGGCCGTCCAGCCCCTTGAAGTCATCCGGATTCGTGGTGAAGAGCGGAAGCTGCTCGGCGACGGCGATGGACGCGATCATCAAGTCGGCCACCCGGCGCCGGGGTTTGCGGCCGTAGCCGATGACGGCGGCGCAGATCCTGCCGTAGACGCGAGCGGCCTCCGCGTCGAAGGGAATCGGGTCGAACTCGTTCTCGGCGCGCTGGAGCACGTCCAGCCGACGGGCCCGCTCGGCGTATTCGTCGTAGTCGTCCTGCTCCTCGTTCCGCCGCACCTCGTGAGGGCCGGTGGAGAGCTCTGCCAGGGTGATGGCGGTGATCGCCACCTCGGCGGGCAGTTCCTCGGGCTCCACCCACCTGCGGAGAATGAGGATATTGGTGTCGAGCAGCCCCTGGTCGTACTCAGCGGGCATAGGGGTCGTCCGGTGTCTGTTCGGCGGTGGCGTCCTGGTCGGCCCGGAAGGCGTCCAGCGAGATGTCGGGAGCAGTGCGGGACATCGCGGAGAACTCGCCGCGCGGGACGAACCGCCTGCGTCGGCGCAGCGGGATCAGCTCGCCGATGTGATGCCCGTCCCGGGTGACGGTGAACGCCTGCCCGTTCTGGACGGCGTCCATGATCTCTTTGGACCTGTTGCGCAGGTCGCGTTGGGTGATCTCCTGCTGTGCTGCCATGCCTTCCAGAGTAGCGCCGCGTGCTACGACGTGCCACTGGGTGCCACCCCGTGTGCGTACGCCCCCGCCGGACGGGGGTGTCCGGTGGGGGCGTACGAGGGGTGAGCCCGGGTCGGGCCGTCCGGCGGGGCCGCGATGTAGTGGTCAGCAGCTCTGCCAGAGTCGGGTCATGACGCGGACGCCGAAGCGCAGGCCCTCCAGGGGCACGCGTTCGTCCACGCCGTGGAAGAGGCGGCCGTAGTCCAGGTCGTGCGGGAGCTTGAGTCCCTTGAAGCCGAAGCAGCGGATGCCGAGGCGGGTGAATGCCTTGGCGTCGGTGCCGCCCGGGTTGCAGTAAGGGACGGGGTGGCCGTCCGGGTCCTCGGCACGTACCGCCTCGCACATGGCGTCGACCAGCGGGCCGTCGAACGTCGTCTCCATCGCGATGTCGTGGTTGACCCACTCGCGGGTGACCGAGGGCAGGAGGAGCCGGTCGATGGTGTCGATCAGCTCCTGCTCGTGGCCGGGCAGGAAGCGGCCGTCCACGCGGGCGGTCGCCTTTCCGGGGATGACGTTGGTCTGGTAACCCGCGTTGAACATGGTGGGGTTCGCGGAGTTGCGGAGCACCACCTGCATGAAGTCGGAGACCGGGCCCAGCCGTTCGAGGCTGCCCTCGATGTCGTTCTCGTCGAACTCGACCCCGTAGAGGCGGGCGGCCTCTTCGAGGAGGGCGCGGACCGGTTCGATCAGGCGGACCGGGAAGGTCTCGCGGCCGATGCGGGCCAGCGACTCGGCGAGGTCGGTGACCGCGTTCTCGTCGTTGGGGGAGGAGCCGTGGCCGGCCCGGCCGGTGGCGGTCAGCTCCATCCAGGCCATGCCGCGCTGGGCGTTCTCGATCGGGTAGAGGCGGCGGGTGTCGTCGATGGCGAAGGAGAAGCCGCCGCCCTCGCCGATCGCCTCGGTGACCCCGGCGAACAGGTCCGGGCGGTGTTCGACCAGCCAGTGGGCGCCGAACTGCCCGCCCGCCTCCTCGTCGGCGAGGAAGGCGAGGACCAGGTCACGGGAGGGCCGGGTGCCGGTGCGGGCGAAGTGACGGGCGGTGGCCAGCATGACGGCCACCGTGTCCTTCATGTCGATCGCGCCCCGCCCCCAGAGGTATCCGTCGCGGATCTCGCCGGAGAACGGCGGGACCTGCCACTCGGAGGCGTCGGCCGGTACGACGTCCAGGTGGCCGTGGACCAGCAGGGCGCCGCGCTCCGGGTCGGCGCCCGCGATCCGGGCGATCACATTGGCACGGCCCGGGGCCGATTCGACCAGTTCGGATTCGATGCCCGCCTCGGCGAGGCGGCCCACCACCCAGTCGGCGCAGGCGCGCTCGTCGCTGGTGGGGTTCGAGGTGTCGAACCTGATCAGTTCGGCGCAGAGGGTGACGACCTCGTCCTGGGACAGGTCGGAGGCCGGGACGAGAGGGGCGACGGGGTCGGGGATGGTCATGCCGCTCCTACGGTCACTGGTGGTCATGTCGCTCCCACGGTGACTGGTGGTCATGTCGCTCCCACGGTCGGAGGTGGTCATGTCGCTCCCACGGTCGTTGGTGGTCATGCCGCTCCCACGGTCGCTGGTGGTCATGCCGCTCCCACCGGGGTCGTGTCACGGGCGGCCGGGGCGTCGGCGTCCGCGTCGTCCAGGGCGGAGGTGCCGTACGGCCTCACCCAGCCCAGCAGGCCGAGGACGCTGTACAGGACGAAGGCGGTGGCCAGCGAGTTCAGGGCCGGGATGCCCCCGTCGTAGAACTTGCCGACGCAGAACGCCACGATCCAGATGACGAGGGACATCGGCACCCAGGTCGGCGAGGTCTTCGGCAGGGTCTCGGACTCCCGCGTGTCGTCCAGCGGCTTGCGCATCCGCTTCACCACCCAGTACTCGGCCACGATGATGCCGCCGATCGGCGGGATCGCGACGCCGAGCACGGACAGGAAGTCGGTGAAGTGGGTCATGATCCCGACGGCGGACAGGACGGTGCCCGCGACACCCAGGACGATCGTGATGAACCCGCGGTGCAGCCGCTTGCCGAAGACGACCTGGAAGAAGTTGACGACGCCGAGCGACGAGCCGTACAGGTTCCAGTCGTTGATCTTCGCGGTGGACATCAGGACCACCATGACACCGAAGACACCGGAGGTGGACAGCACGATGTGCGAGACTTCGCTGCTCTTGACCAGATGGCCCAGGAGCACACCGGTCATGCCGACGATGTACTCGGAGAGGATCATCGACGAGGCGCTCTGCAGGAAGACGTGCGAGCCCTTCTTGTTGTACCGGGTCATCTCCGGGGCCACGATCGCGCCCGTCATGTAGCCGCCCGCGATGGCGGTGGCGGCGACGGCGAGCGGGATCGTCTGGCCGGGGGCCGGCGAGTCGATCAGGTCGCTGATGGAGTGGTCCTTCAGCGTCGAGACGACCGACCAGGCGACCATCGCGAAGAAGAGCGGTGTCACGATCTTCGCGAAGACGGCCATGTAACGGAAGCCGAAGATCACCAGTGCGGTGATGGCGATGCCCGCCAGAACGCACCACAGCCAGGACGGCCCGCCGACCAGCGCCGAGACGCTGTTGCCGAAGATCGTGTTCTGGACGCCGAACCAGCCGACCAGGCTGACCGCGATGACGAAGCTGACCAGCGCGGAACCGTTGCGGCCGAAGCCCACCCAACGGGTCAGCATCGGAGTCGCCAGGCCCTCGCGCATGCCGGCCATCCCGATCGCGAAGATCACGACCTCAAGGATCACCGCCCCGAGCGTGAACGCGAGGAAGGCGTCCCCGAACGTCATGCCGACGCCGATGGTGGCGCCGAGGGTGAACTGAGAGATCGAACCGGACTGGGCCAGCCACTGGAGCAGCATCGACCAGAAACCGAACCGCTTGTCGCGCGGGACGCGGGAGAGCGAGTAGTCGTCGCTGCCGATGCTCTTGACCTCGTGGGTGCCCTTCGCGGCGTGGGCGTCGCCGCTTCTCGTCGCGCGGGTCGCGGCACCGGCCTTCGGGGTGGCTGCCATCAGGACTCCTGGGGGGTACGGCCGAGGGTCTGGAGGTGAGCCAGCGACCCGTAGCGGCTGACGAGGTTGTCGAACTCCACCGCGTCGTGGAAGTCCAGGTGGCCGCCGCCGTAGGACTTGGCGACCTCCACGGCGTAGCGGGCGGCGGACGCGATGTCCGCCTCGTGGCTCGCACCCGTGGCGCAGCCCGGCACCGCGGCGGCCGAGGTGATGGCCAGTCCGACGACCGGGGCGGCCGTCGCGGTGGCGGGCTGCAGGATCGAATTGATGTGGTGTGCACCGTTACCGTACGGGGTGATGTCCTGCGTGGTCACGGGATACGTGACCAACGGCTCACCGGTCACCACGGCCAGCAGTTCGCCCAGCGCCTCGCTGACCCGCAGTACCCAGCCCTCCTTGACGGTGGGGGACAGGGCGAGGCCCTTGTGGTTGATGATGCGGTTGCCCTTGGTGGTGTCGATGGAGAGCACGGCCTCCATCTCCTCGGTCACCTCGTGGCGGTTCATGGTCGTGATGTCCACGGGCGAGCCCATGAACGGCACCGGGTCGTGCGGCTCGGTCGGCGCGTTCGGGCAGACGTGGGTGGCGACGACCACGTCGCCGGGCAGTACGTCCCCGCGGCGGCGCATGTCCAGAAGCTTGGCGGCGGTGGCGAGCGCGGCGACCGCCCCGTCGGCGTCGGAGACCATGCCGGTCACCTCGGGCCGGGCACCGATGCCGCCGAGCCGGCCCACCACGCCCAGCGTCCGGGCGTCGCCGCCGGACGCGCGCCCTCGCGCACCCGGGACGCGGACCAGTACGAAGTCCGTCGAGCCCTGCTCGCCGGTCACCGTGGTGACCTGCACGGACGGCGCATCGGCCCCGCTCACGGAGTCGAGATACCCGGCTACCGCCTCGCCATCGACCTGGGGATCGTCCAGTAGATCGACGATGTCCAGCACGTACTTCAACATGGGGGCCTTTCTCACTCGTCCGAACACCCGGGCCTCACGCATCCGGGCATTCGGGTCCCACCTCATCCGGACGCCCAGGACGGCGCGATCCGGGCACCCGGGCCCGCGCCCGACGGGGTCAAGGGAACGGGGCGGGGTGCTGAGGCAACATTCGGGATCAGATAGCGTTGAACGCAATGCTTTCCCGTTATTTGCAATTCACGTCTGAATGGTGAGATGACGATGGCGGACTTCGATCTCGACCGGCGCACCCCCGCCGGTGCGCTGCAAACCGTCGACCGGGCGCTCCTCGTGCTGCTCGCCTTCGAACGGACCCGGCCCGACTGGGGCGTCACGGAGGTCGCCACGGAGTTCGGCTGGGACACCTCCGTCGCCCAGCGGCTGCTCGCCACCCTCGCCGGGCGCGGCTTCCTCGTCTCCGACCCCACCACCCGCCGCTACCGCATCGGCCCCGCCGTGCTGCGCCTGGGCCGGCTCTGGGAGCGCTCCGGATCACTGGAGCTGCTGGCCGGGCCCGTACTGGAGGAGCTGCGCCGGGTCACCGGCGACACCGTGCTGTTCTGCCTGCCCGACAGCTTCCACATGCGATGCGTCGCCGCCGAAGAGGGCGTGGCCGGACCGCTGCGCTACTACCCGCTGGTCGGCGAGCTCTACCCGGCGCACGCCGGGGCGACCAGCAAGTCGTACTACGCGTACCTGCCCGACGAGCAGCGTCACCGGCTCTTCCGGGGCCGCCCCATGGCCCGCTTCACCGACCGGACGGTCACCGACCCCGACCGGCTGGAGGAGGAGTTCATCAAGATCCGCTCCCAGGGGTACGCCTGGACGGTAGGCGAGTACGACACCGGCATCGCGACCGTCGCCGTCCCCGTCTTCCTCGGCCGCGAACCGTACGGGAGCCTCAGCCTCGGCGGCGCCGAGGAACTCTTCGGCGGGGCGCCCGAGGACCGGCTCGAACCCCTGCGCCACGCCGCCCAACTGCTGGAGAAGCGGCTCACCCAGCCCCCGCAACGCGCCAAGCCGCGTGCCCGGCGTCCCCGTACCGCCCGATGATCCCGAAGCGAACCGGACCGGCGGAGAAATGTGATCCGGAGGACAAGAGACCGGAGGACAAGAGACCGGAGCACAGGACGCCGGAGGACAAGAGACCGGAGAGCAGGACGCCGGAGGACAAGAGACCGGAGAGCAGGACGCCGGAGGTCAGGACGCCGCAAGCAAAGTGAGTACGAGAGAAGCGACCGCAAGAGAAGCGACCACAAGAGAAGCAACCGGAAGACCGGAAGAGAAGAACACCGAGAGGAAACCCGTGAATCTGCTCCTGCTCTCCAACTCCACCCAGTACGGCCGCGGTTACCTGGAACACGCCCTCGACACCGTCACCGCGTTCCTGCCCTCCGACGCCCGGCTGGCCTTCGTGCCGTACGCGCTCGCCGACTACACCGCGTACACCGCACGCGTCCGCGACGCCCTCGCCCCGTCCGGCATCACCGTGCGCGGCGTGCACGAGAACGCCGACCCGGCCGCCGAACTCGCCGCGTCCGACGCCGTTTTCATCGGCGGCGGCAACTCCTTCCGGCTGCTGAGCGCCCTGTACCGGACCGGGCTGCGGGACGCCGTGACCGAGGCGGTGCGCGACGGGCTGCCTTACATGGGCGCCAGCGCCGGTACGAACATGGCGGCGCCCACTCTGCGCACCACCAACGACATGCCCATCGTGCAGCCGCCGTCCTTCGAGACCCTCGGGCTGGTCCCGTTCCAGATCAACCCGCACTACCTCGACCCGGACCCGGAGAGCACCCACAAGGGCGAGACGCGCGAGGAGCGGATCACCGAGTTCCTGGAGGAGAACGACGTGCCGGTGCTCGGCCTGCGCGAGGGCTCGTGGCTGCGCGTCGACGGGCGCCAGGCCCGGGTGCAGGGAGCCCGTCCCGCTCGGCTGTTCGCCCGCGGCGCGGAGCCGCAGGAGCTGCCGGCCGGGTCGGACGTCTCCTACCTGCTTGCGACGGCACCGCGGTTCGACGTCCCGGTGCGCTGACGGCCCCTGGTCCGTCGTCGGCCCCTGGTGCGTTGACGGCCCCTGCTCCGTTGTCGGCCCCTGGTACGCCGACGGCCGGCCTGTCGGCGGTCTCCGCCGCGCTCACGACCGCCGGGACGGGCCGGCCGCCAGTGCCGGGAGGGGCACCAGCACCAGATCGGCGTCGACCGGCCGCCCGTTGCCCGGGTAGGAGGCCGAGCGGGCGTGCGGCGCGTACCCGGTGGCCGAGCCGGCCAGGACATAGGTGCAGCCGGACGGGGCGGACAGCGTGTAGCGGCCGTCCTCGTCCGTCACGGTGAGACCGGCCTGCCGCCCCCGGTGGTCGATCAGCGTGACGTTGGCGCGGACCACCGGGGCGCCGTCCTCGTCCAGCACCCGGCCGCAGAAACCGCCCGAGCCCGCGACGGTGCCGAACGGCGACGGCGACGGCGCCGAAGTCCGTGCCGGGACCGACGCCTCGTCGTCCGCGCTGCTCGTCGGCAGCGTCGGCAGCGCCGGCCGCACCGCGTCGCGCTGCGACGGCAGGAACGCGGCCAGCACGAGCCCGACCACCACTGCTCCCGTAGCGATCAGGAACGAGATCCGGAACCCCTCCATCGACGGCACCGCCATCCCGCCGGCCCGTACCGAGGTGTGCGCGAGCACCATCCCGATCACGGCGCTCGACACCGACGTACCGATCGACCGCATGAGGCTGTTCAGACCGTTGGCCGCACCCGTCTCGGACGGGTCGACGGCCCCGTTGATCAGCGCGGGCAGCGAGGAGTACGCGAGTCCGATACCGGCCCCGATCACCACCGTGACCACCACCGTCTGCCAGGCGGCGCCCATGAGTCCGAGCCCCGCCCCGTAACCGACCCCGATGACCAGCAACCCGAGCATCAGCGTCGCCTTGGGGCCGCGGCGGGCGGACAGCCGGGCGTACAGCGGGGCCACGAACATCATCGTCAGACCGAGCGGTGCCACGCACAGCCCGGCGGCCACCATCGACTGCCCGAGGCCGTAGCCCGTGGCCGTCGGGAGCTGGAGCAACTGCGGCATGACCAGCGACACCGCGTAGAAGGCGACCCCCACCATGATCGAGGCGAGATTGGTCAGCAGCACCTCGCGCCGGACCGTGGTACGCAGGTCGACGAGTGGCGCGGGGCTGCGCAGTTCGAAGAGCCCCCACAGCCCGAGGACCAGCAGAGCGGCGGCGATCAGACCGAGCGTGGTGCCCGAGGTCCAGCCCCAGTCGCTGCCCTTGGTGACGGGCAGCAGCAGACAGACCAGGCCGAGCGAGAGACCGAGCGCGCCGACGAGGTCGAACCGCCCGGGGGCGCGCAGCGCCGTCTCCGGTACGGCGAGGACGGTGAGCGTCATCGCCAGCACCCCGAGACCGGCCGCGCCGAAGAACAGGGTGTGCCAGTCGAAGTGCTGGGCGACCAGCGCGGAGGCGGGCAGCGCGAGTCCGCCGCCCACCCCGATCGAGGAACTCATCAGCGCCAGCGCCGACCCGAGCCGCTCACGGGGCAGTTCGTCGCGCATGATGCCGATGCCCAGCGGTATGGCGCCCATGGCGAAGCCCTGGAGCGCGCGCCCCACGATCATCACCATGAGGTCGTCGCCGAAGCCGCATATCAACGAGCCGGTCACCATCACGGCGAGGCTGGCGAGCATCATCTTCCGCTTGCCGTGGAGGTCGCCCAGCCGCCCCATGATCGGGGTGGCCACGGCCCCCGCGAGCAGGGTCGCGGTCATCACCCAGGTGGCGTTGGACGGGGTGGTGCGCAGGAAGGCGGGCAGGTCCTTGATGACGGGGACGAGCAGGGTCTGCATCACGGCGACGGTGATGCCCGCGAAGGCGAGCACGGGGACGACTCCGCCGCTCGCGCCGCGCGTCCGGGGGTCGGGGAGTTCCTTGGTGTCGGTACGGGGGTGCTGTCCGCTGGACGTCTCTGGCATGCGTGCGGCCTCCGGGTGGCATGGTCGGGCGCGGTGATCGAGGAGCGGCGCGCGGGCACGGCGACGGAAGGCGTCGGCCGCCACGTACGTGCACGATGCAACTTGCCGTGGATGCTCGGTATTCCGGTGAACGCGGCGCGAACGGGGTACGGACGCCCGCTTGGCCTGAACTGAGCGTTCGACAGGGAAGCGGGCGCGCGGCCGGCCGACCGCGCGCCCCTTCCGCCGCTCCGGGTCATCCGACCCTTCTCCTGACCTTCCGTCGGAATGGAACGTGTTCTACTCTTGCGCCCCGTTCCAGTGGCTGCGACCGGCGAGGATCCGCATGGGCATCGGAATCACCGAAGAGCAGAGGGAGTTGGCGCAGGCCGTACGGGGGTGGCTGGCCCGCGCCGTACCACCGGAGGAGATACGCAAGCTCCTCGACGCGGACGTCGCGGACGCCTCCGCCGTCTCCGTGGCGCGCCCCGGGTACTGGGAGGGGCTCGCGGAACAGGGCCTGCTCTCCGTCCACCTGCCCGAGAAGTACGGCGGCGGTGGCGGCCGGCTCCTCGATCTGGCCGTGGTCCTGGAGGAGGCGGGGCGGGGTGTGCTTCCCGGGCCGTACCTGGCGAGCGTGCTCGCCTCCGCCGTCCTGCAATCCGCCGTCGCATCGGACTCCTCCGCCGTCGCATCGGACTCCGCTGGCGTGCCGGACTCCGCCGCCGCGCCGGGCTCCTCCGACGTCCCGCGCTCCGCCGCGGCGGGTGCGGCGGGTGCGGCGGGTGCCGGTGAACCGGTGCTGCGCGACCTCGCGTCGGGGCGGCGCGTCGGCGCCGTAGCCCTCGGGACCGGCACCCTCACCGCCGTGGAGCACGGGGACGGCCACCTGCTCGACGGCACGGCCCCACCCGTCCTCTCCGGGGCCGACGCCGACCTTCTCCTGCTCCCTGCCGAATCGGCCACCGGTACCCTCTGGTTCGCCGTCGACGCCACCGCCGAGGGGCTGGCCGTCCGCCCGCACCGCGGCGTCGACCCGACCCGCCCCACGGCCGAGGTCCGCGCGGACGGCGTCCTCGTTCCGGCGGAGCGCCTCGTACGGACGGACACCGCGCACGTCCGCGACCTCGCCGCCGTACTCCTGAGCGCCGAGGCATGCGGGATCGCATCCCGGGCGCTCGACACCGCCGCCGAATACGCCAAGGTGCGCGAACAGTTCGGCCGTCCCATCGGGCAGTTCCAGGCCGTCAAGCACCTCTGCGCCGACATGCTCGTCCGGGTCGAGCGGGCCCGCGCCCTGGTGTGGGACGCGGCGCGCGCCGCCGAGGAACCGGAGACGGGGCCGGACGCGCGTTCCCTGGCCGCCGCCCTCGCGGCCTCGGAAGCCCTCGACGCCGCGTACGGCTGTGCCAAGGACTGCATCCAGATCCTCGGCGGCATCGGCTTCACCTGGGAGCACGACGCCCACCTGTATCTGCGCCGGGCCGTGGTTGCCCGGCAACTGCTGGGCCCCGGCGACGCGCACCGCCTGCGGGCGCTCCGGCTCGCGGAGGGCGGGGCGCGCCGCGAACTCGTGCTCGAACTCCCCGCCGAGGCCGCCGACCACCGCGCCGAGGCGCGTGAGACCGTCGCCGCCGCCCGCGGCCTCGACCTGAAGGCCGCTCGTCGCGTCCTCGCTCCCACCGGCTACGCCGCGCCGCACCTCCCCGCCCCGCACGGGCTGGGCGCGAGCCCCGTACAACAGCTCGCGATTCAAAAGGAGTTGAGGGAACAAGGTGTGCGGCTGAGCGATCTCGGGATCGCCACCTGGGTCGTCCCTTCGCTCATCGCCCACGGGACGGCACAGCAGCAGGACCGCTACCTGCTGCCCACTCTGCGCGGCGAACTCCAGTGGTGCCAGCTGTTCTCCGAGCCCGGCGCGGGCTCCGACCTCGCCTCGCTCCGCACGAGGGCCGAGCGGACGGCCGAGGGCTGGCGGATCAACGGTCAGAAGGTGTGGACGAGCGCCGCCCGCTCGGCCGACCACGGGATCCTGCTGGCGCGGACCGACCCGGACGCTCCCAAGCACCAAGGGCTCAGCTACTTCCTCGTCGACATGAAGAACACCGAGGGCATCGACATCCGCCCGCTGAAGGAGATCACCGGCGACTCCCTCTTCAACGAGGTGTACTTCGACAACGCCCTGCTGCCCGCCGACGCCGTCGTCGGCGAGATCGGCGACGGCTGGAGGGTCGCCCGCAACACCCTCGGCAACGAACGCGTCCACATGGCCGACCAGATGACCTTCGACACCGGCCTTGAGGCGCTGATCGACCGCTCCGGTGAACTCGACGGAACCTACCGCGCCCGGATCGGGGCCCTCGCCGCCGAGGCTCACGCACTCGCGTGCATCGGCCTGCGGACCACCCTGCGGCAGGTGTCCGGACTCGAACCGGGCGCGGGGGCATCCGTCCGCAAACTCGTCCAGACCACCCACCAGCAGAAGGTCGCCGAGCTGGCCCTCGAACTCCTCGGCCCGGCCGGGGCGACCGCCGAGGGAGCGGCGGAGCGGGCCGTGCACGGCTTCTTGATGTCCCGCTGTCTGACCATCGCGGGCGGCACCACCCAGGTTCAGCTCAATGTCGTCGCCGAGCGCATCCTCGGCCTCCCGCGCGATTGAAGGGACTTGCTCATGAAGGCGTACATCGTCGGTGTCGGAATGACGAAGTTCGAGAAGCCCGAGACACGCGACTGGCAGTACTGGGACATGGCGAAGGAGGCCGGGTCGGCGGCCCTCGCCGATGCCGGGATCGACTACGCGCAGGTGCAACAGGTGCCCGTCGGCTACTGCTTCCAGCCGTCCACCGCCGGGCAGCGGGCCGTGTACGAGCTGGGACTGACCGGAGTGCCGGTCTACAACGTCAACAACAACTGCGCCACCGGCTCCACCGCCCTCATGATGGCCCGGCAGTTCGTCGAGGGCGGCAGCGACTGCGTCCTCGCGCTCGGCTTCGAGAAGATGGCGCGCGGCTCGCTCGGCGGGGGAGGTGCCGACGGCGGCGCGTCGGACTTCAAGACATCGCCCGTCGCCCGCCACTACGGGGTCATGGCCGCCGCGCACGGCTTCGAGATGAGCCCGCCCACCGCCCAGATCTTCGGCAACGCGGCCCGCGAGCACATGGAGCGGTACGGAACGACCGAGGCGCAGCTCGCCGCGGTCGGCGCCAAGAACCACCGGCACTCGGTGAACAACCCGTACGCCCAGTTCCAGGACCCGTGCACGGTCGAGGAGATCCTCGCCGCGAAGACCATCCACCGCCCCCTCACCAAGCTCCAGTGCTCACCCACCTCCGACGGATCGGCCGCAGCCGTGGTCGTCTCGGAGCGGTTCGTCGAGAGCCACGGCCTGGGCGACCGGGCGGTCGAGATCGTCGCCCAGGCCATGACCACCGACACCGAGGAGTCCTTCGCCTCCGGCACCTGCGTCGACGCCGTGGGACAGCCGATGTCCCGGGCCGCCGCGCAGCAGGTGTACGAGGCGTCCGGGCTCTCGGCCGCCGACCTCGACGTGATCGAGCTGCACGACTGCTTCTCCATCAACGAACTCCTCACCTACGAGGCGCTCGGGCTGTGCGACGAGGGCGAGTCCGGGAAGCTCGTCGAGTCCGGGGCCACCACGTACGGCGGCCGATGGGTGGTCAACCCGTCCGGCGGGCTGATCTCCAAGGGCCACCCGCTCGGCGCCACCGGACTCGCCCAGGCCGCCGAACTGACCTGGCAGCTCAGGGGCGAGGCCGGGGCCAGGCAGGTGGCGGGCGCGCGGACCGGCCTCGCCCACAACATCGGGCTCGGCGGGGCGGCGGTGGTGACGCTGCTGCGACGGTAGCGGGGCGATCAGTGGACGTCAGTGGACGTCAGCGGGTGATCGGCGAGGTTGGCGGGCTGATCGGCAGAGGCTTGCGGGCTGATCGGTGGAGGCCGCGGGGCGACCGCGGCGGCCAAGGGCGGCGACACAGGGGATGGCCGCTCGCCCGGACTCTCCCACACCCGCGTGTCCACTGACGTGCAGTCCGTGAGGAGTTCGACACCATCTCTCTCCGACACCTCCGCACTTCCCCAAGGGCTGTCCCGTAATCCCTGGCGGGCGCACGACGACAGCTACGGCGCCTCGCCGCGTTGTCGGAACGCCCACATACATCCAGTATGCGGGCGCCCCTCCGCCTTGCGATGCACCGCATCCGACGCCGCGCGCTGCTCCACCAGGATTACGGGACAGCCCTTAGCACGTAAACCGCTGCTCGGAAAGCTGCTGTATCTTCTGAGTCTTTGTTGATCTTGCGTGTGGCGCGGGGGTGCCGGTCTGTTCGCTCCCCCGCGCCAGAAGGAGGGGCGCGTTGAAGACCGTGAGGAGAGCAGTCGCCGCCGCGGTGGCGGCCGGACTGCTGGCGGCCTGCGGCAGCGGCGGTGCCGATGACAAGGCTGGGAACGGGGCCTCGGGCGGTTCCTCGCCGAGTGCGGGGGCGTCCCCGAAGCCGTCGGTGAAGGCACCGGAGGGCTTCGACACCACCAAGGGCTGGTACGCGTCCCTCGACTGGCTCCCGGAGGAGCAGGTGTCCTCGCGCCCGCCGGTGGAGGCCGTGCCCAAGGCGGGTGTCGTCGCCTTCCTCCAGCGAAAGGGCGAGAGGTACGTCGTCGAGGCACGCGACGCGGTCACCGGCAAGCTCCGCTGGAGCAGCGCGCAGTGGCAGCCGCCTGCCCCGGAGGACAGCGAGGACGAGGACGTGGTGCCTCGGCTCCTCGTCGTGAACGAGGACGGCCGCGA
Organism: Streptomyces sp. NPDC047982; assembly: GCF_043204165.1. Taxonomy (NCBI): domain Bacteria; kingdom Bacillati; phylum Actinomycetota; class Actinomycetes; order Kitasatosporales; family Streptomycetaceae; genus Streptomyces; species Streptomyces sp. NPDC047982. The sequence continues at coordinate 91,845 of NZ_JBIDBS010000020.1, read as the reverse complement.
GTACGTCGCCCTCTGGGCCTATGGCCAGGGCAAGGGCGAGGCCGCGTCCGGTGCGGAGACCTCCGGTGAGGATGCCGCCGGTGACGAGGAGTCGAAGGCGGTCTCCTTCGTCTTCTACCCGGCCGACTCCTCGGGGAAGGACGTCGCTCCCGTCCGCACCTTCGCCATTCCGGCGGACGCCGACCAGAGCGGTGTGACGGTCGATGCCGGCGGGAACGGGGTCGCGGTCCGCTGGCTCCGCCCGATGCATGCCGCCCCGGATTCCGCGACGATCGACATTTCGGGAAATCGCGTCCAGACGTATCCGGAGGGAAAGGTGGAACTGCCTCCGGTCTGCGCGGGCGAGGGGCGCGACAGTTGCAGCAGCGGCGAAGTGGCCGGGCTGTCCCCGGACGGCCCGGTGGTAGCGCTCGACACAGGCGGCTTCGGTGTCGGCGGGGTCTGGGTGTCGCGTGACGCCGTTCCGCCGGGCACCAACTCGGCCGCTCCTGGGGACCGCGTGTGGCAGATCCTCGGTGGCCACGTCATCGCCTCCTGGAACCCGCCCAATGGCGTGGCGGGCTGGGGCGCGACGGCGGTGATGGCCGTGCACGACCTGAAGTCCGGGAAGCTGAAGACGTCCCTGAGGTGCGACACGGAAGCGGGGCCGGCGTACGGCCTCTTCAAACCCGTCCTGTCGCCGAACGGCCGCTACGCCGTCGCCGGTACGCTCGCCGTGGACTTCGAGCGGGACCAGGCGCATTGTCTTGACGACCAGGCGGCGGCGCCGGTCCAACTGCTGTCCGTGGGCGACGACGGCATCGCCTACGGCTACCAGAAGGCCGACTCGCCGTCCGGGCACGTGCCCGTCGCCGTCCCGCTCGATACCGGGAAGGCCCGGGCGCTGCCCAAGGACGCCGAGGTCCCGTTCCTGTCGCTGGAGGAGGCCGGAGGATTCGAACTGCCCGGTGACGGCCCCGGCAAGCAGTTCGTCTTCCACCCGCGCCGCTGAACGCCCCGGGCAGACGCACGGTGGGCCCGACAGGTCTTCCCCGTCGGGCCCGGCCCGAAGCCCTGCCTGCGATCGGGCGATGTGGTGGAACCGCCCGGTCGACGTCTGCGACGGGTGCTTCGTACCCGCTCTATGTCCCGGGCGTGGCGGAACGGGTCAGGTCACGGCCGCGGGTCTCCTTGATCACCGCGACGGTGATGGTGGTGATCACCGCGGCGGCGCAGAGGTACAGGGCGATCGGCGTCCCGGAGTTGTAGTCCTTCAGCAGTTCGACCGCGATGATCGGTGCGAGCGCGCCCGCGACGATCGAGGCGAGCTGCGATCCCATGGAGGCGCCCGAGTAGCGGACCTTGGTGTCGAACATCTCGGAGATGAAGGCGGCTTGGGGCCCGTACATGGCGCCGTGCAGCAGGAGTCCGATGGTGACCGCCGAGGTGATCACGGCGAACGACTTCGAGTCGACCAGGGCGAAGAATGCGAAGGCCCACAGAGCCATGCCGGTCGAGCCGATCAGAGTGACGGGCTTGCGGCCCAGCCGGTCGGAGAGGGCGCCCCACAGCGGGATGGTGACGAAGTGGACGGCCGAGCCGATCAGCACGGCGTTCAGGGCGGTGCTCTTGGGCAGTCCCAGGTGAGTGGTGACGTAGACCAGGATGAAGGAGGTGAGGATGTAGTAGGAGATGTTCTCGCCGAAGCGGGTGCCGATGGCGCCGAGCACCTCGCGCCAGCTGTGTCGGAACACTTCGACGACCGGCGGCTTCTCCTTGGCCCCTTGTGCGGCGTCCGTTTCGGCCTTGGCCTGGGCGGCGAGGAAGACCGGGGACTCGGACACCGAGGTGCGGATCCACAGCCCGATCACGACCAGGACGCCGGAGAGCAGGAAGGGAATGCGCCAGCCCCAGGACAGGAACGCTTCCTCGGACTGTACGGCGGCCAGCAGTGCGAGGACGCCCGTGGCGAGCAGGTTGCCGCCGGGTGCGCCGGCCTGTGGCCAGGAGGCCCAGAATCCGCGGTGCTTGTCACCGCCGTGCTCGGAGACGATGAGCACGGCGCCGCCCCATTCGCCACCCAGCGCGAAGCCCTGGATCAGGCGTAGCACGGTGAGAAGGATCGGGGCGCCGATGCCGATGGTGTCGTACGTGGGCAACAGCCCCATGGCGCAGGTGGCACCGCCCATCATCAGCAGGCTGACCACGAGCAGCTTCTTGCGGCCTATCTTGTCGCCGAAGTGTCCGAAGACCACACCGCCGAGCGGCCGAGCGGCGAACCCGATCGCATACGTGACGAAGGCGAGCAGGGTTCCCACCAGCGGGTCGCTGGATGGGAAGAACAAGGTGTTGAACACCAGTGCGGCAGCGGAGCCGTAGAGGAAGAAGTCGTACCACTCGATGGTGGTGCCGATCAGACTCGCACTGACGATCCGGGCGATGCCGCTGGAACGGCGCGCGTCGGACGGGGCTGGGGCGGTCTCGGTCTGGGGCATGAGGTCAGTCACCGGCTTCTCGTGTGCGGAGGGGAACGGGGAGTGAAGTGCGGGAAGGGGTGGTCGGTCGGTTCCCCGGCCGCTCGTCCAGGGGCAGCGAGGCGCCGGTGATGGAGCTCGCCCGGTCCGAGCACAACGACATTGCGGCTACGGCGACTTGGTCCGTCTCGCTTATCATGGCCGGAAACAGTAGGGACCCCGCCCTGTTACACCTATGTATGTGGCAGCCATAAAGAGCGTTGGCCTTATTGCGAAGGCGACTACTCGGCTGGCCCCGATCACGCGACGTTCGCCCTGTTCACGACCTCTCGGAGGCGTTCGTCGGCGACAGGAGAGGGAGCCGTGAGGGTGGGCGATGGCGCTGCAGCGGCCACCGGTGCCCCGTGGTCGGCGCATCCGCAAGTGAAGGTGGGTAACCGAAATGAGTGTGCGCCTCTATCTGGACAGCGTCCGGCAGCCCCGTATGCCGGACGGGTCGGCGGGCGAATGGGGCGACTTCTTCGACGGTGCGATGGAGCTGGAGGCCAAGAACTGGCCGCCGCTGCTGTGGTGGGCGATGTTCAGCCGCGGAGACGTGGTGGAGGCGAGGATCGCCGACACCGAGGACGTCGGTACCGATGAGCACGCGGAGTTGCTGAGCGAGTGGGGCGAGGCCACCTACCCGTACCTGGTGGTCGACCAGCCGACGGCGCTGTCGCGACTGCACGCCCGGCGGCACGGATTGACCAGTCGGCTCGGCGCGCGGTTCTCGCCCCTCTACGATGAGTTCGTCGCGCTCATCGACGCCCGGTTCGGCCCCTACGTGCTGCTGCGGACCGAGGCGTTGGCCGATGGCGGCGAAGGCGGCATCCGCCTGCGGTTCGAGGACACCCTGGCCGACTTGGAGCGCCTCGACGGCGGTCACGCCACGGCGGCCGACGGGCCGGTGGACAACCTGATCTCCTATTTTCACCGGTGGCAGCACACGGATCCGGTCTGGCTGCTGTCAGGTGTCGGCGACGGATGGCCGAGCGTCGCGCTGCGGGAGCGCTTCGCCGCCACTGCGGTCGGGCGGTCATCCAGCCGGACTGCCGCGCGGTCCACCGCTGTGGACTGGGTGTGGGGCGTTCTCGTCGTAGTCTGCGGCATCGGTGGGTACTGGCTCACCGGGAGTGCCTGGCCGATCGTCGTCGCGTCCGGCGTGGTCCTGGCCGTGCTGGTGGCAGGTTTCGTCCGGCGGCGGGGGTGAGCGGGCAGGTCGGCACGACGTCAATCCGACCCGAGACGGCAGCCGGCCGCCTCACGGCCGGGCAGGCGCACGCCTGAGGGGAGGCGACCGAGACCGGATCTGACGTAGCGTCAGAAAAGTCTTCACATCGCCTGGGTGCTGCGTTATACATGGGAGTCACCGGGCTGGAACACGTTCTAGAACGGGTGTGAAGGCCGGTCCCGCGCGGCCTCGGTGCGGTCGACGGTGCGGACGGCCGCGCCGAGGTCTCCCACCGTCAAGGAGCAGCATTCCCATGCCGATTGATGCCGAAAAGGCTGTCGCCGCCGAACCCCGTTCCAGCCGGATCAGCTGGGACCACAAGGACGTCCAGCTTTACCACCTGGGCATCGGTGCGGGCTCCGGTCCCGCCGGGGCCGACGCCACCACCGACCCCGGCGAACTGCGCTACACCCTGGAGTCCCGGCTCCAGGTGCTGCCGTCCTTCGCCACGGTGGCGGGTGGGGGCATGGTCGGCTTCGGCGGGCTCTCCTCGCCCGGCGTCGACATCGACCTGGCCGCCGTCCTGCACGGCGGACAGAGCGTCCGGGTGCACCGGCCGATCCCCGTCAAGGGCGGCGCCGTGCAGACCTCGAAGGTCGCCGCGGTGTACGACAAGGGCAAGGCGGCCGTCCTGGTGCTGCGTACCGAAGCCGCTGACGACGAGGGTCCGTTGTGGACCAACGACGCGCAGATCTTCGTACGGGGCGAGGGCGGTTTCGGCGGTGAACGCGGCCCGTCCGGGAGGTCGGACCCGCCCACCGGTGACCCCGACCACGTCGTGGAGCGGCCCGTCCGCCCGGACCAGGCACTGCTCTACCGCCTGTCCGGTGACTGGAACCCGCTCCACGCCGATCCCGAGTTCGCCCGGCGGGCCGGTTTCGACCGGCCGATCCTGCACGGACTGTGCACCTACGGCATGACGCTCAAGGCCGTCACCGACACGGTGCTCGGCGGCGACGTGACCCGTATCCGCTCCTACCGCACCCGATTCGCCGGGATCGTCTTCCCCGGCGAGACCCTCCGCATCCGGATGTGGACCGGCGAGGACCATGTCCGGGTCGAGGTGAGTTCCGTCGAGCGGGACGACGCCCCGGTGCTCGGCGACACCTTCGTCGAACACTCCTGATCCGATTCCGAGAGGTCCGTGGGCCCGCGGCACGGGCCCGCGGGGACGCGTACACGACCCGGGCCCACGAGGGGAGCCGCACCATGCGCGCAGCCGTACTGCACGAGATAGGCCAGGACGAACTGGAGGTCCTCGACGACGTCGAGGCGGTGGGCTTCGGTCCGGGGAAGGTCCGGATCCGCGTCCGCGCCACCGGGCTGTGCCACTCCGACCTCTCCGCGATGAGCGGCGTGCTGCCCCAGCCGGCCCCCTTCGTCCCGGGCCACGAGGGAGCGGGCGAGGTCGTCGACGTCGGCGACGGCGTCACCGGGCTGAAGGCGGGAGACCGGGTGCTGGTCTGCTGGCTGCCCGCGTGCGGGGCGTGCCCGTCCTGCAGGCGCGGCCAGGGCCACCTCTGCCTGGCCGGCTTCATGAACGCGGGCACCCCCAACTTCAAGCGCCCCGGCGGAGACGTGTTCGGTTTCGCGGGCACCGGCACCTTCACCGAGGAGGTCGTCGTCGGCGCGGGCTGCGCGGTGCCGATCCCCGACGACGTCCCGTTCGAGATCGCCGCGCTGATCGGCTGCGGGGTGACCACGGGGCTGGGTGCGGCGATCAACACCGCACGGGTGGAGGCCGGTTCGTCGGTGGCCGTGATCGGCTGCGGCGGCGTCGGGATCTCGACCGTCCAGGGGGCCAGGGTGCAGGGCGCCGCCCAGATCGTCGCCGTGGACCCGGTCGAGTCCCGGCGCGAGGCGGCGCTGCGGTTCGGTGCGACCGAGGCCGTGTCCCCCGAGGCGTTTGCCGACGCCAGGCAGCGGATCACCGCGGGCGAGGGCTTCGATTACGTCTTCGAGGTCGTCGGCAAGTCGGCCACCGCCCGCACGGCGTACGAGAACACCCGGCGCGGCGGCACCCTCTGCGTCGTCGGCGCGGGCGCGCTGGACGACCACTTCCAGGTCAACATGTTCGAGCTGTTCTTCGACGAGAAGCGCATCCTGCCCTCCATGTACGGCGGGGGCGACGTGCTCCGCTCCTACGGACGTGCCATCGAGTTGTGGCGGGCCGGCCGGATCGACCTCGAATCGATGATCACCCACCGGGTGCGCCTGGACGGCATCAACGACGCACTCGACCAGATGCGGACCGGGGCGTCGTTGCGCACCTGCGTCGAGCTCTGAACTGCTCGGCGCCGCTTGTGCCACCCGCCCCGCCAGCCGCCGTCCGGACTGTTCCGCACGGGCTGTTCCGCGCGGGCTGTTCCATCCGGCCCGTTCCCACCCGGGCCGGGTCCCTCGACGCGGCCCCGGTGGCGGCCCCGTGCCCGTACCCCCGCTCCCGTCCCCCCGCTCCCTCCTGAGAGGTTCCGAGAAGCCGATGTCACATCCCCTGTCACTTCCTCTGGACGGCCTGAGCGCGATCGTCACGGGCGCGGGCCGCGGCCTCGGACGTGCCGAAGCGCTGGAGCTGGCCCGGCTCGGCGCGTCCGTCGTCGTCAACGACTACGGGCAAGCCGGACGCGACGGCTCCGGCGAGGCGTCGGCGACCCCGGCGCAGGAGGTCGTCGAGGAGATCCGCGCGGCGGGCGGCCGGGCGGTCGCGCACCTCGGCGACGTCTCCGACCACGACCAGGCCCGCTCCCTGGTGGAACTGGCCGTCGACACCTACGGAAAGCTCGACATCCTGGTCAACAACGCGGGCATCCTCCGCGACCGGATGATCTTCTCGATGACCGAGGACGAATGGGACTCCGTCATCAGGGTCCACCTCAAGGGCCACTTCAACACCACGCACTTCGCGGCGGCGCACTGGCGCGCCCGTTCCAAGGAGTCCGGCGGTCCGGTGTACGGACGGATCGTCAACACGTCCTCGGAGGCGTTCCTGGCCGGCTCGGCCGGGCAGCCGAACTACGCGGCGGCCAAGGGCGGCATCGTCGGCCTGACCACGTCCACGGCCCTCGCCCTGGCCAAGTACGGCGTCACCGCCAACGTCATCTGCCCGCGCGCCCGCACCCGGATGACCGAGGACGTCTTCGCGGGTTTCCAGGAACCGGAGGGCGGCAGGCTCGACCCGCTCGCCCCCGAGCATGTCTCGCCCCTGGTCGGTTACCTGGCCTCCCCGGCCTCGGCCCGGGTCAACGGGCAGCTACTGGTCGTGCACGGCGCGATGGTCGCGATCGTCGAACGCCCCAGGGTGGCCGCGAAGTTCGACTCGTCGAAGGAGACGTTCTCCTTCGACGAGCTGGACGAGCTGATCTCGCCGTACTACGCCGACCGCCCGCCCAACGAGACCTTCGCGGCGGCGGAGGTGCTCGGCCTGAAACGGGGCTGAGCCGGTCGCGCACGTACCGGTACGGGAGCGTTCCCGCCGCGCACCGGCACGGGAGGCCCGCGTACCGCGCGGGAAGGGGCCAGCCGCGCCGGGAGCCCGAAACGGGTGGGCCGGGAACGAAACCGGTGTGCGCGGGAACCGGGAACGGGTGGGCCCCGGAAGCCGAGAACGGCTCCCGGGGCCCACCCGTCCCTCGTCGATGATGTCGATGTTCCGCGCGGATCAGGCCGCCCGGCTGTCTCCCTCGGAGGGGCGGCGGTGGCGGCCGTGCGGCTGTACTGCCGTGTCGTCCGTCGACACACCCCCTCGGTGCTTTCCGGAGCCGCCGGCTTCGGCCCGTTCCGCGTCCGCCCCCTGCGGGCGCGTCTGGGGCGTGTCGGTTCGGGCTTCAGACATGTGGGAAGTCACCCCGTCGTGATCGCTTACGTGCTTGCGTGTGAGTGTCACCAGGGCCGATCACGCCACCGCGACATGACACGGCCGCCTCCGGCGACCGCCGATACGGCTGCGTGGCCCAGGCCCGAAATCTTAACCAGGCACCACGCGTCCCACGAGTGGTGCCTGCCCCAGTGGAACCGGTCTGCACACGGGAAGAGGCACGCCGGTGGCGGACGGTTGCATACCGCTTTCCGCGCCCCTTCCGGCCCCCCGCCCCGTCCCGGCGACGACACCCGCCGCGTCCGCCGGAAGGTCCACCGACGCGTCCACCGACGCCACCCCGCACGCCACGTCCGCGTCGGCGTACGGCAGCCTCAGCACGCCGTCACGGGTCCACACCCCGCGGCCGGCCTGCCATCCCTCGGGCGCGGCCATCTGGAACAGCCGACGACCCGTCGGACGCCACAGCCCCAGCCAACTGGCCCCCGCCCCGTCGACGCGCAGCGCCACCGCACAGTCCTCCGGCGTCAGCATCTGCCCCGGCTGCACGGCGAACGGCGTCACCGCCACGTCCGCCGGGCACAGGCACTCCGGGAAGCGCACCGGCAGACAACTCCCCAACACCCCCCAGCCGAGCCGGTCGTGCCCCGGCGCGTTCGAACGGATCAGCAGCAGTCCGCTGTCCGGGTCGGCGAGCAGCAGCCGGTCGTCGCTGTCCGGCCCGATCTGGAGCAGCGGCGTCACCTCGCCGCCCCGCCCCAGGTCCACGGCCACCGCCTTGACCGGGCCGCCGCCCGGCAACTCCCGGTCCAGGGCCAGCATCCGCCCGGCCCGGTCGAGCCAGACCCCTCCGGTGCAGCGGCCCGGCACCTGTGCGACCGGCTCGGGTCCGAGGACGCCGCCCGTGACCAGCCAGACGGTGGTGGAGCGTGCGCCGGGTGACAGGGCGTACGCGCTGGCGCCGTCCGGGCACGGCGGCAGCAGCGTCAGCTCCTCGCATCCGATGGCGCCGAGCGGCAGTTCACCGGTGCCGGGGCCGGTCGGGTAGAGCAGCGAGAACGCGTGCCGGTCCGCGACCCGGCGCCGGACCAGTACCCGCCCGTCGGCCAACGGAAGTACGTCCGAGTCCGGTTCCTCCGGCTGGTCGAGGGGGAGCGGCACCGCGTACGGCTCGTGCCCGTCGAGCGTCCAGCGCTCCACGCACCACGCCTGCGCGGCGGGGCCGGACGGTTCCCCGGCCGCGTGGCACGGATCCCCGGGGACCTCGCGCGGGGCGAGCCGGGCCGCGTACGAGCCGTCCGCCGCGATCGTGAACGCGGGCCGCGCCACCGGTGCGTGCGGCGGGTCGTCGTCCCGCGGTACCGCGTCTCCGGCGCCTCCGGCCGTTCCTGTGGCCCCTGTGGCCCCGCCCTCGATGGCACAGACAGTCACGGTCTGATCACCTCCAGCGACAGACGGTAGTTATCGCACTTCCAGCCGAACAACGCGAGACTCTCCGCTTCACACATAAGGGTGGCGATGTCCGTAATTCCCTGACGAGAGGGGGGTGGTTGTGGTCCCCCCTGGGTGAGTGGCTAAGGTTAGGCATTCCTAAGCAGCGCCTGCTTGACCTACGGCTTGATCGACAACTGGAGCAAGACATGTCCCTTCGTCGCCGCGGCACCGCCGCAGTCGGCCTTGCGGTGGCCGCCGCCCTCACCCTCTCGGCCTGCGGGAGCGACGACGGGGGCTCCGCAGGCTCCGCCAAGCAGGAGAACGGCGACGACAAGAAGGCGGCCGTCGCGGTGGGCGGCAAGGACTTCGCCGACGCCGCGAAGAAGACGGCCGGGTACGGGACGGACGCCAAGGCGGGCGAGTTCCCCCGTACGATCACCCACGCCATGGGCAAGACCGAGATCAAGGCGGCCCCCAAGCGCGTCGTCGTGCTGGACGTCGGCGAGTTCGACAACGTCGTCTCGCTGGGCGTGAAGCCGGTCGGCTACGCCCCCTCCGAGGGGAGCGCGGCCATCCCCTCGTACCTGAAGAAGGACGCGGGCGACCCGAAGAACATCGGCACCATCAACAACCTCAACCTCGAGGCGATCGCCAATCTGAAGCCCGACCTCATCCTCGGCAGCCAACTGCGCGCAGCCGACAAGTACGACGCGCTCTCCAAGATCGCGCCGACCGTGTTCTCCATCCGTCCGGGCTTCACCTGGAAGGAGAACTACCTCCTCAACGCCGCGGCGCTGGACAAGACCGCCAAGGCGAAGACCGAACTCGGCGCCTACGAGGCGAAGGCGAAGAAGCTCGGCGACGACATCGGCGCGGACAAGCCGACCGTCTCCATGGTCCGCTACATGCCGGACCGCATCCGCCTCTACGCCAAGGCGTCCTTCATCGGCACCATCCTCGAGGACGTCGGCCTGCCCCGGCCCGAGAACCAGCAGATCGACGACCTCGCGGTGGAGATCAGCCCGGAGAAGATCGACGAGGCCGACGCCGACTGGATCTTCACCGGCGTCTACGGGGACGTGAAGGCGACCAAGCGCGACACCACCCAGTCCAACCCGCTGTGGAAGAACCTCGACGCGGTCAAGGAGGGCCGGGCCAAGGACGTTCCCGACGAGACCTGGTACCTCGGTCTCGGCGTCACCGCCGCCGACCTGGTCCTCGACGACCTCCGCGCCGACCTCGTGAAGTGAACCCGCCTGAGTGACCGGCCTTGTGCGGCAACCGGCGTGCGGCAACCGGCCTCACGAAGGGGCCGGCTTCACGAAGGGGCCGGCCTCACGAAGGGTCCGGCTTCACGAAGGGAAAGTCCCCGAAGGACAAGGGCCTCGTGAAGTGGCCGGCCTCTGAAGGGGCGTCCTAGCGAAGGGGGCGGCGTCACGGGGCGGCCGTCTCCGCGTGGGGCGGTCGGTCCCTTCCGCGCCGCGGTCGGTCCCTTCCGCGCCGCGGCCGGCCCTTTCCGCGGCGCCGTCGGTCCGGTGGGGGCGGACCGGCGGTCGCGGCCGGCGGGAGGCCCGCGGTCGTGACCGGTCGCGGCCGGAAAGAGTCTCGCGGTCGTGACCGGTCGCGGCGTCGACGGCGATGACCGGCAGCCCTGGTCGACGGCGCGCGGCGGGCAGGTAGCCTTTTCCTTGTGCCCCGTCTGTCTGAAGTCCTCGCCGAGATCGACGCGCTCTGGCCGCCCGAGCGGGCCGAGAGCTGGGACGCGGTCGGCACCGTCTGCGGCGATCCCGCCTCGCACGTGGACCGGGTGCTCTTCGCCGTCGATCCCGTCCAGGAGATCGTCGACGAGGCGCTCCGGCTCGGTGCCCAGCTGATCGTCACCCACCACCCGCTCTACCTGCGGGGTACGACGACGGTCGCCGCCTCCACCTTCAAGGGCCGGGTCGTGCACACCCTGATCAAGCACGACGTCGCGCTGCACGTCGCCCACACCAACGCCGACACCGCCGACCCGGGCGTCTCGGACGCCCTCGCCGGTGCCCTCGACCTGCGCGTCGAACGGCCCCTCGTACCGGATCCCACCGATCCCGCGGGCCGTCGCGGCCTCGGCCGGATCTGCGTGCTCGACCACCCCGAGAGCCTGGCCGACTTCGCGGCCCGCGCCGCCGCCCGGCTGCCCGCCACCGCGCAGGGCATCCGGCTCGCCGGAGACCCGGCGGCCACGGTGCGCACCGTGGCGGTCAGCGGAGGATCCGGCGACAGCCTCTTCGACGCGGTGCGCGCCGCGGGCGTCGACGCGTTCCTCACCGCCGACCTGCGCCACCACCCGGCGTCCGAGGCCATTCAGCACTCCCCGCTCGGCCTGGTCGACGCCGCGCACTGGGCCACCGAATGGCCCTGGTGCGAACAGGCCGCCGCGCAGCTCGACGCGATTTCCGACCGCCACGGATGGGACCTGCGGGTCCACGTCTCGAAGCGGGTCACCGACCCCTGGACCACCACCACCCACCACACTTCTGGAGCCCCCAACTGAACGCCGCGCCCGCCGACCAGATCCGACTTCTCGACGTCCAGGCCCTCGATGTCCGCCTGTCGCAGCTCGCCCACCGGCGCAAGTCGCTGCCCGAGCATGCCGAGATCGAGTCGCTCACCAGCGACCTCGCGCAACTGCGCGACCTGCTGATCGCCTCGCAGACCGAGGAGAGCGACACCGCCCGCGAGCAGACCAAGGCGGAGCAGGACGTCGACCAGGTGCGCCAGCGGGCCGCCCGCGACCAGCAGCGCCTCGACTCGGGCGCGGTCACCTCGCCCAAGGATCTGGAGAGCCTCCAGCGCGAGATCACCTCGCTGGCCAAGCGTCAGGGCGACCTGGAAGACGTCGTCCTGGAAGTGATGGAGCGCCGCGAGGCCGCCCAGGAGCGCGTCGCCGAGCTGTCCGACCGGGTCTCCGCCGTCCAGGCCAAGGCGGACGACGCCACCGCCCGCCGTGACGCCGCGACCAAGGAACTCGACGAGGAGGCCGCGGCGGTCGCCAAGGAGCGCGAGGTCATCGCCGCCTCCGTCCCCGCCGACCTGCTGAAGCTGTACGACAAGCTTCGCGAGCAGCAGGGCGGGATCGGCGCCGCCCGTCTCTACCAGCGCCGCTGCGAGGGATGCCGCCTCGAACTGAACATCACCGAGATCAACGAGATGAAGGCGGCCTCTGCGGACACCGTGCTGCGCTGCGAGAACTGCCGTCGCATCCTGGTCCGCACGGCGGAGTCGGGCCTGTAATGACCCAGCCGCGCCAGCTCGTCGTCGAGGCCGACGGAGGCTCCCGGGGCAACCCCGGGCCCGCCGGTTACGGGGCCGTCGTCATCGACCCGGTGACGGGGGAGACCCTCGCCGAGGCCGCCGAGTACATCGGCGTCGCGACGAACAACGTCGCCGAGTACAAGGGCCTGATCGCGGGCCTGAAGGCGGCGAGGGCCCTGGCGCCGGACGCGTCGGCGGACGACGCGCTCCGGGTGCGGGTCCGGATGGACTCCAAGCTGGTCGTGGAACAGATGTCGGGCCGCTGGAAGATCAAGCATCCCGACATGAAGCCGCTCGCGGCCGAGGCGGCGCGCGTCCTGCCGCCCGCCGCCGTCACGTACGAGTGGATCCCCCGCGAGGAGAACAAGCACGCGGACCGGCTCGCCAACGAGGCGATGGACGCGGGCCGGCGCGGTGAGCAGTGGGATCCGTCGGCGTCGACGGCCGCCCTCGACACGGCCCGGCCGTCGGTGACCGACGCTCTGCCCCCGGTCTCCGGCCCGCCCGGCGACGCGACGGCGGGCGCGGCGAGAGCACGCGCGGCCCTCGCTTCCCGGCCGTCGGTGAGCCCGGCCCCCTCGCCGTCTGCGACGGGCACGGCCCTGACGACGGCCGCTACGGCTACGGCTACAGCTCCGGCAACGGCGGGTAGCGCAACGGCGAGTACGGCTACGGCCCCGACGACGGCGGCCACGGCTTCGACGGCGCCCGCACCCCAGGTGGGCTGGAGCGCGGCACCCGACCTCGGCGCGCCCGCCACCTTCGTCCTGCTCCGGCACGGCGAGACGGCCCTCACCCCCGAGAAGCGGTTCTCGGGCAGCGGCGGCACCGACCCCGCACTCTCGGAGGCCGGCCGCCGCCAGGCCGAGGCCGTCGCCCGCTCATTGGCCGCCCGGGGCACGATCGAGGAGATCGTCAGCTCACCGCTGCGCCGCTGCCGCGAGACGGCCGGTACGGTGGCGGCCCGGCTCGGTCTGGGGGTCCGGATCGACGAGGAGCTGCGCGAGACGGACTTCGGCGCCTGGGAGGGGCTGACGTTCGCCGAGGTGCGCGAACGCTACGGCTCCGACCTGGACGCCTGGCTCGCGTCCGACGAGGCCGCCCCCACCGGGGGAGGCGAGAGCTTCGCCGATGTCACCCGCCGGGTGGCGGCCGCCCGGGACCGCCTCGTCGCCCGCCACGCGGGCCGCACGGTCCTCCTGGTCACCCACGTGACGCCGATCAAGACCCTGGTCCGGCTGGCCCTCGGCGCCCCTCCGGAAGCCCTGTTCCGCATGGAGCTCTCGGCGGCGTCGGTGTCCGTGGTGGCGTACTACGCGGACGGGAACGCGTCACTCCGGCTGCTGAACGACACCTCGCATCTGAGGTAGCTCGCCTGCGGACGGCCCACGCCCCCGGGGCCCGGGGCTGGGCACAGGGCCCGGGACGAACGGGGTTTTTGGCCGCCTCGGGCGATGGCGCCCGGTCCCCGGGTGTCCGCCCCGGTCAGCCGCGCAGCGCCGCGGCCTCGCGCGCCAGCCGTTCCACCCGTGCCCAGTCCTTCGCCGCCACGGCATCCGCCGGAACCATCCAACTGCCGCCGACGCTACCGACGTTGGAGAGCGCCAGGTAGGACGGGGCGGACGCCGCCGAGATGCCGCCCGTCGGGCAGAACCGGGCCTGCGGCAGCGGCGAGGACAGGGCCGTGAGGTACGCGGTGCCACCCGCCGCCTCGGCCGGGAAGAACTTCATCTCCGTCACCCCGCGCTCCAGCAGCGCGACCACCTCGGACGTCGTCGAGACCCCTGGCAGGAACGGCGCCCCCGACGCCCGCATCGCGTCCAGCAGCGGGTCCGTCCAGCCCGGGCTGACCAGGAACCGGGCCCCCGCGGCGACCGCGTCGGCGACGTTCCGTGCCGAGATCACCGTGCCCGCGCCGACCACCGCGTCCGAAACCCCGTCGGCGATCGCCGCGATCGCGTCCAGGGCGGCGGGCGTCCGTAACGTGACCTCGATGGCCGGGAGCCCCCCGGCGACCAGGGCGCGGGCGAGCGGCACCGCGTCGGCGGCGTCCGCCAGGGCGACTACGGGGAGGACGGGGGCGAGGTCCAGTACGGAGGAGGTCATGCGGCAGATCCTGCCGCGCTCGCGCAACATGCACAACGCGCGTTGCGCATGTTGCAACGCGCCTCGCTGGGGCCGGTCCGGCCGACCCGATTCAGTGGATCTCGGTCACCACGACGTCCAGCGACCACGCCCGCCCGGACCGTGCCGGGGCCTCGGCCTCCACCACGTACCCGAGGTCCCGCAACGTCCCGACCAGCTCCGCGGGCCCCTTCGGCCGTGCGCCCGACACCAGCAGGTCGCGTACCAGACGGCCCTTCGTCGCCTTGTTGAAGTGGCTGACCACGGACCGCTTCTCGACCCCGTCCACCCTCTGGGAGTGCAGCACCCGCACGCTCGCCGTGCGCTCCGCCACCTCTCCCTTCGGCTTCCAGGCGGCGGCGTAGGCGGAGGACCGCAGGTCCAGGACGAGCCCGTCCCCGGCCGCCTCCGGCATGACTCCGGCCAGCGGGCCGCGCCAGTACGCCCCGAGGGCGCCCAGGCCGGGCAGCTTCACCCCCATCGAGCAGCGGTACGACGGAATACGGTCGCCCACCCGCACGGCGCCCCACAGTCCGGAGAAGACCAGCAACGACTTCCCGGCCCGCCGCCTGGCCGCGGCGTCCAGCGAGGCCAGGTCCAGGGCGTCGTACAGCACCCCGGTGTAGATCTCCCCGGCCGGCCGCGTTCCCGCTGTCCGCAGTTCCGCGTTCTTCGCGATCTCGCCGCGCAGCCCCTCGCTCAGACCGAGGACGTCACGGGCCTTCTCCTCGTCCGCCACGCACAGCTCGACCAGTGCGTCGAGCACCGCCGCCCGCGCCGCGGCCAGCCCCGGAAACGCCAGCGACTGCGGCTTCAGCGGCGCGCCCCGCCCCGACGCGGCCTTGCCCTCCGACGGCGGCAACAGCACCAGCACCGCGTTTCCCTTCGTACGTACGCACAGGTGAACGGCCCGCGAAGGGCCTCGCACCAGCCTACGGGGACTTCCGTGGCCCCCGTGCGAGAGCGGTCACGACGGCCCCCGGATCGTCCGCGTGGAACCGCACCGTCCGCGCCGTGCCGCGCCTGCCCAGCGGTCGCACGAACGCCACCGGACCGGCCAGCTCCACCGTCACCGTCGTCTGGCCGCCCACGGCGAGATCGAGCACCCCGTCGGCGCCCACCCGCGTCGATCCGCCCTCGGGGCAGCGCCGTTCGACCCGCGCGGACGCCACCGTCCCCGCCGGAACCCGCACGTCGAACAGGGCGCCGTAACGGATCCGCAGCGCCCGGGCTCGGGCAGCAGACCGATGTGGTGGTAATGCCGGACCGCCCGCGAGGTGACCCCGGCGAGCGCGGCGATCTCTCCTATCCGCATGAGGCCAGTAGAAACGTTGACGCAACGGCAGGGTCAAGCGCTGAACGCCCGCTCCCGTCCGGGCCCTGCCTCGTCCGGGGCTCCCGCCGGACGGGTAGCATGGTCGGTACGGCAGACGAGCCGGGCGGACGGCCGCGTGGTGATCTTCGGATCCCCCCGAGGAACGTCCGGGCTCCACAGGGCAGGGTGATGGCTAACGGCCACCCGGGGTGACCCGCGGGACAGTGCCACAGAAAACAGACCGCCGGGGACCTCGGTCCTCGGTAAGGGTGAAACGGTGGTGTAAGAGACCACCAGCGCCTGGGGTGACCCAGGCGGCTAGGTAAACCCCACCCGGAGCAAGGTCAAGAGGGGCCGTCGCGAGACGGCCCTGCGCGAATGATCGAGGGCGGCCCGCCCGAGTTCGCGGGTAGACCGCAGGAGGCCGGCAGCAATGCCGGTCCTAGATGGATGGCCGTCTCCCCGGCCGCCGCGAGGCGACCGGGTGACAGAACCCGGCGTACAGCCCGACTCGTCTGCCGTCCTGCATGTCCGCGGGTCAGGGCGAGTCTTCTCCATGTCGGCGTTCTCGCCAGGCCGAATCCGGGGCCTCCGGCACCATCAGACGTTCTTCATGGCCTGCCCCACCGCAACGGATCAGCCCGCGCCCCTCGGCGGCGCGGCGGAGGACGGGACCCTCGCCCGCGCCGGGCGGTCACGGCCCGCACTGGTCCGCGCCCGGACGCACGCGGCCGGATGGCAGACGCCGCCGGGCCGGGCCACGGGCCACGGCTGCCCGGGGCCCGGCCCGCCCGGGCGGACCCGGCGGCGCATCCGGGTGGACGGGCCCCCGTGAACTGCTGGGCGCAGACCCGGACGTGAGGCACGATCGTGTCGAGCTGACTCCTCGGGAAAGGTTCGCACGTGTCCGATCACGCCTCCGGAAGCCGCGGTTCCCTGTTCGCGGTGAGCGACCTGCACATCGGGATCGCGGACAACCGCCCCCTCACCGAGTCCCTGCGGCCGGAATCGGACGAGGACTGGCTGATCGTCGCGGGTGACGTCGCGGAACGGGCCGAGGACGTGGAGTGGGCGCTGCGGTTGCTGGCGGAACGGTTCTCCCGGGTGCTGTGGACCCCCGGCAACCACGAGCTGTGGACGGTCAACCGGGACCCGGTCCAGTTGCGGGGGCGGGAGCGGTACGAGCACCTGGTCGAGGTGTGCCGGAGCCTCGGGGTGTCGACGCCGCAGGACCCCTACCCGCTGTGGCCGGGGCCCGGAGGACCGGTGGCCGTGGCGCCCGTGTTCCTGCTGTACGACTACAGCTTCCGGGCGCCGGGGACCGCGACCAAGGAGGAGTCGTTGGCGTACGCGCACGAGACGGGGGTGGTGTGCACCGACGAGTACCTGCTCCACCCCGACCCCTACCCGGGCCGGGACGACTGGTGTCGGGCCCGGGTGGCGGAGACGGAACGGCGGCTCGCCGCGCACGATCCGGGGATCCCGCTGGTCATCGCCGGTCACTGGCCGTTGGTGCGGGACCCCATGAGCGTACTGAAGTACCCCGAGTTCGCGCAGTGGTGCGGCACCGAGCTCACCGCCGACTGGCACCGGCGGTTCAACGTGGCGGCCGTGGTCTACGGTCATCTGCACATCCCGCGCACGACCTGGTACGACGGGGTGCGCTTCGAGGAGGTCTCCATCGGCTACCCGAGGGAATGGCGCGAGCGCGGTCACCCCAGGGGGCTGCTGCGGCGGATCCTTCCGTACGACGGCGGCGCGCCGGTGGCGTGAGGGACATCGGCGACTCCTGTCTCGGGCCCCGACCCGGGGCCGCCCTGGGATCGGTACCCGCCCGACGGCCCGACGGCCCGACGGCCCGACAGCCGACGGGGCGATGCGGACGGGCGGCGGGAACGGGCGCGGCGGGGACCGGCCGGTAACAGACCGGTCGGTCGGTGTCGGCCCCTCCAGCCTTGCCCTCCGACGCCCCGCGTGCCACCGCACGGGCCGACATCGCCTGCGCGGCACCGGGGAATTCAAGCCACGGTCGTGGTGGGCCGGTCGCGGTGGCCGACCGTACCGGCCCGGGCCGGAGCGCCCGTCAGTCGGCCGCGCCGGCCTGGCGGGGCACCGATTCGAGAGCCTCGAACAGCCGCTCGCCGCGGTCCTCGGCCATGTCGAGCGTGGCCAGCACCGCCGGTGTCGAAATGCTCGGCAGCACGAAGTGCAGAAGTACCGAGATGCGATGCCCCAAATCCTCGCGCCTGCAGAGCGCTTGGGACATCACTTGAATGCCGGAGAATGAACCGGCGAGCATTTCCGCGGTCTCGCGGGGGGCGACGTGCGGCAGCAATTCGCCCTGCTCCTTCGCCGCGTTCAGCAGGTGTTCCAGCCTGTCTATCCAGGCACGGAACGGGGTGGCGCGGTCGAGTCCCTCCACCGCCTGGTCCATGGCCAGCCCGACGCTGGCGCGCACCAGCGGTTCATGGCGAAGTCGGTAGGAGAGCAACATGCCCTGGTCAACGAGTTCCTGAAGCTTCGTCAATTGCGGCAGCGGACTGCTGTCCAGCTGCACGTCCATCACCCCGAGCGCCAGGTCTTCCTTCGAGGAGAAGTGGAAGTAAAGTGCGCCTTTGGTGACTCCGGCCCGGGCGAGAATCTCGCTGATGGTGGCGCTGCTGTAGCCGCGTTCATCGAATACGGCGGCGGCCGCCACCAGGATCGACCGTCGAGTCTGGATCGCGCGCGCCTGCTGTGCCATCAGCTACAAGTCTCTCTCCGCCGTGGCGTGGTCAGCACCAAGTATGGCTGGTTAGGAAAACCGGACTGTCAGTATCTTACTGCGGAGGCGGTCGGCCCTCCCGGTATGGATCCTCTGGGAGGAAGACTCATGGTTCAGCTCACCTCGCACAGCGCCTCGGTCCATACCGAGGGCGCCGGGGCCCGCACCACCACCGGAGTCCCGGGCGCCGACGGGGCGGCACCCGGGCGCAGGAAGGCGGACACGGACCTGTTGGGGCGTCTGGTCCACCGGCACGACCCGCAGGACATCTTCCCCACCGGGTGGACTCCGCAGACCGGCACCCAGTTCTCGGTGTCGGCCCGATGGCCGCGCGCGCACCGGTTCTTCGCGCCCGTGGCGGGCCGCCACCAGGACCCGCTGCTGATCGCGGAGACGATGCGCCAGACGACGATGCTCCTGGGGCACGCGGAGTTCGGAGTCCCGGACGGGGACCAGTTCGTGATGTGGGAGCTGGCGTACGTCTCCGAGCCCGGTCGGCTGCTGCTGGACAACGAGCCCTGGGACATCACCGTGGACGTGACCTGTTCCCGCGTCAGGCGTCTGCGCGGGAGCATCGGATCCATGCACGTGGAACTGCTCCTGCACCGCCTGGGCACCGCCCTCGCCCGGGGCGGCGGGCACATCAGCTGCACCTCGGCCAAGGCGTACGGCAGGCTGCGGGGCGACCGCAGACATGTCGTGGGCGCGCCGATACCCCTGCTGCCCGCCGTCTCCCCGGCCGAGGTCGGCAAGGTGGACGAACGCGATGTCGTCCTGGCGCCCGCCGCGCGGAGAAACGTTTGGCGGCTGCGGCTCGATGCCGGGCACCCCACCCTGTTCGCCCGGCCCAACGACCATGTGCCGGGCATTCTGCTGTTGGAGGCGGCCCGCCAGGCCGCCGTCGCGGCCACTCCCGGCCACGACTTCCTCCCCGTGTCGGCGCGGACCGACTTCCTTCGGTACGTGGAACTCGACCGCCCCTGCTGGATCGAGGCGCGGCGCCTCCCGGCCGACGACCCGGCGGTGACCCGGGTGCACGTCACGGCGACCCAGGACGACCGCCCGGCCTTCGCCTGCACCCTCGAATCGCCCGTCCAGGGCTCCCGGTACCGCGCCGTCGTGCCCCGGGGCAGGCAGTCGTGACACCTCGTGGGCCCGAGATCTCGCGTGTGCTCATCACCGGTGCCACCGGCTTCGTCGGCGGCCATGTGGTGGCCGCGGCCCGCGCCGTCCCCGGTCTCCGGCTGCGGCTGATGACCCACCGGACCGCGCTCCCGCCGTCGGCCGGCGCGGACGCCGGACCCCGACCCGGGACCGGGGGAGGAGGCGGGGTGGAGACGGTGTACGGGGATCTCGGCGCCCCGGACACGTTGCGCGGCAGCTGCGAAGGGGTCGACGCGGTGATCCACTGCGCCTCGGCGATCGGCAGTAGCGAACCGACCGCCCGGTCCGTCAATGATCAAGGGACTCGGGCTCTGGTCGAGGAGGCCGTCCGCTGCGGGGTCCCCCGGATCGTCCAGCTGAGCACGGCATCCGTCTACGGGCGTGGTCCGTTCACCCGGCTCCGGCCCGGTGGGGCCGAACCCGCCCCGGCGTCCGTGACGAGCCGGACCCGCGCCGCCGCCGAGCGGCACGTCCTCGCGGCCGGTGGCGTCGTCGTACGCCCGCACATCGTCTACGGGACCGGCGACCGGTGGGCCGTGCCCGGACTGGTCGCGCTGCTCGCACGGCTCTGTGCGGTTCCGGCCGGATGCGTGGCGCGGCACTCGATGATCGAGGCGGGGGAGCTGGGCCGGGCGCTGCTGGGAGCGGCCCTGTCCCCGGAGGGCCCGGCCGGGGTCTACCACGTCAACCACCCCGAACCGGTGAGCTGTTCGCGGCTGCTGGCCACGGTCGTCGACGAACTGCGGCTGCCCTGGGCGGCCGAGGGGATCGACGTGGCGAAGGCCCGCGTGCGGCTCGCCGACGCGCCGTACGCACTGCACCATCTCGGCATGCTCGCCGTGGACCACTGGTTCGCCGACGATCGGGTCGGCCGGGACTTCGGCTGGGAGCCGGGCGAAGGCTTCACGGCCGCGTTCGCCCGGCACGCACCCTGGTACCGGCAACACCTCGAATCCGTGCGGCGGTCAGCCCCCGGGCGGTGAGCGCGGGGGTCGACGTCCGGAGAGATCCGCGGACGGGGCCCGGACTCCGGGGTGTGCGGTGTCCAGGGCGTGTGGTGTCCGGGGCGTGTGGTGTCCGGGCCGGACGGTGGCGGGGCGCGGCTCCTGGCGCGTCGCCAGTCCGTGAGGCGGGTGCCGGTTCCGCCGACCCGGACCAGGGCGTCGCCCATGTCGTCCATGGCGCCGCAGCGTGCGCCCTCGCGCTGCGCGGGGCGCGCGCCGTCGCCCCGGGCGGCCCGGCGGATCCCACGCCAGGTCAAGAACGGATGTGGGACGGTGGGTTCGTCGCGCCGACGGGTCTTCGGCGCAGAGCGCCCCCTCGATGCGTATGCGCGCTTTGCCCCGTGAATCCGTTCCCGCCGCTTTCCTCATCCGCCGGACGCCCCAACGACGCGAACACGACAACAGTTGGACGGGCTGCGCCGGTGCACTGTTCCCAGCACACCACCAGCCAGGGGAGGGACAGATGACGCTCTCATCGCACCCGCAGGAAATGCGTGACGCAGCCCGGCGCTTCGGCCGCCGCCGCTTCCTCACCGTCACGGGTGCCGCCGCGGCGCTCGCGTTCTCGGTCAACCTGCCCGCCGCGGGCACCGCGAGCGCCGCCGAACTGGACGCGCGGAAGATCAAGGAGGATCCGTTCACCCTCGGCGTCGCCTCCGGCGACCCGCTGCCCGCCTCGGTCCTGTTGTGGACGCGACTCGCGCCCCGCCCGTACGAGGCCGGCAGCGGACTGCCCCGGGCCCGGGTCGAGGTGAGCTGGGAGATCGCCCGCGACGCGCGCTTCTCCCGCATCGTCCGGCGGGGCAGGACCACCGCGCACCCGGAGTTCGACCACAGCGTGCACGTCGAGGTCAAGGGCCTTCAAGCCGACCGCGTCCTCTACTACCGCTTCCGCGCCGGGAGCTGGACCAGCCCCGTCGGCCGCACGCGCACCGCACCCGCCCGGGGCGCCCGCAACAGTGAGCTGCGCCTCGCCGCCGTCTCCTGCCAGGCGTACCACGACGGCTACTTCACCGCGTACAAGCACCTCGCCGACGAGGACGTCGCCGCCGTCTTCCACCTCGGCGACTACCTCTACGAGTACGCCGTCACCGCGACCGGCGGCGCCCGCAACTACACCGACCGCACGCTGCCCGCCCACTTCAACCGCGAGACGATCACGCTGGAGGACTACCGGCTGCGGTACGGCCTCTACAAGTCCGACGCCGATCTGCGCGCCGCCCACGCCGCGCACCCCTTCGTCGTCACCTGGGACGACCACGAGACCGAGAACAACTACGCGGGCGGCACCCCCGAGAACGGCGTGCCGCCGGAGGAGTTCCTGCTGCGCCGCGCCGCCGCCTACCGCGCGTACTGGGAGAACCAGCCGCTGCGCGCCCCGCAGCGCCCCACCGGCCCGGACATGAGGCTCTACCGACGCCTGCACTTCGGCGGCCTCGCCCAGTTCGACATCCTCGACACCCGCCAGTACCGCAGCGACCAGGCGTACGGCGACGGCTGGCAGAAGCCCGGACCGGAGTCCGAGGATCCCTCGCGCACCATGACCGGCGCCGCCCAGGAGCGCTGGCTGCTGGACGGCTGGCGCGCCTCGAACGCCACCTGGAACGTCGTCCCGCAGCAGGTCGTCATGGCCCGGCGCAAGGACGTCCCCACCGATGCCTTCAAGCTGTCGATGGACGCGTGGGACGGCTACCCCGCCTCCCGGGCACGGATCCTGAACGGGGCCGAGGCCGCCGGGATCGACAACCTGATGGTGCTGACCGGCGACGTGCACGTGAACTACGGCTTCGACCTGAAGAAGGACTTCGACGACCCGTCCTCCCGCACCCTCGGCACGGAGATCGTCGCCACGTCCCTCACCAGCGGCAAGAACGGTTCGGACAAGCCCGCCAGTTGGGACAACCTGATGCGCGCCAACCCGCACTTGAAGTACTTCAACGGCCGGCGCGGATACGCCCTCGTCACCCTGGGCCGCGAGCGGGCGCGTGCCGACTACCGCACGGTGTCCGCCGTCACCACGCCCGGCGCGCCCGTGACGACCGCCGCATCGTTCGTCACGGAGGTCGGCAACCAGGGACTCACGCCCGCGTAGGCCGGTCACGGCGCGTCGTGGCGGGCGCCGATGCGGTCCCGTACCGCGTCGAGCGTCCGCGTCACGCGAGCCGTCGAGCGGCACCAGCGGCGACTTCGTCTCGCCCGCCCTCCGCCGAGGCGTCCGTACGGGAGCCCACGGCCGCCACCTCGCGCCCGGCAGCCCCGCAGGTCCTCGGTGAACGTCGCCGCGACACCGCCGTTGCCAGTACGCCCCGGCGCACGGCCTCGCCCATGTCCGTCATGCCCGCTCTCCCCGGGAGGTCTCGACCAGTGCGGCCGGGCTGAGAGCATAGATGCAGATTCAACGACATGGAGACGAGAATGGCGAAGAGCGGAGCCCGGCAGGACGACGCCCACATACCGGCCACCGGGGGCCGCGACCGGTCCCACGACGAGGCCGCGGTCCCCGGGAAACCGGTCGCGGCCGAGGCGGTGCGTCGTACCGGGTTGCTCGTCACTCTGGTTCTCGGCGGTCTCACCGCGCTGCCGCCACTCTCCATGGACATGTATCTGCCGGCGCTGCCGGCGGTCACCGAGTCTCTGCACGCCCCCGCCGCGACCGTCCAGCTCACCCTCACCGCCTGCCTCACCGGGATGGCGCTCGGGCAGATCGTCGTCGGGCCGATGAGCGACCGCTGGGGAAGGCGCGGGCCGTTGCTCATCGGCATGATCGTCTATGTCGCCGCCACCGTGATCTGTGTCTTCGCCCCCACCGCGGAACTCCTCATCGGCTTCCGCCTCATCCAGGGGCTGGCCGGCGCGGCGGGCATCGTCATCGCCCGTGCCGTGGTGCGCGATCTCTACGACGGCGTGGAGATGGCCAGGTTCTTCTCCACCCTGATGCTGATCTCGGGCGTCGCCCCCGTGGTCGCGCCCTTGATCGGCGGGCAGGTGCTGCGGTTCACCGACTGGCGGGGCATCTTCGCCGTCCTCGCCGTCGTCGGCCTGCTGCTCACCGTGGTCGTCTGGAAGTGGCTGCACGAGACGCTGCCGCCGCGCGACCGGCACACCGGCGGCTTCGGCGACGCGCTGCGCACCATGCGCGGGCTGCTCACCGACCGGGTCTTCACCGGCTACATGATCGCCGGCAGCCTGGCCTTCGCGGCCCTCTTCTCGTACGTGAGCGCCTCGCCGTTCGTCGTGCAGGAGATCTACGGGGCGTCGCCGCAGACGTTCAGCCTGCTCTTCGGCGTCAACTCGGTCGGCCTGGTCGTGGTCGGGCAGATCAACGGCAAGCTGCTGGTCGGCCGGGTCAGCCTCGACAAGGCGCTCGCCTTCGGCCTCTCGGTCATCGTGCTGGCCGCGACCGCGCTGCTGGTCATGACGTCCGGGATCGTCGGGGAGGTGGGCCTGGTCCCGGTCGCGACCGCGCTCTTCGTGCTGATGTCGGCGATGGGGCTCGCGATGCCGAACACCAACGCACAGGCGCTGATGCGCACGAAGCACGCGGCCGGATCCGCCTCCGCGCTGCTCGGCACGTCGTCGTTCCTGGTCGGTGCCGTGGCCTCGCCGCTCGTGGGTGTTGCGGGCGAGGACACGGCCGTTCCGATGGCGGTCGTGCAACTGGTGTGCGGGCTGGGTGCGCTGGCCTGCTTCCTGGGGATGTGCCGGCCCTGGCGGCGGACGTCGTAACGGACCGGTCCGCACCCGGACCGGGGACGCGGGGGCCTGCGGGCCCGGCAGGTACCGCCCGGGCCCCGGGTGCCTGCCGCCCCGCCCGGACCCGTGTGCCCCTGAGCGGGACGGCCGGGACCGTACGGCCCGGAGCGGGGCGGGAGTCCGGGACGGTACGGCTCAGGACCGTACGGTTCAGCGCGTGCCCGGGTAGCCGATCAGATGCGGGCGGTCCTTCTCGTCGGTCCAGCGGAACAGCCCCACACCGTCCGACGTCACCGCGCCCGGCACCCGTACGTTCGACGGCAGGGCGCCGGTGGAGCCGCTCCTGACCGCGACCGCGACGGGGGCGCCGCCCCCCGCCAGCACGTCCCCCGCGTTGCGCGCGCTCGCCGCGCCGTACGCGATGCCCTCGTCGTTCACCGACACCAGCGTCAGCGGCTTCGAGCCGTCCGTGCCCTCGAAGCAGAAACCCCGGTTCGTCAGGAGGTCGAAGGCAAGCGGTCCGGCCACCACGAAACCGCCCGAGGGCGCGGCGACGAGCTGGGGGTACTGGCCCGGCTTTATCGCGGGCTTGCTGCACTCCACCGAGGCGAGCGCCTTGCCCGTCTCCAGGTCGTGGACCGTCCACAGGTCGTGGGTGGCGGCGCGCTTCGCCCCCTTCGCGAGCTGCCACTTCGCCAGCACCCGGCCCCGGATCACCGACGTGGGGATTCCGCTGCGGCGGTCGGTGCCCTTGGGCGCGACATTGCGGCTGAACCAGCCGTCCTGCACCCAGAACTCCTTGGAGCCGCTGACCAGCAGGCCCTTCTGGGCCAACCCCCGCACCTCCGTGAGCTGCTTGCAGGCGGGGCAGTCCTTCGGGTACTTCAGCTGCGCGGCGGAGAGCTGCGCCACCCGGCCGGTCGCCGGGTCGACCACCACGCTGTTCGTCCGGCCGTCGCCGATGAGGACGCCGGGGCCGGTCGAGGAGACCGTGGGGACGGAGCCCCACGGCACCTCGACGCGCCGCCGGGAGCCGTCCTGCGCGTCGTAGACGTCCATCGAGACGATCGTGTCGGCGGGGGTCAGCGCATTCTCGCCGACCTTTCCGTACGACCACGTGACGAAGTACTCCCGGTCGTCCACGACGGCCGTCAGGAGCCTCGGGAAGCGGTGCGGGGACGGCGGCCGCCAGCTCTCGCCCTGCCAGCCGGACTCCCCGGTCTCCGAGTCGATGGTCCGCAGCTGGTACTTGGTGTCCGAGACCCGCACGACGTAGGCGAGACGGCCCGTCTCCTGGGAGATCGCGTAGTCGGGCGAGGTACCGACCAGCTCCCAGCCGTGCTTCGTCTCGAACGCGGAGGGGACGGTGAGCTGAGTCACCGGCGTCGCGCTCGTCCTGACGCGTTTCTCCGCCTTGCCGGGCTTCTTCCCGCCGCTGCCGCATGTGGCCAGCAGAAGAAGCATGGCCAGCACGAGCACTCCGCCGACCAGAACCAAGCGCACGATCTTCTGTCTCATGGTGTCCCTCTATGGGCAATCCCGACCTCGCGGCCGTCAGCGTAGCAACACGCGTAGCGCTCGCGGCAGTTCATGAGGGCCACTGTTCCCCGCCGTTTCCGGGCCGTAGGCCCTGCCGTCACGCCGCCGCCCGCCCCCCGCCGCTTGCCGCCTGCCGTGCGACGCCCGGCGCCCACGCTTGCGGCGTCGTCGGAGCCGTCCGCGTACCGTCCCTGTACGAGGACGGTCGTCCGCCTCGTCGTCGCACCTGCCGGACGCGGCACGGCCAGGTCCCGGGGCCCGGCCTCCGGCCTGACGACGGCAGCGTGACGACAGGACCTGGGCCGGTTCGTCACCTCCGCCTACAATTCGTCGGTGAACGCCACCCTCTCCACCGCGGAAGTCCTGCGCACCGCACTGGCCGGACTGCTCGACGGACTGCCGCCCAAGCAGGCCGCCCAGGCCGTCGACCGGCTCATCGCCAACTACCGGGGGACCACTCCCACCCACGCCCCGGTGCTCCGCGACCGTTCCGACGTGGCCGCCTACGCCGCGTACCGGATGCCCGCGACCTTCGAGGCGGTGCGGTCCGCCCTCGACGCGCTCCGGGTGGCAGCCCCGGACTGGGCGCCCGCCACGCACACCGACATCGGGGGCGGCACCGGAGCGGCGAGCTGGGCAGTGGCCGGGACCTGGGACGAGGCGCGGACGACCGTACTGGACTGGGCCGAGCCCGCCCTCGCCCTCGGCCGTGAGCTGGCCGCGGCCTCCGGCATCCCCGCCCTGCGCGCGGCCGAGTGGCGCCGGGAGCGGATCGGCCCCGACCTCGAACTCGCCCCCACGGACCTCGTCACCGTCTCGTACGTGCTCAACGAGCTGACGGCACAGGTCCGGTCCGCTCTGGTCGAATCCGTCGCCGCCGCGGCGCGGGCGGTCGTGATCGTCGAGCCGGGCACCCCCGACGGGTACGCCCGGATCATCGAGGCCCGGGACCGGCTGATCGCCGCCGGACTGACGGTCGCCGCGCCCTGCCCGCACAGCGACGCCTGTCCCATCGAGCCGGGCACCGACTGGTGCCACTTCTCGGCCCGGGTCAGCCGCTCCTCGCTGCACCGGCAGGTCAAGGGCGGTTCGCTGCCGTACGAGGACGAGAAGTTCAGCTATGTCGTCGCGACCCGGTTCGAGGTGACGCCCGCCCCCTCGCGCGTCACCCGCAGGCCACAGATCCGCAAGGGGCAGGTTCTGCTGGACCTGTGCACCCGTGACGAGGCGCTGCGGCGGGCCACGGTCACCAAGCGGCACGGCGAGCTGTACCGGTCCGCCCGTGATGCCGCGTGGGGCGACACGTGGCCGCCGGACGGACGGGACGAGCGACAGCGGCGCGGATAACGGCGGCGGACGGGACGGTCGGGAGCCGCGCGGATGACGGGCGACGGGCGGGACGGCCCGGAGGGCGCGGATGACGGGCGGCCGGATCGCCCGGCCGCCCGGCCGCCCGCCGCCCGCGCGGCTGCCCGGGCTATTCGCGCAGCTCCTGGGTGCAGCACTTCACGCTGCCGCCGCCCTTCAGCAGCTCGCTCAGATCCATCGGCACCGGCTCGAAGCCGCGCTGCCGCAAGGGCTGGAAGAGTCCCGCCGCGGCCTGTGGCAGCAGGACGTGCAGCCCGTCGCTCACCGCGTTCAGACCGAGCGCCGCCGCGTCCGCCTCCTCGGCGATCAGCGCATCGGGGAAGAGCCGCGCCAGCACCGCCCGGCTGCCGGGCGAGAAGGCGCCCGGGTAGTACATGATCTCGTCGCCCGCCTCGTCCAGCACGGACAGGGCCGTGTCCAGGTGGTAGTAGCGCGGATCCACCAGATCGAGACCGATCACCGGGCGGCCGAAGAACTCCTGCGCCTCGTCGTGCGACAGCGGACTGGACCGGAAACCCCGCCCGGCCAGCAGGTATGACGCGGTGACCGCGAAGTCGCCCTCGCCCTCGTTCACGTGCGCCGGCTCGTGGATCTCGGTGAAGCCGGCCGCCCGGAACCACGCACGGTGCGCGGCGGCCTCCCCGTACCGCTCCCGGTACGCGAACCGCGCCCCCAGCACCCGGCCGTCGACGACGGTGGCGCCATTGGCGGCGAACACCATGTCGGGGAGGCCGGGGCGGGGCGTGAGCAGTTCCACCGTGTGCCCGAGAGCGCGGTAGCGGTCCCGCAGGTCCTCCCACTGTGTCTGCGCCAGCCGGAGGTCCACGGGCTTGCCGGGGTCCATCCAGGGGTTGATGGAGTACGTCACCTCGAAGTGGGCCGGAGGGCACATCAGGTAACGGCGGGGCGTGGCCCGACGGCCGGGGGCGCGGCGCGGGGCACCCCGGTGAGGGGTGGTGGTGTCCGGGTGGTTCGTGGGCAATGAAGGCTCCTCACGAAACGCAGGGTTCGCCTGCCGGGAACGTCGCACGGGTGCGTGCGTGAGCCCATGGTCCGCTTTCCGGGGGCGGTGCGCAGTGATCCGATCGGGTGGTTCCGCACGGTCGCCCGGAGAGGCGATGCGACGATACGTCTCGACTCGTACCCTCGTCAGATCGGGTGCCATGACAGACAAGCGTTCCCCCGACTTCGCCCGTCGCAGCGAGCGCTCGCGCCGTGCGATCCACGATGCGGCGCTCGCCCTGGTGGGCGAGGTCGGCTACCGGGCCACCACCATCGAAGGCCATCGCCGCACGGGCGGGCGTCGGCCCCTCCCGCTGACGCACGCGTACGCGGTCGTCGACCACGCCCTGCGCGGCCTGGAGGAGCCCTGAGACGCATATCTCATTTCATAACAAAAGCTGTCGTAGTGACCGTCTCGTCGCGGTGCCTTCCGCACCCCGCTTCGGAACTCCGGCCACCTGAGGCGCAGGATGGTGGGACGATGGGCAGAGGCAATACCGAGGTGAGGGGATAGATGGGCGCCGATTTCGGCCGTGGTCGCGGCTCAGCGAGCAAGATTTCCCAATGGCTCCGCCGCCGACCCAAACCGCAGCAGAGCGAGGTCGACGACACCGCCCGGGAGGGGCTGCTTCTGGCCGTCGCCGAGGCAGGAATGCCGATCGCGCCCGCGGCCCACCCGGTCGGCTACCGGTGTTCGTGCGAACGCATCGGCTGCCCCACCCCCGCCCGGCACCCCGTCTCCTTCGCCTGGCAGACCCAGGCCACCACCGACCGCGCCCAGATCGAGCGCTGGGCGCGCAACCAGCCGCAGGCCAACTTCATCACCGCGACCGGCATGATCCACGATGTCCTCGACGTGCCGCTGTCCGCGGGGGA
This sequence comes from Streptomyces sp. NPDC047982, assembly GCF_043204165.1. Classification (NCBI taxonomy): domain Bacteria; kingdom Bacillati; phylum Actinomycetota; class Actinomycetes; order Kitasatosporales; family Streptomycetaceae; genus Streptomyces; species Streptomyces sp. NPDC047982. The sequence continues at coordinate 62,731 of NZ_JBIDBS010000020.1, read as the reverse complement.
ACAGGCTCTGGAGCGGCTGCTCGCCGCGGACGTCGAGGTCGGTCCCGTCGCCCGGTCCGGTGACGACCGGATGCTGTTCTTCACCGCCACCCGGGGCACCCCCGAGGACGAGGACGAGTGGTGGCCCTGCGAGCTGGACTGCCACCCCGAGACCATGGACGAGCATCCGGGACTGCGCTGGCACTGCCGGGGCAGCTACGTCCTCCTGCCGCCGGCCACGCTCCCCGGGGAGCTGGACGTGCGATGGGTGCGCGGACCGGAGCATCCGCTGCCCGATCCGCTCACGCTGCTGGAAACGCTCACCGACGCCTGCGCGCAGTACGCGGATGCGGCGGACGAGAACGAACTCGATCACGGCTCGGTGGCCTGGCCACTGAGCCGTTAGCGTTCCCGGACACCGGACACCGGACACCGGACACCGGGCACCGGGCACCGGGGTCGGGGTCGGCCACCGGGCCCGGCCACCGGGCCCCGTATCCCGCCGCCGCGCCCCGGGACGCCGTACCGCGACGGGCGCGTGCGACGAGCCGCGTGCGGCGGGTGCGCCGGGACCGTCAGGAACCCTTCGCCGACGTCAGACCCGGCAGCCGGTTCAGCACGACCACCTTGCCGTCGCCCGCGCCCTTCTTCGGTACGTACACCAACTGACTGGACACCCGCTCCTTGGTGAGGGTCGACTTCACCTCGCCTGTCAGCAGCGCCTCCACGTCCGCGTTGAGCGGCGGGCGCAGCCCCTTCGCGGCGGTCTGCCGTTCGAAGTGCTTGCTGCTGAAGAAGACGAGCGCCCCGCCGTCGTCGGTCTCCAGGCCCAGCGGGGCGAACGTGCCGGTGTCCAGCGGCTGGTCGACGTACTGGTACGAGAAGCCGGGGCGCCGGGTGGTGCGGCGCGCCTCGCGCCAGCCGGAGGTGGATTCTCCGGGGGCGAAGATGTCCGGGGTGCCCTTCTGGAGGTACTCCGTGTACCGGGTGCCCAAGTCCTCTGGCGCCACCGCCAGTTCGGCGCTGTCCGGGGCCACCGGTCTGGCCCGGCCCTCGTCGTCCTTCGCGAAGCGGGGCAGCCGCGACGACGCGACCACCGACAGATAGGAGGTCCGCCATCCCGCGTCGGGGCCGGACTTGACGAAGACGAGCAGCCAGCGGGTGTCCAGCTTCCCGTCGTCCTCGTCGCGGTTGGAGTCCGTGTCGGCGACGAACCAGCGCGGCCAGCCGGCCTTCTTCGGGACGAGGTAGGTGGCGTCGGTCAGTTCCAGCGGCCTGTGACGGGCGTTGCCGTCCGGATGGTTCTTCTGGCGTGCCTTCAGACCGGCCTGGTTGATCGCGCCGAGCGGGCCGGCGACCCGGTCCGCGTCGAGGGCCGGGTCGTACGCCTTGTCCGCCGCGTTGTACGCGTCGGTGAAGTCCTTCAGGGCCTGTGCGGCCTCAGCCCTGGTTGCCGCCGGCACCACTTCCAGCTCGCCGTGCACCGTCACGCACCCGCTCGCCGTCACGCACAGCACCGTCGCCGCCGCCGTGAGACCCGTCGTCCGCCGAATCGGCCCCAGACTTCTCATCCGCTGCTTTCCGCGCCTTCTGATCCGTCGCCCGCCCTGACCGTCCGAACCCTACCGGGGCGAGGAACAGGACGAGAGTGGGGATCAGGTACAACGCCCAGACGGTGACCTGGAGAACGGTCGGATCCGGCTGGAAGTTGAACGTCCCCTTCAGCAGCGTGCCGTACCAGCTGTCCGGCGGGATCGTGCTGCTGATGTCGAACGCGAGGTTGTGCAGGCCCCCGATGAACTCGGCCTCCTGGAGGTCGTGGACGCCGTACGCGAGGACGCCCGCGGCAACCACCACCAGCATGCCGCCGGTCCAGGTGAAGAACTTCGACAGGTTGATCCTGAGCGCGCCCCGGTAGAACAGCCAGCCCAGCACGACGGCCGTCGCGATCCCGAGGAACGCGCCGATCATCGGGTGCCAGCCGTCGTCCGCCGCGTGCACCGCGCGCCACACGAACAGCGAGGTCTCCAGGCCCTCGCGGCCCACGGCGAGGAGCGCCGTGGCGACCAGGGCGCCGGTCCCCATCGAGAGCGCCGCGTCCAGCTTGCCGTGCAGCTCCGTCTTCAGGTGCCGGGCGGTGCGCCGCATCCAGAACACCATCCAGGTGACCAGGCCGACCGAGAGGATCGACAGCGCGCCGCCGAGCGCCTCCTGCGCCTTGAACGTCATCTCCTGCGAGCCGAATTCGAGGCCCGCGCCGAACGCCAGGCTGACGAAGACCGCGATGCCGACGCCGATCCAGATCGGCGCCAACTTGTCCCTGTTGCCGGTCTTCACCAGATAGGCGATGAGGATGCAGACGACCAGGCTGGCCTCGAGACCCTCACGCAGGCCGATCAGAAAGTTGCTGAACACGTCTCGGTTCTCCTGTTCCGCTGTTCCGCTTCGGATCCCGTCACGAGATCCGCTTCGAGTCCCGTGACGGGACCCGCTCCGGGTCCCGTCACGAGAACAGCGCCCGGCCCCACCAGTCGTCCTTGTCGCGGACACCCGGCGGGACGGCGAAGTGCGCCGAACCCACGTGCTGGATGTACTCGTTGAGCGCGTCGTGCGCCGCCAGGCGGCGCTGCATCGGGATGAACGCCTTGCGGGAGTCGCGCTGGTAGGCGATGAAGAACAGTCCGGCGTCGAGCCGGCCGAGGCCGTCCGTGCCGTCAGTGAACGAGTAGCCGCGGCGCAGGATCGTCGCACCGTCGTTGCTGTCCGGGTGGGCGAGCCGCACATGGGCGGTCGGCAGCATCGCCTTCAGGAACGGCTCGTCGTGCTCCTTGGACTTCCCTACCGCGGCGCCCTCGCCCTTGTCGCGGCCGAAGATGTCCTCCTGCTCCTGGAGCGGGGCCCGGTCCCAGGTCTCGATGTGCATGCGGATGCGCCGGGCCACCAGGTACGAACCCCCGGCCATCCAGCCCACGCCGTCGTCCTTCTCGCCGACCCAGACGTGCTTGTCCAGGGCGGCGGTGTCGGTGCCGGAGATGTTCCGGGTGCCGTCCTTGAAGCCGAACATGTTGCGCGGGGTCTGGGCGTCCGGCGTGGTCGAGGACGTCTTGCCGAAGCCGAGCTGGGACCAGCGGATCGCGATGCGGCCCATGCCGATCCTGGCCAGATTACGGATGGCGTGGACCGCGACCTGCGGGTCGTCCGCGCACGCCTGGACGCAGATGTCGCCGCCGCTGCGGGCCGTGTCGAGGTTGTCGCCGGAGAACTTCGGCAGGTCGACGAGCGCCTCGGGGCGCTTGTCCTCCAAACCGAACCGGCCCTTGGCGAAGAGCGAGGGGCCGAAGCCGATGGTGAGGGTGAGCCGGGACGGCTTGAGCCCCAGGGCCTCACCGGTGTCGTCCGGTGGGGCCTCTGCCGGGCCGCCGTACGCGCCGTCGCCCACCGCGTGACCGGCGGCCATCCGCTCGGCCGCCCGGGTCCACTCCTTGAGCAGCGCGACCAGTTCGGCGCGGTCCTTCGTCGTCACGTCGAACGCGGCGAAGTGCAGCCGGTCCTGCACGGCGGTGGCGATGCCCGCCTGGTGCGCCCCGTGGAACGGCACGGCCGCGCCGCTGTCGGCGGCCGGCACCGCGTCGTCCTCCGGCCGGATCGCGGCCATCGCGCCACCGGCGGCGACCGCGCCGAGTGCCAGTCCGGCGCCGCCCCAGCCGAGCAGGGCCCGGCGGGACGGTGCGGGGCCGGCGGGGGCCGCCCCGGTGTCGTCGCCGCTCCGCTTCTGATCGGACATCCCGCTCACTCCCGTCAGCTCTCGCTTCCGTCCGTCGTTACTTCGTCACCGCGGCGGCCAGTTGGGACAGCGGCTCGGCCAGCGCGTTCACCGCGTCCGACAGCTCCTTGCGGTCCGCCTTGCCGACCTTCTCGTACGAGGTGAACACGTAGGAGTTCTTGTCCTCGCGGTACTTGTCCAGCAGCGTGTTCAGCTCGGCGAACCGCTTGTCCAGTGCGGCGGTCAGCTTGGGGTCGTTCTTCGAGGCGATCGGCTTCAGCAGCTCGTAGGACTTCTCCGCGCCCTCGACGTTGCCCTTGAAGTCGACCAGGTCGGTGTGGCTGTAGCGCTCCTCCTCACCGGTGACCTTGCCGGTGGCGACCTCGTCGAGGAGTTCCTTGGCGCCGTTGGCCATCGAGGTCGGGGTGATGTCCGCGGTGCCGACCCGCTTCTGCCAGTCGACCAGGTCCTTGTAGAGGACCGGGGCCAGGGCCTTCTCCTCGGCGCCCAGCTTCTTGTCCTGCCACAGCGCCTTCTCCAGGCGGTGCCAGCCGGTCCACTTCTGCCCGGCCTCCAGGCCGTCCTCGCGGATGTCGACCTTCGGGTCGATGTCGCCGAACGACTCGGCGACCGGTTCGGTGCGCTCCCAGCCCAGGCGCGAGTCGGCGTAGAGCTTCTTGGCGGTCTCGATGTCACCTGCGGCGACGGCGTCCGTGAACTTCTTGGCCTTCGGCAGCGTCTCGTCGGCCTGGGTCTGGACGTAGGTGCGGTACTCGGCGACGGCCTTGTCCATCTCGGGGCTGCGCTTGGCCGCGTTGGCGCCGGTGACTTCGAACTTCTGCCGGATACCGTGGCCCTTCATGCCCGGCTTGCAGGCGATCTCGTACGAACCGGCCTTGATCTCGGCCGTGATGTTCGCCTTGGTGCCGGGGCCGATGTTCTCGCGCTCGGCGACGATGCGGTCGTCGGGGAACAGGACGTAGACCTCGGTGACCTTGGAGCCCTTGTTCTCCACGGCCAGTTCGACGTGACCGGCCGGCACCTTCGTCTTCGACACCTCGCAGGCGTCGTCCTTCGCGACGACCTGCACGGCGCCGTCGCCCTTGCCGTCGCTCTTCTGCGCGCAGCCCGTGACGGCGGTCAGGGCCGCCACGCCGGCGGCAGCGGTGACGACGGAGAGACGAACGGCTCGCATACGGGGCTCCACAGGAGGACGAAGGGGATGCGTGAGAAGAACGGACGAAGAAGAGAGGTGAGGCGGACCTAACTTAGCTGAGGCTTGCCTGCCTGCCACCCGCTGGAGCCGTGATTCACCTCTCACCCCGGCCTCGCAGATACGAACCGGTCACGGTCGCCCCATGGGTGCCTCTCGCAATGGTCAAGCAATAGTCAAGGGCCTCTCTCGTCCGATGGTCCGGGCCGGCCCCGGCCCGCCGGGCAGAAGGGTCGGTCGGAAGGGCCGGGGCCGGTCGGGAGGCCCGGTCGCGCCATCCGGCGGCCCGAGCCGACCGCGGCCGGGACCGACCGGATGGGGCCGACCGCTCAGGCCGCTCCCGTCGAGCGGTTCGGCACGACGAGCGGCACCCCGGTCCGCGGATGCGGAAACACCTCGACCGGCTGCCGGTAGACCTCGCCGAGCAGCTCATCGGTGAACACCTCGGCGGGCGGGCCCGCCACCGCGATCCGGCCGCCGTGCAGCACGGCCGCCCGGTCCGCGTACGCCGCCGCCAGGCCCAGATCGTGCAGCACGACGACGACCGCGTCCCCGGCCGCGGCCCGCTCCCGGCAGATCCGCAGCACCAGCTCCTGATGGCGCAGGTCGAGGGCGGCGGTCGGCTCGTCGAGCAGCAGCAGTGGGGCGCGCTGCGCCAGCACCCGGGCCAGCGCGACCCGGGCCCGCTCCCCGCCGGACAGCGCGGAGAACGGGCGCCCGGCGAACTCGGTGACCTCGGTGGCCGCCATCGCCGCGGCGACCGCCGGGGCGTCCTCGTCGTCCCGCTCCGTCCCGGTCCACGGCGCCCGCCCCATCCGGACCACGTCCGCCACCGGGAACGGGAAGGACAGCGCGGCGGTCTGCGGCAGCACCGCCCGGCGCAGGGCCAGTTCGGCGGGCGACCAGTCGGTCACCGGGCGTCCGTCGATCCGTATCCCACCGCTCTCGGCGGGCAGATCGGCGGCCAGCGCCGCCAGCAGCGTCGACTTCCCCGCCCCGTTGGGCCCGACCAGCGCGAGGACCTCGCCCGCGTGCGCGGTCAGATCGATGGAGTCGAGCACCGCCCGCTGCCCCAGCCGCACCCGCAGCCCGTGCGCCTCGACGGCGGCGGCGCCGGGGGAGAGGGGAGCGGGCAGCCGACGGCCGCGTGCCCGGAACGGATTCCTCGGCGCCCTCATGCCCGCTCTCCCCTCATGCCCGGGTTTCCCGCCCGTGGCGGGTCCATCGGCGTCCTCATGCCCAACCACCCTGCCTACGACGGGCCCTGCGCAGCAGCCAGAAGAAGAACGGGCTGCCGAAGAGCGCGGTCAGCACGCCGAGCGGCAGCTCGGCGGGAGCGGCCACGGTGCGGGCCGCGAGATCGCCCACCACCAGGACGAGGGCGCCGCCCAGCGCGCTGCCGGGGACGAGGAAGCGGTGGCCGGGACCGTTGGCCATCCGCAGCAGATGCGGCACCAGCAGCCCCACGAACGAGATGATCCCGCAGACCGCCACCGCTGCCGCCGTCAGCAGCGCCACCACCAGCACGAGCACGATCCGCAGCCGCTCGACGTCGACCCCCAGGTGCCGGGCGGGGCGCTCGCCCAGGGCGAGAAGGTCCAGCTTGCGGGCATAGAGCGGCGCGACGAGCAGCCCGAGCATCGCGCACGGCAGCACCGCGAGCACCTTCGGCCAGGTCGCCTGAGCCAGCGAACCCAGCTGCCAGAAGGTGATCTGCGAGACCTGCGCGTTGTCGGCGAAGAAGACGAACAGTCCGATCAGCGCCCCCGCGAAGGCGTTGACCGCGATCCCGGTGAGGATCAGCGTCACGACCTCGGTGCGCCCGCCCGACCGCGACAGCGCGTACACCAGCAGTACGGTCCCGAGTCCGGCGGCGAACGCGCAGACGGTGATGGTCCAGTTGCCGAAGAAGGACAGCCCGAGCGTGATCGAGGCCACCGCGCCGACCGCTGCGCCCGAGGAGATCCCGATCACGCCCGGTTCCGCGAGCGGATTGCCGAACACGCCCTGCATCAGGGCGCCCGCGCAGCCCAGGGACGCCCCGACGAGCAGGGCGAGGACCACCCGCGGCAGCCGCACGTTCCACAGCACGCTCTCGCCGACCCGGTCCAGCGCCGCGCCGCCGAGCCCGAGCCGGTGCTGGACGGAGCCGAGGACGTCGCCGAGCGGGATGCTGTACGCGCCGAGCCCGGCGGACAGCAGACAGGCCACCAGAAGGGCGGCGACCAGCGCGGCGGTCAGGAGGAAGGCGGTGGAACGCCGGGGCTTCGCGGGCTCGGGCTCCGGGGCTTCGGAGCCGGTCGACCGGGTGCGTTCCCCGTACGAGCTGGGCACTTGGGAGGCCGTCAGGTGCGAGCTCGTCATGTGTGCAGTCGTCACGTGTGGAGCTGTCACGTGTGGAGCTGTCACGTGTGGAGCCGTCACGTGTGGAGTCGTCATCCGGCCGCCCCGTCCTCCGCGTGGAGCTGCGTGATCAGGTCGTCGAGCACCCGGTCGGTGCGGGGGCCGTAGTTCAGCAGCACCCCGTCGTCGATGGAGACGATCCGCCGGTCCATCCCGGCCGGCGTCTCGGCCACGCCCGGGATCTTGACCAGGCCGTCGACGCCGCCCACCGATTCCAGCCCCTTGCTCATCACCAGGATGGCGTCGGGCGCCGCCTTGGCGAGTGCCTCGCTGGTGATGGCGGTGAAGTCCTTCTTCAGACCGGACGCCTTTCCCGCGTCGACGCCCCCGGCCGCCTCGATGAGCGAACTCGCCCCCGACTCCCGGCCGCCGAGCAGATGGACGGAGGCGGAGCCGCGCAGATAGAGGAAGGCCACGCGGGGCTTCTTCCGCCCGTCGGCGGGGACGGGAACGGACTTCTTCACGGCCTCGATACGGGACCGGGTACGGGCGTCGAGCGCGGCGCCCGCCTCGGGTACGCCCAGGGCCGTCGCCACGGTCCCGATGCGGTGGCCGACATCGGCGAGTTCCTTGGCGGGATCGACCACCACGAGCGGGATTCCGGTATCGCGGATCTGGTCGATGGCCTCGGCCGGTCCCGTGGTGGTCTCCGCGAGGACGACGGTGGGCTTCAGCGAGAGCACGCTCTCCGCCGAGACGTCGTGAGCGCGTGTCACGACCGGGAGTTTCGCCGCCTGTTCGAAGGTGGCGGTGATGTCCCGGGCGACGACCCGCTCGCCGAGGCCGAGCGTGAAGACGATCTCGCTCAGTCCGCCGGTCAGCGGCACGACGCGGTCGGCCGAGGTGATGGTGACCTCGGCCCCGTCGGCCGACTCCACCGTGACGGGAAGTCGCGGCTCCGGTGTGCCGGGCAGCGGCTCGACCCGGTCGGCCGCGGTCTTCGCGGAGCCCGGGGGCTGAGCGGCGGGCTTCCCGGCGTCCGTGCCGCCGCCACAGCCGGTCAGGAGGAGGGCCAGGGCGAGGGCCGCGGTCAGGACACCGAGCGGTCCGCGCGTGCCGGGCGGGCGGGTGGAACCGGAAGGCCCGCCGGGCCGGGGGCGTCCGCGCCCCGGTCGCCGGGTGTGCCGTCCCGGTGGGGTGAAGACCTGCGAGAAGCGCACTGGGGCACCGTCCTGTCGTTCCGCCACACGGAGTTGGTCATGGTTCGCGGTTCATGTGGGGGAAGGGGTACCACCACACGCCCCATGAAGCTTAGGTTAGCCTTACCTGACTCGCTAGACCTCGGAGGGGTCCTCATGCTGCCGTCCCGACCTGCCCGCGTGCCCGGACGGGCGCTCGCGGTCGCGCTGTTCGCGGTGCTGCTCGGAGCCCTGCTCCCGACCCCCGCCGCCCAGGCCGCGAGCCGCACGGTGCAGGGCGGCCGGCTCGACTGGGGCATCAAGTCGTCGTTCCAGAGCTATGTCACCGGCCCCGTCGCGAACGGGAGTTGGAGCCTGAGCGGCGGCGCCGCCACGGTCGGCGGCAGCCAGTTCCGCTTCCACTCCGCCACCGGTTCCTACGACCCGGCGACCGGCGCCTTCAGCGCGGGCTTCTCCGGCGGGGTCCGCTTCGTCGGGCACCGGAAGGCCGACGGCGGCAACGAACTGGACCTCCTCCTCAGCCGTCCCACCATCCGGATCACAGGTGGCCGGGGGACCGTCCTCGCCGACACGGTCAGCAAGGAGCGGGGGACCGGCCGGGTCACGTCCGCCGCGCAGGTACCGCTCGCGACGCTCGGGCTGTCGGGGATCGACATGAGGGGCGGCGCCACCCCCATCGCCCTCACCAACGTCCCGGCGACCCTGACGGCGCAGGGCGCGAAGGCGTTCGCCGGCTACTACACGGCCGGTACGCCGCTCGACCCGGTCAGCCTGTCCGTGGACACCTCCGCCCCGGCGGGAAAGCCGGACGTGGCCGCCTCCCCCAAGGAGGCCGACGAGAAGGCGAAAGAGACGACGAAGGACGAGAAGGCCGCGGGACGTGTCGAGGACGCCGCCGTCGACTGGGGTGTGCGCCGCACCTTCCGCGAGTACGTCACCGGTTCCGTCGGCAAGGGGAAGTGGACCCTCGCCGACGGCGCCCAGGACGGCGGCGCGCTCTTCCGGTTCCCGCGCGGCAAGGGCACGTACGACCCGAAGGGGCAGACCCTGGACGCCCGGTTCGCGGGCAGTGTCCGCTTCACCGGCGCCGGCGGGCTGGACCTGGAACTCTCCTCGGTCGCGGTCCGGGTGACGAACGGCACGGGCACGCTCTCGGCCGACGTGCGCGACGACGGCGAGCGGAAGAAGGCCGTCCCGCTGGTCACCTTCGCCGCGAAGGAGTTCGCGGCGAAGAACGGTCTCGCCGTGCTCACCGAGGCGCCCGCGACCCTCACGGCCGAGGGCGCCGGGGCGTTCGGCTCGCTCTACAAGGCGGGCACCGCGATGGATCCGGTCTCCCTGGCCGTCACCGTCGACCGCGACGCCGAACTCCCCGCCCTGCCCGACCTCGGCAGCGACCCCGCCCCGTCGACCCCGCCGACGGAGAAGACCACCACCGCCGCGTCCGCGCCGGACACCGGCTCCGACGCGGGCTTTCGCACCGGCCTGTACCTCGGCGCCGGAGGCGCGGGCGTCCTGGCCGTCGCGGGCGGTGCGCTCCACCTCGCCCGTCGCCGCGGCGCCTCACGGCACAACAGCTGACCCCCTGTCCCCATCCCCATCCCCGTACCCCACCCCCGAGGAGAACACCCACCATGGCAGCCACCCGCCGCCCCATAGCCCTCGCCGCCGCCGTCGCCGCGGCGGCAGCCTTCGGCGCGACCGCGTTCGCCCTTCCGGCGCTCGCCGCCGACAGCACCGCTCCCGGCCCTGCGGCCGGCGGTGCGCCGACGTCGGCCCTGAAGGACGGGACGCTGGAGTGGGGTGTCAAGGCGTCCTTCCGCAAGTACCTCGCCTCGCCGTTCTCCGGCGGGAAGATCACCGTCAAGGACGGAGCCACCCAGGCGCCCGACAACGGCGTGTTCACGTTCGTCAACGGCAAGGGCACCTACGACACCGCCACTCACGCCACCGCCACCGCCTTCGAGGGCGGCGTCAACTTCTACGCCCACGAGGGCGCCCTCGACATCACGCTGTCGGACGTGAAGCTCTTCACCACCCGTACCGGCGGTGCGATCACCGCCGATGTCACCACCGCGCAAGGCACCCGTGACGACGTGGAGTTCGCCTCCCTCGACCTGACGGGGGTGAAGCCCGGACAGGGCGAGGGCGGCGCGATGGTCTTCACGGACATCCCGGCGACGCTGACGAAGGCGGGCTCCGAGGCGTTCGACGGCCAGTACAAGGAGGGCGACGCGCTCGATGCGGCCACGCTCTCGGTGAAGGCCGGCGCGGCCCCGACCACGGAACCGACCACCGAGCCCACCAAGGAACCGACGGCCGGGCCCAGCGGCAAGCCCACGTCGTCCGCTTCCCCGTCCCCGTCGGCCACCGACGGGCCGGGCACCGGCAAGCCGGCCACCGGGACCGGTGCGATCGCCGACGGCACCCTGGACTGGGGTGTCAAGAAGTCGTTCCGTTCGTACGTCACCGGCCCCATCGCGCACGGCAAGGTCGAGACGACGGGCGGCGCCGCCGCGTCCGGCGACGGCTACCGCTTCCCCGACGCCACCGGCCGCTTCGACGCCACGAAGCAGACCCTGGACGCCGAGTTCGACGGCAAGGTCCGCTTCCTGGGCCATGAGGAGAACGGGGCGTACACCCTCGACCTCTCCCTCACCGGCCTGGAGGTCCAGGTGAGCGGTGGCAGGGGCAGGCTGATCGCGGACGTCTCCACCAAAGACCGCGAGACCAAGAAGGTCTCCTCCTACACCGGCCTGACCATCGCGGACCTGAAGCTGCCGAAGGGCGCACTCGCCGCCAAGGACGGAGTGGTGACCCTCTCCGGCGTCCCGGCGACCCTCACCGCCGACGGCACCAAGGCGTTCGGCGGCATGTACGGCAAGGGCGAGCAGCTCGACCCGCTGACCGTCGCGGTCGCCCTGGACGAGGACGCCGAACTCCCCGGCGCCGCGGGCGGGTCCGGCGGGTCGACCGGCTCCACCGGTTCCACGGGCCTGGCGGGTGGTTCCGCGTCTCTCGGCGGCAACGTGGGCGGTGGTTCCGCCGGCGGTTCGGTCGGCGGTTCCGGCTCCCTCGCTTCCACCGGCTCCGACATCCAGGCCGGCGCCCTGATCGCCGGAGCGGGCGTCGTCGTGGCGGCGGGAGCGGGCGTCGTCCTCGCCGCCCGCCGCCGTACCGCCTGACGGCACACGCACGGTCGGGGAGCACAGCCCGACCGCACACGCCCCACCGCACCGCCCGGTGTGATCCCGGTGGTCCGATGCCGTCGGCCGCGCCGCCGCGAAGGTCTTGTGCGCGCGGCCCCGCGCGCGAGGGCCCGAGGCCCTACGCGCTGATCGGGAACGCCTCGCCCAGCTCCCGGAACACCGCGGTGTTCAGCGCGAACGCGCGCTTGCACTCGTCGACGACGCGCTGCTTCTCCAGGTCGTCCGCGTCCAGCGTGTCCAGCAGCTCGCGGTAGCCCCGCTTGAACGCCGCGGGGTTGGGGATCTGCTCGAAGACGTAGAACCGGACGCCGTCGCCCTTGCGCGCGAAGCCCCAGGTCTTCTCCGCCTTGTCGCGGATGATCTGGCCGCCCGAGAGGTCGCCGAGGTAGCGGGTGTAGTGGTGGGCGACGTAACCGGCGGGCCAGGTGCGGGCGCACTCGGCGACCCGGGCGGCGTACGCGGCGGTGGCGGGAAGTGGCTCCAGGCCCTCGCGCCAGTCGGCGCCCCGCAGATGGGTCAGGTCGCGCTCCAGCTCGGCCGTGCGCATCAGCTCGGAATGTATGAACGGGCCGGCGACCGGGTCGTTCCCCAGCGCCTGGGCGCCTTCCTCCAGTGCGCGGTACACGAACCAGAGCTGCTCGGTGTAGCGCGTGTACGCGTCCACTCCGAGGCGCCCGCCGAGCAGGTCGCTCATGAAGGTCGAGGTCTCCGCCTCGGTGTGCTGTTCGTGCGACGCCGTGCGGATGAGCGTCGAGAAGGGCGTGACTGCGGCGGTTGCGTCCAAGGCGGGCCTCCGGGGGCCGAGGGGAGAGGAAGTCCTGGAAGAAGCGGATGAAGTCCTGGAAGAAGCGGACAAGGGCAAAAAGACGGCAGTGACCGCGTCCGGCAGTCCCTGTCGACATCTCCGATCTTCCTACTTAGGCTTACCTAAGTCAATATCTTCCCGACGCTCTGTCGGTAAAAACGATACGCCTGGTTCCGCTGATGCGCGGCGGTGTGCAGAGAGGCGGCGGCGCGGGTACGCGAAAGCGGCCGCCCGCGGGCGGCCGCTTTCGCGTGGTGCGTGGTGACGCGCGGTGGTGGGCTGTCCGGGTGGCTACGGGAGGGTCAGGATCTCGGTGCCCGTCTCCGTCACCACCAGCGTGTGCTCGAACTGGGCGGTGCGCCTGCGGTCCTTGGTGACCACCGTCCAGCCGTCGTCCCACATGTCGTAGTCGTGGCTGCCCAGCGTCAGCATCGGCTCGATGGTGAACGTCATGCCGGGCTTCATCACGGTGGTCGCGTGCGGGCTGTCGTAGTGCGGGATGATCAGCCCGGAGTGGAACGAGGAGTTGATCCCGTGCCCCGTGAAGTCCCGCACCACCCCGTACCCGAAGCGCTTGGCGTACGACTCGATGACCCGGCCGATCACGTTGATCTGCCGCCCGGGCCGGACCGCCTTGATGGCCCGGTTCAGTGCCTCCTCGGTGCGCTCCACGAGCAGCCGCGACTCCTCGTCCACGTCGCCGCAGAGGTAGGTGGCGTTGTTGTCGCCGTGCACACCGTCGATGTACGCCGTGACGTCGAGGTTCACGATGTCGCCGTCGCGCAGCACCGTGGAGTCCGGGATGCCGTGACAGATCACCTCGTTGATCGAGCTGCACAGCGACTTGGGGAACCCGCGGTAGCCCAGCGTCGACGGATACGCGCCGTGATCGCACATGAACTCGTGGGCCACCCGGTCGAGTTCGTCCGTCGTGACGCCCGGGGCGATGTGCTTGGCGGCCTCCGCCATCGCCTGCGCGGCGATCCGGCCCGCCACGCGCATGCGCTCGACGGTGTCGGCGTCCTGGATCTCCGGACCGGTGTACGGGGCGGGGGCCGGCTTGCCCACGTACTCGGGGCGCCGGATCTTTCCGGGGACGGAACGGATGGGAGTGATCTCCCCGGGCACGAGCAGCGACTGGCCAGACATGTCAGCGAGTCTAACCAGCGCGCTTGGGGCAGCATGGCCCCGACGGAAGGAGCCGGACATGGCCCTGTTCAAGAAGCGCACGGTCGGCAAACCGGGCGAGTGGTACTACTGCCTGCAGCACAAGAAGGTCGAAGAGGGCCCCGAGTGCCCGGCCAAGGACCGGTTCGGGCCGTACACCTCCCGGGAGGAGGCACGGCACGCGATGGAGACGGCACGGGAACGGAACCTGGAGTGGGAGACGGATCCCAAGTGGCACGACGCCGAGGCCCCGGCGGACCGCGACCCGGACGCGTGACGAACCGCGGCGGCGGACCGCGGCGACGCGCGTGAGGGACGAGGTCCCCGCCCTCAGCCCGCGGACGGGCCTCAGCCTCCGGACGGACTGGATTCCGGCTCGGCCCGGGCACATCCCGCCGCGGACGCGCCGGATTCCGCCCCGGGCGTGGCGGATTCCGCCTCGCGCTCGGCCCGCCTGCGTACCGCGTCCTCGTCCGTCCCGGAGTCGTACGTGAGCAGCTTCGGCAGCGCGGCGGTGAGCAGCGCGACCGACGCCACGCACGCCACACCGCCGCTCCAGATCGCGGGGCGGGTCCCCGTCCAGCCCGCCATCGCACCGGCCCGCACCTGACCCAGCTGCGGGCCGACGCTGTACGAGAGCACCTCGATGCCCGCCAGGCGGCCCCGCAGCTCCTCCGGGATGGTCTGGTTCCAGATCGTGGAGCGGCCGAGTCCGCTGAGCATGTCGCCCGCGCCCGCCACCGCCAGGCAGACCAGCACCGGCCACACGCTGGTGAACCAGCCCGCCGCCGCGATTGCCAGTCCCCAGACCGCCGCCCCGAACACCACGAACAGCCCGTGCCGCCGTACCCGTGACGTCCATCCGCTGGTCAGGCCCAGCACCAGCGAGCCGACCGACCCCGCCGCGTACATCAGGCCCAGCGACCACTCGGCGTCCAGTTCGTCCGCGAGGAACGGGAAGATCGTGTTGGGGAAGGCGAAGAACATCGCGACCAGGTCGACCGCGTACGTCCCCAGCAGCAGCGGCCGGCTCCAGGCGTACCGCGCCCCCTCGACGATCCCGCGCAGCGACGGCTTGGTGTTCTCCCGGGCGGGCGGGGCCGGTGTCAGGCGCAGACACAGCAGGACGGAGGCGGCGAACGTGACCACCGTGACCGAGTACGCCGTGGCATGACCGGCGTAGGCCACCACGAGCCCCGCCACCGCCGGGCCGGTGATCGCGCCGAACTGCCAGCGCAGCGAGTTCAGCGCGGCCGCCGCGGTCAGCTGGTCGTGCGGCACGATCCGGGCCATCAGCGAGTCCAACGCGGGCCGCTGCAGCCCGGAGAGCGCTGAGACCCCGCCCGCGACCAGATAGAGCGGCCAGAGCAGCGGATCGGGAAGCACGGCGTTCACCAGGAGCACCAGGGCCAGCACCCCCAGCCCCGCCTCGGTGGCCAGGATCACCTTCCGACGGTCCACGGCGTCCGCGAGCGCTCCGCCGTACAGGCCGAAGACGACCAGCGGCACCAGTTCCACCGCGCCCATCGCGCCGACGGCCAGCGGCGACCCCGTGAGTTCCTTGATCTGGAGCGGCAGCGCGATCAGCGCCATGAAGCTGCCGAAGTACGTGACCACGCCCTGGACCCACAGCAGCCGGAAGTCGGCCGACGAACGCAGGGGAGTGAAGTCGGGCAGCAGCGCGGAGAAACGGCCGGACGGGGAAGGGTCTGAGGTCACGAGGGGTCATGCTCCGAAGTCGTGGTGCCCGGTGCAACACCTTTTCCGCATCCGCATCCGCATCCGCCTCCGCATCCGCGTACCGGGCCGTGTCCGGGGACGGGGGCCGCCTCCGCATCCGCGTACCGGGCCGTGTCCGCGCTCGTGGCCGCGCGGGCGGGCGGCCTCGGCGCTCACCAGCGCGGCGGAGGCGGCGCCGTCAGCCGGTCGGCGAGCCGGGACAGCCGGTCCCGGAAGCGACGGCCGCCGCGCGGCGCGGGGGCGCCGTTCTCCCCGGCCGCCGCGCTCACCAGATGCTGCACGATGTCCAGGTCGACGTCGTCGGAGCCGGTCACCGCCAGTGCCTCGTGGGCGAGCCCCCGCACCTCCGGGTCGCCGCCGTCCAGCGAGAGGACCGTCGCCCCGGCCCTGCGGGCGTCGCGCATGCGCTCCAGCAGTCCCGCGCAAGGCGGCTCCGGCGCCACCAGCAGCAGCGTCTCGCCCCGCCCGGCCGCCTCGATGCGGCCCGGGCCGACCGCCAGATGCGCCGGATCGCCCGGCTCCACCCGGTGGCGCACCAGGGTCGGGGTCAGCTCCGGCAGTCCGGACCAGGTGGACTCGTCGACCAGATGGGCCGCCAGATGCCACGGTTCGTACTCCGCCGTCCCCACCAGCAGCAGCCCGCCGCCGTGCGGGACGACGGACGACCTGAGCGTTCCGGCGAACCGCCGGGCCGCGGCCGGCCACTCGGTCCCGGCGAGCACTTCACGCAGCAGGGCGACACGTACGGCATCCATGGCCCGGCATCGTGCCCCGGGCGCCGGCCGTGCCACCGGTGAAGGGACGCGGAACCACACGAACGGGGCATGGGGCGCGGGCGCGGGAACACGCCGAACGGGCCGGGAACTCCGCGCCGGGGCGACCGAGTGTTCTCCTCCGTGGCGGGCAGTAATGTCGAAGCCATGACTACGAATGAGACGGGCAGCGCGCCCAAGCCCCCCGCCAAGGACCCCTGGGACCTCCCCGACGTGTCCGGCCTGACCGTCGGCGTGCTCGGCGGCACCGGCCCGCAGGGCCGCGGCCTCGCCTACCGGTTCGCCCGGGCCGGGCAGAAGGTGATCATAGGGTCCCGCGCCGCCGACCGCGCACGGGCCGCCGCCGGGGAACTGGGCCACGGCATCGAGGGCGCGGACAACGCGGAATGCGCGCGGCGCAGTGACGCCGTGATCGTGGCCGTGCCGTGGGACGGCCACGCCAAGACCCTGGAGTCGCTGCGCGACGAGCTCGTGGGCAAGCTCGTCATCGACTGCGTCAACCCGCTCGGCTTCGACAAGAAGGGCGCCTACGCCCTGAAGCCGGAGGAGGGCAGCGCCGCCGAGCAGGCCGCCGCCCTGCTCCCGGAGTCCCGCGTCACC
Organism: Streptomyces sp. NPDC047982; assembly: GCF_043204165.1. NCBI lineage: Bacteria > Bacillati > Actinomycetota > Actinomycetes > Kitasatosporales > Streptomycetaceae > Streptomyces > Streptomyces sp. NPDC047982. The sequence goes on along the minus strand of NZ_JBIDBS010000020.1, from coordinate 45,940 downwards.
GCCGCCTTCCACCACCTCTCCGCGGTGCTGCTCCAGGACACGGCCGTCGAGGAGATCGACACCGACGTGCTGGTGCTGGGCGAGGCCCGCGCCGACACCGACCTGGTGCAGGCGCTGGCGGGCCGGATCCCCGGCATGCGCGGCATCTTCGCCGGGCGGCTGCGCAACGCCCACCAGGTCGAGTCGCTCGTCGCGAACCTGATCTCGGTCAACCGCCGCTACAAGGTGCACGCGGGGCTGCGTACCACCGACGTCTGAGCGGGGCCCGCACCGGGGCGGTCCGCTCCCGGCCCTTTTCCGGGCCACCCTGCGACAGGCGGAAAGGGGCATGGGGGACACTGGACGGGACCGCGCACCACTCCGGACAGGAGCCGACTCCCATGCCCCGACTCGCTCTCTACGCCATCGCCGTCTGCGTCCTGGCCGTCGTCGCGGCCGTGTTCTCGTTCGTCCAGGGCAGTTGGCTCGGGATCGTCTGGGTGCTGCTGGCCGGGCTCTCGTCCAACATGGCCTGGTTCTACATGCGCCGGCACCGCGCCACGACCGCCACGAGCTGAGCCCCGTCGCCTGACCGCGCTCGGCGCCCCGCGAGACCGTGCTGCGCGGGGCCGGTGCGGAGGAGCTGCGGGTCGTCGAGGGCAACGCGGGCGACCCCCTCGTACGTCTTCACCGAGCACTGTTCCCGGCGCCGGATGCTCCTCCTGCTGGACAACTGCGAGCATCTCGTCGGGGCCGCCGCCGCCCTCGCCGACCACCTGCTCGCCCACTGCCCGCGGCTCACCGTGCATCCATCTCGTCTGCGTCGCACGGGCTTTCGCCGGTGTCGGCGGCGAACCCCGGGCCGCCCTCGCGGCCCGGCTGCTGGGGGCCGGCCGGCCGGGGATGCTCCCCCCGGGGTACGCACCGACGTCGATGGAGCGCGACGACTACGCCCGGGTGGAGGAACTGGCCGTCGCCGTCCTCGGCCGGGACGCCCACGACTCGGCGTACGCCGAGGGCGGCGGTCTCTCCCTGGAGGAGGCCACCGCCCTCGCCGAGGCGCATGTGCCGGACCGGGACTGAACCGCCACCGGTCCGTCGGCCCGTGCCGGGGACACGGCCGCCGCCCCTCGCACACCCGTTGTTCAGCTCTTCCTGCGGAACTTGGAGACCGCCAGCGGAGCCGTCACCGCGGTGATCGCCACCGCCCAGCCGAGCGTGAGCCACGCCGCATGGGCGACCGGTCCGCCGGTCATCAGCCCGCGCGCCGCGTCGGCCAGGTTGGACAGCGGGTTGTAGTCGGTGAACGCCTGGAGCCAGCCGGGCATGGTGGCGGTCGGGGCGAAGATCGAGGAACCGAACTGCAGGGGCATCAGCACCAGGAACCCCATTCCCTGCACCGCCTGGGCGGTCTTCAGCGACAGCCCCAGCAGGATGAAGATCCACATGATCGCGGCGCCGAACACCGCCGACAGACCGACCGCCGCGAGCAGGCCGAGCACCGAGGTCTTCAGCTCCATGCCGAGCAGGAAGCCCATGCCCAGCAGGATCGCCGTGGCCACCATCATCCGGCCCAGCTCGACCACGATCTTCGCGATGAGGACCGACGACCGGGAGATCGGCATCGTGCGGAACCGGTCCATGACCCCCTTGCGGAAGTCGTCGTTGACCCCGGTGCCCACCGCCATGGCGATGTTCATGCCCATCATCGCCATCAGGCCCGGGACCACGTAGTTGATGTACGTCTGCCGGTCGCCGCCCAGACTCGCGCCGATGGACCCGCCGAAGACGTACACGAACAGCAGGATGAAGACGATGGGCATCAGCAGCACGTCGAACATCGACTCCGGATCCTTCTTGATCTGGAGCGCGTTGCGCCGCATCAGCGCGCCGATGTGCCGCAGATTGGCACGCAGCCCGATCCGGCCCTCGCCGACGAGCGCTCTCGGCGCGGCGGACGGGGCCGTGCCGGTCGTGGCGTGCTGCTGGAGCGTCGTACTCGTGCTCATGCCGCGACCTCCGCGAGGATCGTGTCGGTGGCGGAAGCGCTCTTCTCGCCGGTGATGGCCAGGAACACCTCGTCCAGGCTGGGCAGCGCGGTGGCGATGTGCGCCAGCGGGAAGCCCCGGGCGCCGAGCAGGCCGATGACGGCGGTCAGCTGCTCGTCGCTGAGGATCGGGACGTACAGCAGTCCCTCGTCCGGGACCGCCTGCGCGCCCGCGACCCCGTCCAGGCCGGCCTCTCCGAGGGCCCGCGCCATCGCGGGCAGCTGTGCCGGGTCCGAGGGTCGGACCTGCAGGGTGCGTCCGCCCACCTTCGCCTTGAGCTCCTCGACCCCGCCGTTGGCGATGATCCGGCCCCTGTCGATGACGGTCAGCTCGTTCGCGAGCTGCTCCGCCTCCTCCATGTACTGGGTGGTGAGCAGGACCGTCGCGCCTTCCGCGACCATCCGCCGCACCTCGTCCCAGACCTCGTTCCGCGTCCGGGGGTCGAGCCCCGTCGTCGGCTCGTCCAGGTAGAGGACGGCCGGGCTGCCGATCATCGACGCGGCCAGGTCGAGACGCCGCCGCATACCGCCCGAGTAGTCCATCGCGGCACGCCGGGCCGCGTCGGTGAGCGAGAACCGCTCCAGCAGCTCGTCGGCCCGGGCCCGGGCGGCCTTGCGCGACAGATCGAGCAGCCGCCCGATCATGTAGAGGTTCTCCCAGCCGGAGAGCTTCTCGTCGACCGAGGCGTACTGCCCGGTCAGTCCGATGGTGCGCCGCAGCTGCCGGGGCTGCGCGACCACGTCGTAGCCCGCCACGGTGGCGTGTCCGGCGTCCGGGACGATCAGGGTGGACAGGCAGCGCACGAGGGTGGTCTTGCCCGCGCCGTTGGGTCCGAGCACACCGAGCACGGTGCCCTCGCGGACATCGAGGTCCACACCGTCCAGAGCCCTGGTCGAGCCGTAGTGCTTGACCAGCCCCCGGACCTCGACGGCGTTGGTGCCGTTCCTGGGGTTCTTGTCGCTTCGCGTCATGTCTCCCATGGGACCAGGTGCCACCGACAGTCCGCCGACAGCACGCCGACAACGGACCGACAGGCCGACAGCCCGCCGATGGGGGAAGTCGGCGGGCTGTCGGTGGTGCGGGCGGTGGTCTGTGCCGAGCCCGTCCGCCGGACACGGCGTCCGGTGAACGGGTCCCTGCGGGAGGGGGCTGGTACTGCAACGGTCTTTGCTGGGGCGTGTTCGAAAGTGGCGTCGTCCGCCCGAAGGGCGGGGCCCGCGGCGTCCGGTGCGGTGCATCGCGAGGCGGAGGGTCGTCCTCGTACGGTGCGTACGTGGACGATCCCGGCGACGTGGCGGGGTGCCGTGCCAGGCGTCGCGGGCCAGACGGGACTTTCGCGCCCTAGTGGAAGGTGTGCTCGGCGGCGGGGAAGGCGCCGTCGACGACCTCTTGGGCGTACTCCTTCGCCGCGTCGCCCAGCACCTTGCGCAGGTTCGCGTACTGCTTGGTGAAGCGCGGCACCTTGCCGCCGGTCAGCCCGACCATGTCGGTGTACACCAGCACTTGGGCGTCCGTACCGGAACCGGCGCCGATGCCGACGGTCGGGATGTGCAGGGCGCGGGTGATCTCGGCGGCCAGCTCGGCCGGTACCAGCTCCAGGACGACGGCGAACGCGCCCGCGTCCTGCACGGCCTTGGCGTCGCGCAGCAGCTGCTGCGCGGCCTCCTCGCCGCGGCCCTGCACCCGGTAGCCCATCGCGTTCACGGACTGCGGGGTCAGACCGATGTGGGCCATCACCGGGATGCCGGCGTCGACCAGCAGCCGGATCTGCTCGTGGCTGCGCTCCCCGCCCTCCAGCTTGACCGCGCCGACACCGGACTCCTTGATCAGCCGGGTGGCGTTGCGCAGGGCCTGGACGGGGCCCTCCTGGTACGCACCGAAGGGCAGGTCGGCGATGATCAGCGCACGCCTGGTGCCCCGTACGACGGCGGCGGAGAGGACCGCCATCTCGTCCATCGTGACGGGCACGGTGGTCTCGTAACCGAGGTGGCAGTTGCCCATCGAGTCGCCGACGAGCAGGACCGGGATACCGGCCTCGTCGAAGACGGACGCGGTCATCGCGTCGTACGCGGTGAGCATGGGCCACTTCTCGCCGCGCCCGGTGGCGGCGGCGATGTCGTGGATGGTGATGCGGCGGGTGCTCGTGCCTCCGTACAGCGCCTTGCTGCTGTCGGTGGCGGCTCCTGCGGCGGGCGTCTTCTGCGCAGCCTGAAGCGACATGTGCCTATGGCTCCTTCGTCATCTCGAGGCGCCCTGACGGCGTCCCCGGACCGGCTCCATGGTCGCATCCCGCGCCCGTCCGCGGGAAGTGGGCCCGCCCATGATCGTCCGGGCGGGGGCCGCCCCGCTCCGGGGCGGGTGTGCGGACGTGCCGGGGGCCGGTGGGCATGCCCGGGGACCTGCGGGGCGTGGCTGGAACCGGCGGGTGCACCCGGCACCGGCGGAGTGTGATCGTTCTGTCACAAGCCCCGGCGGACCCCGACCTGCCGGAACTCATCGGACCCCGCCCTTCGTCGTTGTGGGAGTACCGCCGTCGTGGACGGTCGGGAACGTGCCGCGCATCGCCTAGGGTCGTGAGCGCGGCGACACGTATGGCAAGGCAGTGAGGACAGCGCGATGGTGCAGGCGTACGGAGCGGACACCGGGAACGACCGCACGCAGGCGCGGAGCACCGGGCCCCGTGTCCGGGATCTGCGTGACCGGTGGGGCCGGGTCGGGGGCATCTGGCGGCGGGGGGTCGTCCTGGCCGTCTGCTCGGTCCTCATAACTCTGGTGATGGTCTTCCACGCACAGATCCCGAACGCCGTGGGCAACGTGGGCAGCCTCATTGAGACGTTCCTGCCGTGGATCGGCGTGTTCGTCCCGCTGCTGCTGGTCCTGGCCCTGGTACGCCGTTCGGCGACCGCGCTGATCGCCCTGCTGCTGCCGGTCGTGGTCTGGCTCAACCTGTTCGGCGGGCTGCTCACCGGCAAGTCGGCCGAGGGCGGCGACCTCACCGTGGCCACCCACAACGTCAACGCCGACAATCCCGACCCCGCGGGCACCGCCCGGAAGGTCGCGGCCTCCGGCGCCGACGTCATCGCCCTGGTGGAACTGCCGGACGACGAGGTGGCGAACTACGAGGCGGCGCTCGCCGACCGCTACCCGTACCACTCGGTGCAGGGGACCGTCGGCCTGTGGAGCAGGCAACCGATGCGCGACGCCCGGCCGGTCGACATCAAGATGGGCTGGCCCCGGGCCATGCGCGCCAGGGTGACCACGCCCGGCGGCGACGTCGCCGTCTACGTCGCCCACCTGCCGTCCGTACGCGTCAAGCTGCACGCCGGGTTCACCGCCAACCAGCGCGACGACAGCGCCGACACCCTCGGCGAGGCCATCGCCGACGAACCGCTCGACAGGGTGATCCTGCTCGGCGACCTCAACGGCACGATGAACGACCGCTCGCTCAACGCGGTCACCTCGCAGCTGCGGTCCACCCAGGGCGCGGCGGGCGACGGCTTCGGCTTCAGCTGGCCGGCGTCCTTCCCGATGGCGAGGATCGACCAGATCCTCGTGAAGGGCGTCGAACCGGTGTCCTCGTGGACGCTCCCGGCGACGGACAGCGACCACCTCCCCATCGCGGCGCGCGTCCGGTTCTGACACCTACGGGCTCCCGGCCCCGGCCCCCGCGCCGGGGCCGGGGCCCGTCGCTCAGACCGACTCGCGCCACCGGTTCGTGATCGGCAGGCGCCGGTCCTTGCCGAAGACCTTCGCGGAGATCTTCGTGCCCGGCGGGTACTGCCGCCGCTTGTACTCCGCCGTGTCCACCATCCGCAGGATCTTCGCCACCAGCACCTCGTCGAACCCGGCCGCGACGATGTCGCTCAGACCCCGGTCCTGGTCGACGTACAGCTCCAGGATCCGGTCGAGCACGTCGTAGTCGGGCAGCGAGTCCGTGTCGACCTGGTCCGGGCGCAGCTCGGCGCTGGGGGGCTTGGTGATCGACGCCTCAGGGATCGGCGGGGTCTGCCCGCGCTCCTCGGCGGCGCGGTTGCGCCACTTCGCGAGCCGGAAGACCGACGTCTTGTAGACGTCCTTGATCGGCCCGTACGCCCCGACCGAGTCGCCGTACAGCGTCGAGTAGCCGACCGCCAGCTCGGACTTGTTGCCCGGGGCGAGGACGATCTGGCCCTCCTGGTTGGAGACGGCCATCAGCAGCGTGCCGCGCAGCCGGGCCTGGAGGTTCTCCTCGGCGAGACCGGTGAGCCCCAGCGACCCCAGGTACGCGTCGAACATCGGCTCGATCGGTACCGTGCGGAAGTTCAGCCCGGTGCGGCGGGCCAGCTCGGCCGCGTCGCCCTTGGAGTGGTCCGAGGAGTACTTCGACGGCATCGAGATGCCGTACACGTTCTGCGCGCCCAGCGCGTCGCAGGCGATCGCCGCGACCAGGGCCGAGTCGATCCCGCCGGACAGCCCGATCAGCACACTGCCGAACCCGTTCTTCGCGGCGTACGCCCGCAGGCCCACGACCAGCGCCGAGTACAGCTCCTCGTCGTCGTCGAGCCGTTCGGCGTAGCCCCCGGTCAGCTCCGGCTCGTACGCCGGGAGGGGGTCCTCCGAGAGCACCGCGCGGTCGATCCGCAGCCCGTCGTTCACCATGCCGGACGCCGCCTCGGCCCCGTTCGCGGCGGCCGGCAGGTCCAGGTCGAGGACCACGCAGCCCTCGGCGAACTGCGGGGCGCGGGCGATCACCTCGCCGTCGCGGTCGACGACGATGGAGTCGCCGTCGAAGACCAGCTCGTCCTGCCCGCCGATCATCGCGAGGTACGCGGTGGTGCAGCCGGCCTCCTGGGCCCGCTTGCGGACCAGTTCCAGCCGGGTGTCGTCCTTGTCCCGCTCGTACGGAGAGGCGTTGATCGACAGCAGCAGCCCCGCGCCCGCCGTCCGCGCGGCCGGCACCCGGCCGCCGTCCTGCCAGAGGTCCTCGCAGATCGCCAGCGCCACGTCCACGCCGTGCACCCGCACCACCGGCATCGAGTCGCCCGGCACGAAGTAGCGGAACTCGTCGAAGACGCCGTAGTTGGGGAGGTGGTGCTTGGCGAAGGTCAGCGCGACCTGCCCGCGGTGCAGTACGGCGGCGGCGTTCTGCGGGGCGCCGGCGGGCTGGCCGTAGCGCGGCTGGGCCGCCTCGGAACGGTCGAGGTAGCCGACGACGACCGGCAGCTCCCCGAGCCCCTCCGCGTCGAGCCGGGCGGCGAGCGCGCGCAGCGCCCGGCGCGAGGCATCGACGAAGGACGGCCGCAGGGCCAGGTCCTCGACGGGATAGCCGGTCAGCATCATCTCGGGGAACGCCACCAGATGGGCGCCCTGTTCGGCGGAGTGCCGGGTCCAGTGGACGATCGCCTCGGCGTTGCCGGAGAGATCACCGACGGTCGAGTCGATCTGATTCAGTGCGAGACGTAGTTGAGGCACGCGCACCAGTGTAATCGTCTGACTGACGCGATGTCCCGGCGGGGAGCGCGGGCGCCGCCGCGCTCCCCGCCGGGGCCGAGGGCTGTCCTGATAGGGCGCCACGGGGCGGTCGTGGGCGGTCGCGGGGATCGGCGGAGGTGGCCGAGGCGATCAGCGGAGGTAGCCGAGGACCGACATCATGCCCACCTCCGAGTGGTAGATGTTGTGGCAGTGGAGCATCCACAGGCCCGGGTTGTCCGCCTCGAACTCCATCGCGATCGATTTGTTCGGCCGGAGGATCGCGGTGTCCTTGCGCGGCCGATGCGGCACGCGCCGGTGGGACGCGCGGTGTGGCGGCCCCGCCGCCCCCAGCAGGCCGAACGAGTGCCCGTGCAGATGGATGGGGTGCCACATCGAGGTGACGTTGTAGAACTCCAGCCTGACCCGCTCGCCCGCCGCGACCGGACGGCGCCGGTCCGGGGAGTACGGCTCGTGGTCGAAGCCCCAGTCGTACGCCTTCATGTTGCCGGTCAGCTTGTACCGGATGGTCCGGTCCGGCTTCCGGGCGGGCAGGGCCACGGACTCGTGCGGCGACAGATGGTCGGCCTCCACCAGCTTCCCGTTCAGCTCCTTGGGGCGCACGGAGGCGGCAGGCGGCGTGCCCATGCCGGTGCGCAGCAGCGCGAGGGCCGTGGCCTGTTTGCCCTCGGCGAGCGCGGTCAGCGGGAACACCCCGTCCTTGGCGGTGACGATCACGTCGTACCGCTCTCCCATCCCCAGGACCAGGGCGTCCGTCGCGGTGTGCTCGACCGGGTAGCCGTCGGTGTGGGTGATCGTCATCCGGTGGCCGCCGAGCGCGACCCGGAAGGCGGTGTCGCCACCCGCGTTGATGATGCGCAGCCGGATGCGGTCGCCGGGCTTGGCGAGGAAGGTGCTGGGGGACTCCGGGGCGCGGCCGTTGATGAGGTAGTACGGGTAGTCGACGTTGCCGCCGTGACTGTCGAGCAGTTTGCTGAAGCCGTGCCGCAGGATCCGTGAGGGGCCGGAGCGCCGGGCGGATCCGGGGGAACTCGAGGAGCCTTTGTGCCGGGCGTCGTCCGCGTCGTTCTTGCCGTCCGTCTCGTCCGGCCTGGGCTCCCCGTCCGTCTCGTCCGCCTTGTCGGCGCGTTCCATGGAGCCGTGGCGCTTTCCGCTGTGGTCCATGCCGCCCCGGCCGCCGCTCAGCTCGTCGAGGACCGCGTCCGGCGTGGAGCCGTCCACCCCGTCGACCCAGTCGTCCAGGACGACCACCCACTCCTTGTCGTACTTCAGGGTCTCCTTCGGGTCCTCCACGATCAGGGGCGCGTACAGCCCGCGGTCCTGCTGGACGCCGGTGTGCGGATGGAACCAGTACGTCCCCGGGTGCGGCACCCTGAAGCGGTACGCGAACTCCTCGCCCGGCTTGATGGGCCGCTGCGTGAGGTCGGGGACGCCGTCCATGTCGTTGCGCACGTTGAGGCCGTGCCAGTGCAGCGTGGTCGCCTGCGGGAGGTGGTTGGCGAGGGTCAGTGCCACGTTGTCGCCCACCGTGAACCGCAGCTCCCGGCCGGGCAGCCGGGCCTCGTAGGCCCAGGAACCGACGACGAGACCGCCTCCCAGGTCCAGGCGGGACGGGGTGGCGGTGAGGTGGACCTTCCGGACGGGGCCGGAAGGCCGCCTGGCCTCGGCCGCGGCGACCTCCTTTCCGTCGGGGGAGACGTACTCGTCCCAGGACTTCCCGCGGCGGGGGCTTTTGTGCCCCGCGCCGCCGGGCCCCGGTCCGCCGGCGTGCGCACCGCCCGTCTCCGGGGCGCGGCGGGCCGGGTCGGATTCACCGGAGCAGGAGGCCAGGACCGCCGTACCGGCGGTGGCGGCGGCCGCGCCGAGCACGGCGCGTCTGGTGGGTGGAGTGCGCATGGCGGAGCACCTCGGGGTGTTGTCGGTACGGCGGGCTGCTGGGGAGGGGGAGTCGCCCCTTCCCTATGCGCAGCTCGGTGCGCAGCACCGACGACGGGGCGCGAAGGGCCGGACCGGGCCGGCGGACCGGCCACGGCGTCGGCGGCATCCGCGCCGCGACACCCGCGACGAGGTGGGTGATCCCGATGAGCAGCACAACGAACGGGGACAACTTTCCGTATGTCGCACATCCACTCAGAGTCATGTCGGCACCTTACCCCCGTTGGGTATCTCCCGCGCCTGGAGACGTCCGGACGCGTGAGGAGGCCCGGACGGACATGGGGGCGTTCCCCGGGGGACGGAGGAGGGCGGTCGGAGGGCGTCCCGGGCGGGACGTGCGGTGACGTGCTGGGCCGGACGCGCCGTGACGCCGCGACGAGCTGGTGGGGAGGCGTGAGGAAGCGCGAGGAAACGTGAGGAAACGTATCCGCCCGTGTGCGCGTGGGCGGCGCGGCGGGCCGCGGCATACGGGTGGCCGCTCAGCCGTCCGGCCGGACGGGTGCAGGGTCGGCGTGGCGTGGACGGGTGTGGGGCCGGTCCGGCCGGACGGGTGCGTGGTCGGCGCGGCGCGGCCCGGGCGGCGGGCGACACCCAGCGGCCCGGCGACCCCGTGAGGCGGGGTGCCGGGCCGTCGCGTGCGTGACCGGTGTGGTGCGTGAATTCGTCAACCGCGGGCGTACACCTTCTCCACCCAGGAGGCGAGCTGCTCGTCGGTGAGGTGCTGCGCCAGGTCGGCCTCGCTGATCATGCCGATCAGTTTCTTGTTCTCGACCACCGGAAGCCGGCGGATCCGATGGGTCTGCATTTCCTCCAGGACCATGTCCACGCTCGCGGCGGAATCGATCCAGCGCGGTGTGCCGTGGGCGAGGTCGCCCGCGGTCGTCCTCGACGGATCGCGTCCCTGCGCCACGCACTCGAGCACGATGTCGCGGTCGGTGAGGATGCCGATCATCCGGTCCTGCTCGCCGCTGGCCGAGATGGGCAGCGCGCCCACGTGATGCTCGCGCATCAGCTGCGCGGCCCGGTCCAGCGTCTCGTGCGCGGGGATCCAGGTTGCTCCGGTGTGCATGATGTCCTTCGCAGTGGTCATGAGGGGTTCCTCCTGCGTGCCGACGGGCATGCCGTTCACTCCCGAGAGCATCCATCGTCGTACGCCCGTTCGGGGTGTGCGACCGCTATGGCCCATTCGGGTGTATTCGGAGCCCGGAGGGAACCGTCAGCGGGTTGTTCATGACCGGGGCTTCGCCCCTCGTGCCTCCAGCATCGCGGCCATCGCGTCCAGCTCGGACCGCTGGGTCTCCACCATCGTCCGAGCCAGCCGTTTCTCCGCCCCGACCGTGCACAGCCGGACGCAGCCGCGGGCCATGTCGACACCGCTGCGGTGGTGGTCGGTCATCAGCCGGAGGTAGAGGATCTCGGCGTCCCTGCCGCTCGCCGTGCGGAGCCGGCCCAGCTCGGCCCGGGTGGCCATGCCGGGCATGAGGGAACCGCCGCGGGGCCGGTGGCCGGTCCCCGCGCCCGTCGCGCCGTCCGTGCCGTGCGCGTCTTCCGGGTCGTGCGGCCCGTCCACCGCGGGGGTCCCGTGCGTGCCGTGGCCCGTGTGCCCGGCGTGTCCGTCGGCCATCCAGGCCATGGCCTCCCGCCCGCCGGGGGCCGTTTTCGGCAGTTCCCACAGGTCCAGCCAGCCGAGCATCATGCCTCGCTGGTTGGCCTGCGTGTTGGCGATGTCGTACGCGAGGAGACGCACCTCCTCGTCCCGGGTGCGGTCGCGCACGACGAAGGACATCTCCACGGCCTGTTGGTGGTGGACCGCCATGTCCCGGGCGAACCCGGCGTCCGCGGAGTCCGTTCCGGGCGCCCGCGGGGCGGCGGCGGGGGAGTGGGCCCCCCGCGCCCCGTCGTCCCGGGCGGAGGCGACCGTCGCCGCCCCCGCGAGCAGCAGCGCGAGCGCCACGGCGGAGCCCGCCGCCCACGCCGCGCGCCGGTCGCGCCGTACCCCGGTCACCGGGCCTCCAGCCCGCCCGAGCACGTCGCGCCGGGCTCGGGCGTCTGCGGCCCCTGCACGAACGCCGAGAAGAACCGGTCGACCCGCGGGTCGTCGGCGCCGTCCACCGCCACTTGACTGCCCCAGGCGGTCAGCATGATCGCGCCGGCCTGGCCCCGTACGGGCTCATCAGCGCGTACGGCGTCCTGCCGACCCGCTCGGCGAGCTGCGCGACATCGGCGTTCTGTTCCGGGCGGGTCCAGGGAGCGAGGCTCATGGCGTCGGATCCTTCTGCGAAGAGGCGGGAAGGGGACGGAGAAGACCGGGAACAGGCACGCCCCGGGCCGCCGCCGAGCGGCTCCGCCCCACGCGTGCCATGGGCGCAGATCGTAGTGGGTGGCCGGGTGCTCCCTCTCACTCCGTGTGCGTAATCTGGGTGAAATCCCGGGTCGTGACAATAGAGCTCCTCCCCTCCCCGGGCGGTGGTGCACGGACCGTCTGAACTGCAAGGATGTGGCTATGGACAAGCAGCAGGAATTCGTCCTCAGGACGCTTGAGGAGCGCGACATCCGCTTCGTACGGCTGTGGTTCACCGACGTCCTCGGCTACCTCAAGTCCGTCGCCGTGGCCCCCGCCGAACTGGAACAGGCGTTTGACGAGGGAATCGGCTTCGACGGCTCCGCCATCGAAGGCTTCGCCCGGGTGTACGAGTCCGACATGATCGCGAAACCGGACCCCGGCACGTTCCAGATCCTGCCGTGGCGCGCGGAGGCCCCCGGCACGGCCCGGATGTTCTGCGACATCCTGATGCCCGACGGTTCGCCGTCCTTCGCCGATCCGCGCTTCGTCCTGAAGCGGATCCTCGCCAGGACGTCCGACCTGGGGTTCACCTTCTACACCCATCCGGAGATCGAGTTCTTCCTGCTGAAGGACAAGCCCGTCGACGGCAGCCGTCCCACCCCCGCCGACAGCTCCGGCTACTTCGACCACACTCCGCAGAACGTCGGCATGGACTTCCGCCGCCAGGCGATCACCATGCTCGAATCCATGGGCATCTCGGTCGAGTTCAGCCACCACGAGGGCGCCCCCGGTCAGCAGGAGATCGACCTGCGGTACGCGGACGCGCTCTCCACCGCCGACAACATCATGACGTTCCGCCTCGTGATGAAGCAGGTCGCGCTGGAGCAGGGCGTGCAGGCGACGTTCATGCCGAAGCCGTTCTCCGAGCACCCCGGCTCGGGCATGCACACGCACCTCTCCCTCTTCGAGGGCGACCGCAACGCCTTCTACGAGTCGGGCGCGGAGTACCAACTCTCCAAGATCGGCCGCTCGTTCATCGCCGGTCTGCTCAACCACGCTGCGGAGATCTCCGCCGTGACCAACCAGTGGGTCAACTCCTACAAGCGCATCTGGGGCGGCTCCTCCCGCGCCGCGGGCGCCGGCGGCGAGGCCCCCTCGTACATCTGCTGGGGGCACAACAACCGCTCCGCGCTCATCCGCGTCCCGATGTACAAGCCCGGCAAGACCGGATCGGCCCGCGTCGAGGTCCGCTCCATCGACTCCGGCGCCAACCCCTACCTGACCTACGCGGTCCTGCTCGCCGCGGGCCTCAAGGGCATCGAGGAGGGCTACGAACTCCCGGCCGGCGCCGACGACGACGTCTGGGCGCTGTCCGACGCGGAGCGCCGCGCGATGGGCATCGAGCCGCTGCCGCAGAACCTGGGCGAGGCGATCTCCCTGATGGAAAAGAGCGAACTGGTCGCCGAGACGCTCGGCGAGCACGTCTTCGACTTCTTCCTGCGCAACAAGAAGCAGGAGTGGGAGGAGTACCGCAGCGAGGTCACCGCCTTCGAGCTGAAGAACCTGCTGCCGGTGCTGTAGGCAGGCGCAGCCCGTACGTGCACGGCTCCGGGCCGACGGTGTCCCGCCGTCGGCCCGGAGCTGTTTTCGGACGCCCGGCCAGAAACGCCGGCTCCGCGCGGCACGGTGATCGGCCCTCTTCGGAAAGGAACTGACGTCGAGTCATGGAGAACTACGCGGGCGGTATGGCGAGAGGGCGACGTCCGGCGCCGCGACTGGGGTAATGTGACGCGTCCCCGTACGGGACCGACCAAGGAGGTGAGACCCATCAACGCTGTGTCAGGCTGGGTGCTCACTTCGCACGATCGCGTGGTCGACCCGACATAATCGACCGCGGAGCGCCCATCGGCTTCCCCGAAAGGCTCCGCTTCATGTCGGTTCACGTTTCGCCGCACGTCGTCTCCTCCATCGTCGCCACACTCCGCGCCGCCGGCTGCGTCTTCGCCGAGGACGAGGCGGATCTGCTCGTCTCCGCGGCCACCGACCGCGCCGGACTCGCCGCCATGGTCGAACGGCGGGCCGCCGGGCTACCCCTGGAACACGTCCTCGGCTGGGCCGAGTTCGGCGGTCTGCGGATCGCCGTGGACCCCGGGGTCTTCGTCCCCCGCCGCCGCACCGAGTTCCTGGTCGAACAGGCCGCCGCGCTCGCCGCGCCCGAGGCGGTCGTCGTCGACCTCTGCTGCGGTTCGGGCGCCCTGGGCGCGGCGCTCGCTGCGACCCTGGGCCGGATCGAACTGCACGCGGCCGATGTCGAACCCGCCGCCGTGCGCTGCGCTCGCCGCAACGTGGGCGACGCGGGACGGGTCCACGAGGGCGACCTCTTCGAACCGCTCCCCGGCACCTTGCGCGGGAGGGTGGGGATCCTGCTCGCCAATGTGCCGTACGTTCCGACGGAAGACGTCGAACTGCTTCCCCCGGAAGCCCGCCTTTATGAACCGCGCGTCGCGCTCGACGGGGGCGCGGACGGCCTGGACGTGCTGCGGCGGGTCGCCGCCGAGGCCCCGCACTGGCTCGCCCCCGGCGGGCACCTCCTGGTCGAGACGAGCGAACGGCAGGCGTCCCGGGCCGAGCAGACCGTCGCCCGCGCCGGTCTGCTCCCGCGCGTGGTCACCTCCGACGAGCTGTACGCCACCGTCCTCGTCGCGACCCGGCCGGGTGCCCCGGCCACGCCCGCCCCTCCCGCGTCCGTGTGCTGAACCGCCGTCCTCCCGCGAGCCGAACGCCGCCCGCTCCCCATCCCCGGCGTGGGCCGAGGGCTGTTCCGTAGTCCGTGGGCTCTCCCCAGGTTCTCGGCTGCGCTCGAGCAGGGGAGAGCCCATCCGCTCCTTTCCCAAGCTCTCGGTTGCGTTCGAGCAGGGGAGAGCCGTCCGACTCCCTCCTCCGCCCTGGATTTCGAAGGCCCTGGACGCCGCTCCTTCTCCCCCTGCCAATCGTGAGCGAGGTCGTTAGGCTCGGAACGCTGGATCGTGTACGGGCGGCGAGCAGGAGAGCACGGAAATGACGACGGCGCCGGGACGCAGAAGCAGTACGTTCACCCGACTGCTGCGGCACGGATTCACCGACCCCGCCGCCGCCGAGCGGCACCTCGACCTGCCCGCGCTGTCCTCCGTACGCACCGATCCGGTGCTCCTCGACGCCCTCGGCGCCACCGCCGACCCGGACCTCGCGCTGCGCGGGATCGCCCGGCTGGTGGAGGCCCAGGACGGGGACGAGCGGCAGGCCCTGCTGGACACCCTCGTCACCGCCAAGCCGCTGCGGGACCGGCTGCTCGGAGTCCTCGGCGCGTCCGAAGCGCTCGGCGACCATCTGGTCCGCCACCCGCGCGACTGGCACGCGCTCGTCACCTACGAGGCCACCGATCTGCACCCCGGGATCGCCGAGTTCGAGCAGGAGCTGGCCGAGGCCGACGACCCCGACTCGCTACGCGTCGCCTACCGCCGGTGCCTGCTGGCCATCGCGGCGCGCGACGTGTGCGGGACGACGGACGTCGCCGAGACGGCCGCCGAGCTGGCCGACCTGGCCACAGCGACGCTGAGGGCGGCGCTCGCCATCGCCCGTGCGGCCGCGCCCGACGACGACGCCCGGTGCCGACTCTCCGTCATCGCCATGGGCAAGTGCGGCGGGCACGAGCTGAACTACGTCTCCGACGTCGACGTCATCTTCGTCGCGGAACCGGCCGACGGCGTCGGGGAGAACGTGGCGGTACCCGCCGCCACCCGCCTGGCCGCGCACATGATGCGGATCTGCTCCGACACGACCGTCGAGGGCACCATCTGGCCCGTCGACGCCAACCTCCGGCCCGAGGGCCGCAACGGGCCCCTCGTGCGGACCCTGTCCTCGCACCTCGCGTACTACCAGCGCTGGGCCAAGACCTGGGAGTTCCAGGCGCTTCTCAAGGCCCGGCCGGTGGCCGGGGACCGGGAGCTGGGCGCGGCGTACGTCGAGGCCGTCTCACCGCTCGTGTGGCAGGCGTCGGAGCGCGAGAACTTCGTCGCCGACGTGCAGAGGATGCGCCGCCGCGTCGTCGACAACATCCCCGCCGACCGCGTCGACCGGGAGATCAAGCTGGGCCCCGGCGGACTGCGGGACGTCGAGTTCGCCGTGCAGCTGCTCCAGTTGGTGCACGGCCGCAGCGACTCCGCCCTGCGCAGCGGCACCACCCTGGAGGCCCTTCGGGCGCTCGCCGCGGGCGGCTACGTGGGCCGGGTGGACGCCGCGCAGCTCGACGACGCGTACCGCTTCCTGCGCGTCATGGAACACCGGGTCCAGCTCTACCGGCTGCGCCGCACGCATCTGGTCCCGGAGGACGAGCCGGACCTGCGGCGGCTCGGACGCTCTCTCGGGATGCGCACGGACCCCATCACCGAGCTGGGCCAGACGTGGAAGCGCCACACCTCCGTGGTGCGACGGCTGCACGAGAAGCTCTTCTACCGGCCGCTGCTCGACGCCGTCGCCCAGCTCGCCCCCGGTGAGTCCCGGCTCAGCCCCGAGGCGGCCCGGCACCGGCTCGAAGCCCTCGGATACGCCGACCCGGCCGCCGCGTTGCGGCACCTGGAGGCGCTGTCCTCCGGGGTGTCCCGCAAGGCCGCCATCCAGCGCACCCTGCTGCCGGTGCTGCTCGGCTGGTTCGCGGACTCCGCCGACCCCGACGCCGGTCTGCTCGGCTTCCGCAAGGTGTCCGACGCCCTCGGCAAGACACCGTGGTACCTGCGGCTGCTGCGGGACGAGGGCGCGGCGGCGGAGAACCTCGCCCGGGTGCTCTCGGCCGGCCGGCTCGCCCCGGACCTGCTGCTGCGGGCCCCTGAGGCGGTGGCGCTGCTCGGCGACCCGCAGGGCCTGCGAGCACGCGGGCGGACGCACCTGGAGCAGGAGGTGCTGGCCGCGGTGGGGCGGGCGGACGACGCCGAGTCGGCCGTCGCCGCGGTGCGCGGGGTGCGGCGGCGCGAGCTGTTCCGCACCGCCGCCGCGGACCTCATCAGCTCGTACGGGACGGAGGAACACCCCGCCGAGCAGGATCCCGGCGCCCTCGTCGACCGGGTCGGCGACGCGGTCACCGATCTGACCGCCGCGACCCTCGCGGGCGCCCTGCGCGCCGCCGTGCGCGACCAGTGGGGGGACACCCTGCCCACCCGGTTCGCGGTCATCGGCATGGGCCGGTTCGGCGGACACGAACTCGGCTACGGCTCCGACGCCGATGTGCTGTTCGTCCACGCGCCGCGCGAGGGCATCGACGAGCAGGAGGCGGCGCGCGCCGCGAACACGGTGGTCGCCGAGATGCGCAGGCTCCTCCAGCTCCCCACCGCCGACCCGCCCCTGCTCATCGACGCGGATCTGCGCCCGGAGGGCAGGAACGGGCCGCTGGTGCGCACCATCGGGTCGTACGCGGCCTACTACCGGCGCTGGTCGCTGGTCTGGGAGAGCCAGGCGCTGCTGCGGGCCATGCCGGTGGCGGGCGACGAGCAACTGGGCCGCGAGTTCATCGATTTGATCGATCCGCTGCGCTACCCGATGGAGGGGCTGGGGGAGGACGCGGTCCGGGAGATCCGCCGTCTGAAGGCCCGGATGGAGTCCGAGCGGCTGCCGCGCGGCGCGGACCCGCTGCTCCACACCAAGCTGGGGCGCGGCGGGCTGAGCGATGTCGAGTGGACGGTCCAGCTGATGCAGATGCAGCACGGCTGGTCGGAACCGGGGCTGCGGACGACACGGACGCGTGAGGCGCTGGCGGCCGCGTGCGCCGCCGGGCTGATCCCGGCCGAGGACGCGCAGACGCTGGACGAGGCGTGGGTGCTGGCGACGCGGGTCCGCAACGCGGTGATGCTGGTGCGCGGCCGGCCGGGCGACACGTTCCCCTCCGGCCCGCGCGAACTCACCGCGGTGGGGCGGTACCTGGGATACGAGCCGGGGCACGTCGGGGACATGCTGGACGACTACCGGCGGATCACGCGGCGGGCGCGCGCGGTGATGGAGGAGCGGTTCTACGGGGCGTGACCCGACCCCGCCGCGGAGGGCGGGAGAGGGGCGGTTCAGCAGGGTGTGCCGGGGGCGTGCCACGGAGCGTGACCCGGGGTCGCCCCGGGCCGGCTCTCCGGGACAGCGGCCCGCGGCAGGGGCCGGCCGTGCTCGGGCCGTGGGCCCGCCGGCGCTCGGCCCCGGGCGGGCCGGCGTTCAGGTCACGGGCGGGAACGCCGGCCGGGGCATCCCGCCCGGGGCCCGCACCCGCCGGGGCAGGCGGTGCGGCAGCGAGCCGTACCAGACGTACGAGACCGCGTAGCCGAAGGCCACACACAGCAGGCCGCCCAGCGCGTCCAGCCAGAAGTGGTTGGCGGTCGCCACGATCACGACCAGGGTGGCCGTCGGGTACAGCAGCGCCAGGACGCGGGCCCAGGGCACGGAGACGAGCGCGAAGATCGTCAGGCCGCACCAGAGCGACCAGCCGATGTGCATCGAGGGCATCGCCGCGTACTGGTTCGACATGTTCTTGAAGTTGCCCGAGGCCATCGAACCCCAGGTGTGGTGGACCAGGACGGTGTCGATGAAGTGGCCGCCGGCCATGAGGCGGGGCGGGGCCAGCGGGAACAGGTAGTAGCCCAGCAGCGCCACGCCCGTGGTCGCGAACAGCGTCAGTCTGGCCGCCGCGTAACGGCCCGGTTGACAGCGGAACAGCCACACCAGCACGCCGAGGGTGACGACGAAGTGCAGCGTCGCGTAGTAGTAGTTCATCGACACGATCAGCCATGTCACGGAGTTCACCGCGTGGTTGATGGTCTGCTCGACGGCGATTCCCAGGTGCTGCTCGACCGACCAGATCCAGTCGGCGTTGCGCAGCGCCTGGGCCTTCTGTTCCGGTACGGCGTTGCGCACCAGGGAGTAGATCCAGTAACTGACCGCGATCAGCGCCACTTCGAACCAGAGACGCGGGCGGCGCGGGGACCGTGACGCCCGTACGAGCGCCATCCTGCGCCGGGTGCGCTCGTCCGGGAGGCGGGGTTTCGCCGGTCCGGTCTCCTGCTGCTCGGCGTCCTGTTCCACGGTCATGGTGCGGGTCGCCTCGCCCACGGTGGGTGACGGGGTGGCATCCGGTCGGTCCTCCTGTGATGTCACGCGCGATTCACCCATAGGCACAGAGTCTGCCAGAAATGTTTCCCCACCCGATCATCCTCCCATCGGCCGGGAGCGGGCCCCTTGCCGGGGTCGGGCAGGGGTGGGTGAGCCGGGATCAGGGACGGTCGGGCGCCGCGGGTGCGGCCTTGGCGGACGACGCCGTGGAGGGGGCCGGGGCCGGTCCGGGGCCCGCCGCCGTCGAGCCGCGGACCACCAGCTCGGGCATGAAGACGAACTCGCTGTGCGGGGCCGGGGTGCCGCCGATCTCCTCCAGGAGCGTGCGCACGGCGGCCTGGCCCATCGCCGTCACCGGCTGACGGATCGTGGTCAGCGGCGGATCGGTGAACGCTATGAGCGGCGAGTCGTCGAAACCGACGACCGACAGATCGTGCGGCACCTCCAGCGACAGCCGGCGGGCGGCGCGGATCGCACCGAGCGCCATCATGTCGCTCGCGCACACCACCGCCGTGCACTCCCGCTCGATCAGTGCCGACGCGGCGGCCTGTCCGCCCTCCAGGGTGAACAGCGAATGCTGGATCAGCTCCTCCACCTCGTCGGGGCCGGCGTCCAACTGCTCCCGCATGACGGCCCGGAAGCCTTCGATCTTGCGCAGCACCGGCACGAACCGCTTCGGGCCGACGGCCAGGCCGATGCGCTGATGTCCCAGCGACACCAGGTGCGTCACGGCGAGCCGCATCGCCGCCCGGTCGTCCGGCGAGATGAACGGCGCCCGCACCTCGGGGGAGAAGCCGTTGACCAGGACGAACGGGACGCCCTTCGCGCGCAGTTGTTCGTAGCGCCGCATGTCGGCCGAGGTGTCCGCGTGCAGCCCGGAGACGAAGATGATGCCGGAGACCCCGCGCTCGACCAGCATCTCGGTCAGTTCGTCCTCGGTGGAGCCGCCCGGGGTCTGGGTCGCCAGCACCGGGGTGTAGCCCTGCCGGGTCAGCGCCTGGCCGATGATCTGGGCCAGTGCGGGGAAGATGGGGTTCTCCAGCTCGGGCGTGATCAGCCCGACCAGTCCCGCGCTGCGCCTGCGCAGGCGCACGGGGCGTTCGTAGCCGAGGACGTCGAGCGCGGCCAGAACGGATTCGCGGGTGGCCGCCGCAACACCGGGCTTGCCGTTCAGCACACGGCTGACCGTCGCTTCGCTGACCCCCGCCTGAGTTGCGATATCGGCAAGCCGTGCGGTCATGGGAGTGGACTGTACCGGGCGTATGTCGGATTGCCCACCATCGGCCGGAGTTGGACACCCGCGCCCGGTCGGAGGCCCGGGAGCCCGCGCGCGGCCCGGTCGCGGGCGCCCGCCGTCGGCGTGGTCCGGTTCCGCGCGGGCCGTCCCCGTGGACCCCTGTGCACACCGTCCGGCCGTACGAGGGACCCGCCCGTACGCGGCCCGCCCTGCCGATACGCAGGCTTCGGCAGGCGTCGCGGCAAGATCTTGCAAGGGCTTGCGAGCCGTGTTCGCGCGCGTGGTGGAACCGCCGCCCCGCAAGATCACGCGCGGCAGCGGCCCGGCGTTGCAGCGTTTCGCGTCTCCCGTCAAGAGGCTTGACGGCCACCGTGCGGACACGTGAACGTAACGATCGCCGGTCCTTGCAGAAATATCCTGCAAAGTCTTTCGGTCCTCTTTCATCCTTGTTACGGTCCACGTCGACCCGGCGCCGCGACGGAGCGGTACGGCAGTTGAAGGAGTTCAGATGCGACGTGGCATAACGGCCACCGCCCTGGTCGCGACCCTGGCGCTCGCGGCGACCGCCTGCGGCAGCGATGACGAGAGCGGCGGCACGAGCAAGGGCTCGGGCGAACTGTCCGGCACGGTGACGTGGTGGGACACCTCCACCGCGGGCAGCGAGGACAAGGTCTTCAAGAAGATCGCCGAGGACTTCACCAAGCAGCACCCGAAGGTCCGCGTCAACTACGTCAACGTGCCCTTCGGCGACGCGCAGAACAAGTTCAAGAACGCGGCCCAGTCCGGCTCCGACGCCCCCGACGTCATCCGCTCCGAGGTCGCCTGGACGCCCGAGTTCGCCGACCTCGGCTACCTCGCCCCGCTCGACGGCACCCCCGCGCTGAAGAAGCCGGACGACTTCCTGAAGCAGGCCGCCGCGTCCACGAAGTACAAGAACAAGACGTACGCGGTGCCGCAGGTCATCGACTCCATGGGCATCTTCTACAACAAGAAGATCTTCAAGGAGGCCGGGGTCGAGGTCCCCAAGACCGTCGAAGAGCTCAAGAGCGTCGCCAAGAAGATCAAGGACAAGACCGGCAAGACGGGCATGTACCTGCGCGGTGACGACGCGTACTGGTTCCTGTCCTTCCTGTACGGCGAGGGCGGCGACATGGTGGACGCCGGGAGCAGCACCGTCACCATCGACAACGCCCAGGGCGTCAAGGCGATGAAGGTCGTCAAGGACCTCGTCGACTCCGGTGCGGCCAAGACGGACGCCACGGACGGCTGGGAGAACATGCAGGCGTCCTTCAAGGACGGCAAGGTCGCCATGATCATCAACGGCCCGTGGGCCGTCGCCGACACCTACGCCGGCAAGGAGTTCAAGGACAAGGCCAACCTGGGCGTCGCCCCGGTCCCGGCCGGCTCCACCGGGCAGGGCGCCCCGCAGGGCGGTCACAACCTGGCCGTCTACGCCGGCTCCAAGAACCTCGACGCCTCCTACGCGTTCGTCGAGTACATGACCTCCGCCGAGACCCAGGCCAAGGTCACCAAGGAACTGAGCCTCCTGCCGACGCGCACCTCCGCCTACGGCATGAAGGACGTCGTCGACAACGAGATCGTCGGCTTCTTCAAGCCCGTCGTCGAGACCGCCGTCGAGCGGCCCTGGATCCCCGAGACCGGCAGCCTCTTCGCGCCGCTCGTCACCGAGTACACCAAGGTCCTCACCGGCCAGACCACGCCGGAGAAGGGCGTGAAGAACACCGGCGACTCCTACCGCAAGCTCCTCAAGGGCTGGAAGTAACAGGAAGGCAGGCCGGCTGATGGCTGTCCACACCGGCCAGTCGGTGGCGAAGGCCGCGGGCGACGACGTCGCCCGCGGCCGGAGCCGCGGCACTGGCAACCCTCCGCCGCCGAGCAGGCTCCGGCGGGCGCTGTCGACCCACTGGTACGCCTGGGCCATGGTCGCCCCGGTCGTCGTCGTGATCGGCGTCATCATCGGCTATCCGCTGGTCCGCGGCATCTACCTGTCGATGACCGACGCGAACGAGCGCAATGTCGCACGGTCCATCGGCGTCAACGAGCTGCCTGCCACGTACGAGTTCGTGGGCCTGGACAACTACACAGAGGCGCTCACGGGCGACCAGTTCCTCGGCACGCTCGGGTGGACCCTGGTGTGGACGGTCTCCTGCGTGGCCATCACCTTCTGTCTCGGCCTGGCCCTCGCCAATATCCTCAACCGGCGGATCGCCGGGCGCTCCGCGTACCGGATGGCGCTCATCCTGCCCTGGGCCATCCCCGGGTTCGTCTCCGTCTTCGCCTGGCGGTTCCTCTACAACGAGGACCGCGGGCTGCTCAACAAGATCCTCTCCGGCGCCGGGATCGACGGCATACCCTGGTTGAACGACCCCACCTGGGCGAAGTTCTCCGTGATCGCCGTCAACGTCTGGCTCGGCGTGCCCTTCATGATGGTCGCCCTGCTCGGCGGGCTGCAGTCGATCCCCAGCGAGCACTACGAGGCCGCCGAGATGGACGGCGCCACCGCCTGGCAGCGGTTCCGCCACATCACCCTGCCCGGACTGCGGCCGGTCTCCACCACGGTGGTCCTGCTCTCCACCATCTGGACCTTCAACATGTTCCCGGTGATCTTCCTGCTGACCCGCGGCGGACCCGGCGAGGCCACCCAGATCCTGGTCACCCAGGCGTACAAGTTCTCCTTCGAGATCAGCCCGCGCGACTACGCGCAGTCCTCCACCTGGGGCGTGCTGATCCTCGTGCTCCTGCTGCTCTTCGCCGCCGTGTACCGGCGCGTCCTTCGCACCCAGGGAGACGACTGGTGACCACCGCCCCCGCGAACCCCGCCCCGGCGACGAGCGCTCCCGCGACGACCGCCGCACGCCGTCCCGCCCGCAAGGTCCGGCCGCGCGGCGAGCGCGCGCCGATCGCCTCCGTCGGGCTGCACCTCACGCTGATCGTCGCGTCCGTGATCGCCGTCTTCCCCGTGCTGTGGGTCCTGCTCACCTCGCTGAAGCCCGCCGCGTACGCGACCACCACCGACTTCTTCAAAGAGACGACGTTCGAGAACTACACGAACCTGATCCAGGACACGAAGTTCCTCACCTGGTTCGGCAACTCCCTGCTCATCGCGGGACTCACCACGCTCCTCGGCGTCATCGTCTCCGCCTCCACCGGCTACGCCGTCAGCCGCTTCCGCTTCCCCGGCAAGCGCGGGCTGATGTGGACGCTGCTGATCACCCAGATGTTCCCGGTCGCCGTCCTCATCGTGCCGATCTACAACATCATGTCCGGCATGGGCCTGCTGAACCAGCCCGCCGGCCTCGTCATCACCTACCTCACCATCTCGGTGCCGTTCTGCGCCTGGATGATGAAGGGCTTCTTCGACACCATCCCGCGCGAGATCGACGAGTCCGGGCAGGTCGACGGCCTCACCCCGTTCGGCACCTTCTGGCGGCTCGTCCTGCCGCTGGCCAAGCCCGGTCTCGCCGTCACCGCGTTCTACTCCTTCATCACCGCCTGGGGCGAGGTGGCGTACGCCTCCGCCTTCATGGTCGGCGAGGACAACCTCACCCTCGCGGGCGGCCTCCAGCTGTTCGTCAACCAGTACGGGGCCCAGTGGGGGGCGATGACCGCCGCGTCCGTGCTCATCGCGATACCCGCCGCCCTGGTCTTCCTCTTCGCCCAGCGCCACCTGGTCACCGGCATGTCCGCCGGAGCCGTCAAGGGCTGACCCGCACCCCGAGCCCTCGTACGCACCACGTCACCGCGCCCGCCGGAACCCCACCCGGTCCCGGCGGCGTACCCACCCCGACACCCCAGGGACGACATGACCCAGCACCTCGCTGCCCCCTCGACCGGCCCGTCCGCCGACGCTCCGGCCCACCAGAACGGCTGGTGGCAGGACGCGGTGATCTACCAGGTCTACCCACGGAGCTTCGCCGACGGCAACGGTGACGGCATGGGCGACCTCGCGGGCGTACGCAGCAGACTCCCGTACCTCAAGGACCTCGGCGTGGACGCGGTCTGGCTCAGCCCGTTCTACGCCTCCCCGCAGGCCGACGCCGGCTACGACGTCTCCGACTATCGCGCCATCGACCCCATGTTCGGCACCCTGCTGGACGCCGACGCGCTGATCCGGGACGCCCACGAACTGGGCCTGCGGATCATCGTGGACCTCGTGCCCAACCACTCCTCCGACCAGCACGACTGGTTCCGGCGCGCCCTCGCCGAGGGCCCCGGCTCCGCGCTGCGCGACCGCTACCACTTCCGCCCCGGCAAGGGCGAGCACGGCGAACTCCCGCCCAACGACTGGGAGTCCGTCTTCGGCGGCCCCGCCTGGACCCGGACCACGAACCCGGACGGCACCCCCGGCGACTGGTACCTCCACCTCTTCGCGCCCGAGCAGCCCGACTTCAACTGGGAACACCCGGCCGTCGCCGACGAGTTCCGCTCGATCCTGCGCTTCTGGCTCGACATGGGCGTCGACGGCTTCCGGGTCGACGTCGCCCACGGCCTGGTCAAGGCCCCCGGACTGCCCGACATCGGCAGCCGCGACCAGCTCAAGCTGCTCGGCAACGACGTCATGCCGTTCTTCGACCAGGACGGCGTCCACGAGATCTACCGCTCCTGGCGCACCATCCTCGACGAGTACTCCGAGAAGAACGGGCCCGAAGGGCCTTCGCCGGAAGGGCGGTGGTGGGCGACGGGCGGGCGTATCGCCGTCGCCGAGGCATGGACCCCGACCGTCGAACGCACCGCCAACTACGTGCGTCCCGACGAGATGCACCAGGCGTTCAACTTCCAGTACCTGGCCACCGACTGGGACGCAGACGCCCTGCGCGAGGTCATCGACACCTCGCTCGCCGCCATGCGCCCCGTCGGCGCCCCCGCCACCTGGGTGCTCTCCAACCACGACGTGACCCGGCACGCCACCCGGTTCGCCAACCCGCCCGGCCTCGGCACCCAGATCCGCACCCCCGGCGACCGCGAGCTGGGCCTGCGCAGGGCCCGCGCCGCCACCCTGCTGATGCTGGCACTGCCCGGCTCCGCCTACGTCTACCAGGGCGAGGAACTCGGCCTGCCCGACGTCACCGACCTGCCCGACGAGGTCCGCCAGGACCCGTCGTTCTTCCGCGCGGAGGGCCAGGACGGTTTCCGCGACGGCTGCCGGGTGCCGATCCCGTGGACCCGCGACGGCGGCTCGTACGGCTTCGGCAGCGGCGGTAGCTGGCTGCCGCAGCCCGACGGCTGGGGCGACCTGAGCGTCGAGGCGCAGACCGGCGTCACCGGCTCCACCCTGGAGCTGTACCGGGCCGCGATCGCCGCCCGCAGGGCCCACCCCGGGCTCGGCGCCGGAACCTCGGTGGAGTGGCTCCAGGCCCCCGAGGGACTGCTGATCCTCGCCCGCCCCGGCTTCGTCTGCACCGTCAACACCACGGACCGCCCGGTCCGCATCCCGGTGCGCGGCAACGTCCTGCTGTCCAGCGCCCCGGTCGTCACCGACGGCGCCGCGATCGACCTGCCCGCCGACACCACGGTGTGGTGGACGGTGTGACGACCCCCCTGGCCAGGGCCTCTCTTCCGGATCAGGACGGATCAGGGAGCGGGGACCGGCGCGTGCAGCTGCAAGGCGGAGAAAGGAGCCGACGCGGAGTGTCGGCAACTGACGACAACGCCGCAGATGTGCGCGCCAGCCCCCGCGAGCCCGGCAAGGTCCGGAAGGGAGGCCCTGGGGCCGGCGGTGCGCCGAGGCTCTCGGACATCGCCGGACGGGCGGCGGTCAGCGAGGCGACCGTCAGCCGGGTGCTCAACGGGAAGCCCGGTGTCGCTGACGCCACCCGCCGGCGGGTGCTCGCGGCGCTGGACGTCCTCGGCTACGAACACCCCGTACGGCCGCGGCGGCGCAGCGCCGGGCTGATCGGGCTGGTGACGCCCGAACTCACCAACCCGATCTTCCCCGCGTTCGCGCAGTCCGTGGAACAGGTCCTGGCCGGACACGGCTACACCCCGGTGCTCTGCACCCAGATGCCCGGCGGCGCCACGGAGGACGAACTCGTCGAGCAGCTCGTCGAACGCGGCGTCGACGGGATCGTCTTCCTCTCCGGGCTGCACGCCGACCTGTCGGCCGACCCGGCCCGCTACGCCGCGCTCGTCGAACGCGGCGTCCCGTTCGTTCTGATCAACGGCTACAACGAACGGATCAGCGCCCCGTTCGTCTCGTCCGACGACGTCGCGGCCGTACGGATGGCCGTCGGCCATCTCGCCGATCTGGGCCACCGCAGGATCGGCCTGGCCATCGGCCCGCAGCGCTACGTACCGGCCCGCCGCAAGCGCGAGGGCTTCGTCGAGGCCGCCGTCGACCTCCTCGGCCTGGACCGCGCCGAGGCCGAACTCCTCGTCTGCACGACCCTGTTCAGCGTCGAGGGCGGTCAGGTGGCCGCGGGCGCGCTGCTCGACCGGGGATGCACGGGCATCGTCTGCGGCAGCGACCTGATGGCGCTCGGCGTGGTGCGCGCCGCCCGGGACCGCGGGCTCCACGTGCCGCGCGACGTGTCGGCGGTGGGCTTCGACGACTCGCAGCTGATCGCGTTCACCGACCCGCCGCTGACGACGGTGCGCCAGCCGGTGCACGCGATGGCGGGGGCCGCGGTGAGCGCCCTGCTGGAGGAGATCGGCGGCAGCCCGGTGCAGCGCACGGAGTACGTGTTCCAGCCGGACCTGGTGGTACGTGGGTCGACCGCCGCGGTCGGCGGGGCCAGGGAGCCTGTCGCGTGACCTGACAGGCTCTGCCCGACCGGCCGTGGCCCGCGATCGACGTACCCCGCACCGTGACCCGCGTTCCCGCCCCCGCACCGTGACCCGCGCTCCCGTACCCCGCACCGTGACCCGCATTTCTCCCCGTAACAGGAGGAAACATGGCACGCACAGCACTGCGCGGACTCCTGTCCGCGGCGTTCGCCCTGACGGCGGGCGCCACCGTCCTCATGGCCCCCACCGGCACCGCCGAGGCGTCCGCGGCGGGCGACAAGGACGTGACCGCCGTTCTCTTCGAGTGGAATTTCGACTCCGTCGCCGGGGCGTGCAAGGAATCCCTCGGCCCGGCCGGTTACGGCTACGTACAGGTCTCACCGCCCCAGGAACACGTCCGGGGCGACCAGTGGTGGACGTCGTACCAGCCGGTCGGCTACCGGATAGCCGGGCGGCTGGGCGACCGGGCCTCCTTCGCCGCCATGGTGAACACCTGTCACGAAGCGGGTGTCGGGGTGGTCGTGGACTCCGTCGTCAACCACATGGCGGCGGGCTCCGGCACCGGCACCGGAGGCACCGCGTACACGAAGTACGACTACCCCGGCGTGTACTTTGCGCCCGACATGGACGACTGCACCGCGCCGATCACCGACTACCGGGACCGGGCGAACGTCCAGAACTGCGAACTCGTCGGCCTCGCCGACCTGGACACCGGCGAGGAGTACGTCCGCGGCAGGATCGCCCGCTACCTCGACGACCTGCGCTCGCTCGGCGTCGACGGCTTCCGTGTCGACGCGGCCAAGCACATGCCCGCAGCCGATCTGGCCGACATCAAGTCCCGGCTGAGCGACCCGGACGCCTACTGGAAGCAGGAGGTCATATACGGGGCGGGGGAGGCCGTCCAGCCGGAGGAGTACACCGTCAACGGGGACGTCCAGGAGTTCCGCTACGCACGCGGCCTCAAGCAGGTCTTCACCGGCGAGAAGCTCGCGTACCTGAAGAACTACGGCGAGGGCTGGGCCTTCATGCCCTCGTCGAAGGCGGGGGTCTTCGTCGACAACCACGACACCGAACGCGGCGGCGACACGCTCAGCTACAAGGACGGCGCGGCGTACACCCTGGCCAACGTCTTCATGCTGGCCTGGCCCTACGGCTCGCCCGACGTCCACTCCGGCTACGAATGGTCCGACAAGGACGCCGGGCCGCCCCATGGCGGTACGGTGAACGCCTGTTACCGCGACGGCTGGAAGTGCCAGCACGCCTGGCGCGAGATCTCCTCCATGGTCGCCTTCCGCAACACCGCGCGCGGCGAACCCGTCACCGACTGGTGGGACGACGGCGGCGACCGGATCGCGTTCGGCCGCGGCGCCAGGGCGTACGTCGCGATCAACCACGAGGGCTCCTCGCTGACCCGCACCTTCCAGACCTCGCTGCCCGCCGGTGAGTACTGCGACGTCCAGTCCGGCAGGGGCGTCACCGTCGACTCCACCGGCCGCTTCACCGCGACCCTCGGCGCCGACACGGCCGTCGCTTTGCACGTGGGCGCCCGTACCTGCGGCGGCTGACCCGACCGGCCGGTCCGGGGCCGTCCGCCACCCCCGGCGCCCCGGCCCTCCACGCCACCCCGGCGCCCCGGACCTCGGCACGCGCCGCCGACGGGCTCCGCCCCGTCCCCCGATTCCCGCAGCACACGCAAGGAGACCCGCACGTGTCCCGTTCCCGCCTCGGACGGGGAATCGCAGCCGCGCTCTGCGCCGCGCTCCTCCCCGTCGTCCCGGCGGCCTCCGCCTCCGCCGCGCCGAGACCCCCGGCCCCGCCCACCGACGCCCGGCTCGCCTCCGAACCGGCGCGTCACGACCTGACGCGCGAACAGTTCTACTTCGTCCTGCCCGACCGGTTCGCGAACGGCGACCCCTCCAACGACCGCGGCGGGCTGACCGGTTCACGCCTGAAGACCGGCTTCGACCCCACGGACAAGGGCTTCTACCAGGGTGGCGACCTCAAGGGCCTGACCGACCGCCTCGACTACATCAAGGGCCTCGGCACCACCGCCATCTGGCTCGCCCCGATCTTCAAGAACCGCCCCGTCCAGGGCACCGGCAAGGACGCCTCGGCCGGCTACCACGGCTACTGGGTCACCGACTTCACCCGGGTCGACCCGCACTTCGGCACCGACGCGGACCTGTCGGCACTCATCGACAAGGCCCACGACAAGGGCATGAAGGTCTTCTTCGACGTCATCACCAACCACACCGCGGACACCGTCGACTACGCCGAGAAGACCTACGGATACCGGCCCAAGGGCGCCTACCCCTACCTCGATGCGAACGGCCGCCCGTTCGACGACACCGAGGGCATGGCGAAGGTGGACGCGGACTCGTTCCCGTACACCCCGAGGAGCGGCGGCGGCAAGGTCCCCGCCTGGCTCAACGACCCCACCGTGTACCACAACCGCGGTGACTCCACCTACGCCGGCGAGTCCACCACGTACGGCGACTTCTCCGGCCTCGACGACCTGTGGACCGAGCGCCCCGAGGTCGTCTCCGGCATGGAGCGGATCTATGAGAAGTGGGTCCGGGACTTCGACATCGACGGCTTCCGGATCGACACCGCCAAACACGTCGACCTGGACTTCTGGACCCAGTGGGCGACGGCCCTGGACGCCTATGCCGCCGAGCGGGGCCGCGAGGACTTCTTCATGTTCGGCGAGGTCTACTCCGCCGACACCGCCGTCACCTCGCCCTACGTCACCCGCGGCCGTCTCGACGCGACGCTCGACTTCCCGTTCCAGGACGCGGCACGCCAGTACGCCTCCCGGGGCGGCCCCGCCTCGAAGCTCGCCGCGGTCTTCGCCGACGACTTCCGCTACACCACCGACAAGGCCAACGCCTACGAACAGGTCACCTTCCTCGGCAACCACGACATGGGCCGCATCGGGACGTTCCTCAAGGAGGACGACCCGAAGGCCGACGACGCGGAACTCGTCGAGCGCGTCCGGCTCGCCAACGAGTTGATGTTCCTCAGCCGCGGCAACCCGGTCGTCTACTACGGCGACGAGCAGGGCTTCACCGGAGCGGGCGGCGACAAGGACGCCCGCCAGTCCCTGTTCGCCTCGAAGACCGCCGACTACCTCGACGACGACCGGATCGGCACCGACCGCACCCACGCCGCCGACGCGTACGACCGAGGCCACCCCCTGTACCGGAGCATCGCCGCGCTCTCCGAACTGACCAGGAAGAACCCGGCCCTGCGCGACGGCGTCCAGACCGAGCGCTACGCACAGGACTCCGTCTACGCGTTCTCCCGTACGGACCCCCGTCGTGCCGTCGAGTACGTCGTCGCGTTCAACAACGCCGAGGAGCCGCGGACCGTCGAACTGTCCACCGCCTCGGCGCACATGAACTTCCGTACGTTGTACGGAGGTTCGGCGGATGTCCGCAGCGGCGCCGACCGGCGGATCACCGTCACCGTGCCCGCGCTCTCCGGCGTCGTGCTGCGCGCGCGCAAGCCGATGGCCACCCCGGCCACCCCGCCCTCCCTCACCCTGAAGGCACCCGCCGCCGGAGCCACCGGCACCGTCGAGATATCCGCCGACGTCGACGGCGGACAGCTGAACCGGGTCGTCTTCGCCGCCCAGACCGGCAACGGGAAGTGGGTCACGCTCGGCTCCGCCGACCACGCCCCGTACAAGGTCACCCAGACCGTGCCGGAGACGGTGACCGAGGGAACTCCCCTGCGCTACAAGGCGGTCGTCGTCGACCGTGCCGGCCGCACGGCGAGCGCCCTCGCCGCCACCACCGCGGGCCGGGCGCCCGCGGCCGAGAAGCCCGTCGCGGTCGCACGCGACTACGCCGTCGTCCACTACCGGCGTGCGGACGGCGACTACGACGGATGGCGGCTGAAGGCGGGCGACACGTCGGCAGGGTTCACCGGGCGGGACGCCTACGGCGCCTTCGCCTGGATCAAGCTCGACGAGGGCGCCTCCTCCCTCTCGTACACCGTGGAGAAGTCCGGCACCGCCGACGGACCGCGGCGCACCATCGACCTCGCGAGGACCGGACAGGTCTGGATCGAGCAGGGCGAGGACGGCCAGGCCGACGAGGCCCCCGACGGCGCCTACCCGCCGCAGGACGCCACGAAGGCCGTGCTGCACTACTACCGGCCCGACGGCGACTACGACGGCTGGGGCCTGCACACCTGGACCGGGGCCAAGGACCCCACCGACTGGGCCCGGCCCCTCCAGCCGGTGAAGAAGGACGCCTCCGGCCTCACCTTCGAGGTCCCGCTCACCGACGGCGCCACCTCGCTCGCCTACATCCTGCACAAGGGCGACGAGAAGGACCTGCCGAGCGACCAGTCGCTCGACATCGCCACCTACGGGCACGAGGTCTGGCTGCTCGGCGGCACCCCCGGCTATCTGTTGCCGCAGACCGGCACCGCCCCCGCCCCCGACCTCTCCAAGGCCCAGGCGCAGTGGATCGACGCCGAGACCCTTGTCTGGGACGCCGAGGCCACCGGGGCCACCAGCCGGCAGCTCGTGTACGCGACGGACGGCGCCATCTCCGTCGTCGACGGGGCGCTCTCCGACGAGGGGCGGTGGATCCGGCTCACCCCGTCCGCGCTGTCCGACGCGCAGAAGGCGAAGTACCCGCACCTCAGGGACCGTCCGGCCTTCACCGTCGACGCCCGGGACCGGGACAGGGTCCGCGAGGCGCTGCGCGGTCAGCTGATCGCCACCCAGCGCGCCGCGAACGGCGCCCTGCTCGCCGCGACCGGCGTCCAGACCGCGGGCGTGCTCGACGACCTGTACGGACGGCACGCGGCCTCCGTCCCGCTCGGCCCGGTCTTCGGCCGTGGCCGCCCCACCCTGTCCGTGTGGGCGCCCAGCGCCCGTACCGTCTCCCTCGAACTCGACGGCCGCGCCGTCCCGATGCGCCGCGACGACCGCACCGGCGTCTGGTCCGTCACGGGCACGAAGAAGTGGACGGGCAAGCCCTACCGCTACGTGGTGGACGTCTGGGCGCCCACCGTCGGGAAGTTCGTCACCAACAAGGTCACCGACCCCTATTCCACCGCCCTGACCACCGACTCCGCCCGCAGCCTCGTCGTCGACCTCGACGATCCGGAGCTCGCGCCCCAGGGCTGGAAGGGGCTGAGGAAGCCCGCCGCCGTCCCGCTGCGCGACGCCCGGATCCAGGAGCTGCACATCCGCGACTTCTCGATCGCGGACCGCACCTCGAAACACCCCGGCCAGTACCTCGCCTTCACCGACACCCGCTCCGACGGTATGAAGCACCTCCAGCGGCTCGCCGACGCCGGTACCAACTACGTCCACCTGCTGCCCGCCTTCGACATCGGCACCGTCCCGGAAAGGAAGTCCGACCGCACCGAACCCGCCTGCGACCTGTCCGTGTACGCCCCCGACTCCGCCGAGCAGCAGGCATGCGTGGCCGCGGCCGCCGCCCGCGACGGCTTCAACTGGGGCTACGACCCGCTGCACTACACCGTCCCGGAGGGCTCCTACGCCTCCGACCCGGACGGCACCCGGCGCACCGTCGAGTTCCGGCGGATGGTGCAGGGGCTGAACGGCGCGGGCCTGCGCACCGTCATGGACGTCGTCTACAACCACACCGTCGCCGCCGGGCAGGACGACAAGTCCGTACTCGACCGGATCGTGCCCGGCTACTACCAGCGACTGCTGGACGACGGCACCGTCGCCACCTCCACCTGCTGCGCGGGCACCGCGCCCGAGCACACCATGATGGGCCGGCTCGTCGTCGACTCGGTCGTCACCTGGGCCCGGCAGTACAAGATCGACGGCTTCCGCTTCGACCTGATGGGCCACCACCCCAGGGCCAACATCCTGGCCGTGCGCAAGGCGCTGGACGCGCTGACCGTGGCGAAGGACGGCGTCGACGGGAAGAAGATCGTCCTGTACGGGGAGGGCTGGAACTTCGGCGAGATCGCCGACGACGCCCGGTTCGTCCAGGCCACCCAGAAGAACATGGCCGGCACCGGCGTCGCCACCTTCTCCGACCGGGCCCGCGACGCCGTGCGCGGCGGCGGCCCCTTCGACGAGGACCCGGGCGTGCAGGGCTTCGCCACCGGCCTGTACACCCACCCCAACACCTCACCGGCCAACGGCACGAAGGCCGAGCAGAAGGCCCGGCTGCTGCACTACCAGGACCTGATCAAGGTCGGTCTCACCGGCGGCCTCGCCGACTACGCCTTCACCGATTCCTCGGGCCGTGCCGTCAAGGGCTCCGACGTCGACTACAACGGCGCCCCCGCCGGCTACGCCGCCGCCCCCGGCGACGCCCTCGCCTACGCCGACGCGCACGACAACGAGTCGCTGTACGACGCGCTCGCCTTCAAGCTCCCGGCGGGCACGACGGTGGCGGACCGGGCCCGCGCGCAGGTCCTCGCGATGGCGACGGCCGCCCTCTCGCAGGGCCCCTCGCTCTCACAGGCGGGCACCGATCTGCTGCGCTCCAAGTCCCTGGACCGCAACTCGTACGACAGCGGCGACTGGTTCAACGCCCTGCACTGGGACTGCCGCGACGGCAACGGCTTCGGGCGCGGCCTGCCCCCGGCCGCCGACAACGCGTCCAAGTGGTCCTACGCCCGGCCGCTGCTGGCCGACCCCGCGCTGCGGCCGGGATGCGCGACGATCGAGGGCGCCTCGGCCGCGTACCGCGACCTGCTGACCATCCGCGCCACGGAACGGGACTTCTCCCTCGCCACCACCGAGCGGGTGCAGTCGGCCCTGTCCTTCCCGCTCTCCGGGACGAACGAGACACCGGGCGTGATCACCATGCGGGTCGGCAGACTGCTCGTCGTCTTCAACGCGACCCCCGGCACCACGACCCAGACGGTCACGGGCCTCGCGGGGAAACGGTACGCCCTGCACCCCGTCCAGGCGAAGGGCGCGGATCCTACCGTCAAGAAGTCGACATTTGAGCGAAGTTCGGGAAGGTTCACCGTTCCGGGACGCACGGTGGCGGTGTTCGCCCAGAACTGAGCCGCGGCAGTACTAGGTTGGGCACGCAGCCGCCGGGGGGTGCCGCACCCGCGCACCCTCCGGCACGCCCATCCCACCCCCGGCCGGTCCGGCCCCTTCTCCGGTAGCCCAGGTCTCTCCCATGCCTGGGGCGTACGGACCAGGGGCCGGGGCCGGCCGGTCCACCTGTTTCAGTGACGGTGACCATGGCGAGCGACATCCCCGAGGAGACGACGAGCTTTGTCGGACGGAAAGCGGAACTTGCCGGTCTCGAACGCACCGTCGCCGCCCACCGGCTGACCACCCTCACCGGCAGCGGAGGCGTCGGCAAGACCAGGCTCGCCGCCCGCGCGGCACGGCAGGCGGCGTCCGCGTACCGCGACGGGGCCTGCTGGGCGGACCTGTCCCCGCTGCACGACGACAGCCTCCTCGTCGCGACCGTCTCGGACGCGGTCGGGCTGTGCGACCACACCCTGCGCATGCCCATCGACGCGCTGTGCGAATGGCTCGCCGACAAGCAACTGCTGCTGGTCCTCGACTCCTGCGAACACCTGCTCCCCGCCTGCGCCCACCTGCTCGGCGAGGTCCTCACCACCTCGCCCGGCCTCACCGTGCTGGCCACCAGCCGGCAGCCCCTGGGCCTGCGGGGCGAACGGCCCGTCGAGGTCGAACCACTGCCGGTCGAGGGCGCGGGCGACGCACTGACCCTGTTCCGGGACCGGGCCGTCGCCGCGGCCCCCGGACTCGCCCTCCACACACCCGCCGACGCCGAGGCCGCCGCCGAGATCTGCCGCCGCCTCGAAGGCATCCCGCTCGCCATCGAACTCGCGGCCGGGGCCCTGGGCGAGGAGAGTGTCGAGCAGGTCGCCGCACGGATCCGCACCCGCTTCGACGTGCCGGCCGACGACTCGGCCCTGCCGCCGCGCCACCGCACCCTGCGCACCGCCATCGGCTGGAGCCATGAACTGTGCACCCCGCCGGAACGGCTGCTCTGGGCGCGACTGACCGTCCTGCGCGGCGACTTCGACGAGGCCACCGCCCGCGAGGTCTGCGCCGACGGACCGCTCACCGCGGACGGGGTCACCGAGGCCCTGGACGGCCTGGTCGCCAAGTCCGTCGTCCGACGGGACGGCGCACGCCACCGGATGCTCGACACCCTCCGCGACTACGGGCGGATGTGGCTCGCCGAACTGGGCGAGGAGCGGGCCGCCGCCGACCGGCACGCCGCCCGTTTCCTCGGCCTGGCCCGCCAGGCCCACGCGGGCTGGACCGGCGACGACCAGATCATCTGGTACCACCGCATCGCCGAGACGCACGCCGACCTGTGCGCGGCCCTCGACCATCTGCTGGTCCACGACGCCGCGGCCGCCCAGGAGATGGCGGGCCGGATCGGCTTCTTCTGGTGCTGCTGCGGCCATCTGCCGCAGACCCGCGACTACGCCCGGCGCGCCCTGGACGCCGGTCCGGCGCAGGGCCCCCACCGCACCCGCGCCCTGTGGGTCCTGGGCATGACCGTCATGCTCCAGGGCGACTACCCGACCGCCCGCCGCCTGGGCCGGGAGTGCACCAGGGCCGCGGACCGCGACGGCACCGACGAGGGCGTCCTCGCCGCCGCCTACCTGTGCGGCCTCACCCATCTGATGACCGGACGCCCCGAGGCGAGCCTGCGCCGGATCGACCAGGTCCTGCGCGTCACCGACGCCGGAACCCGGCTCGAAGCGGCCTACCGGCTGCGATGCCGTCTCATCACCGTCTTCGCCCTGACCAGCCTCGGGCGACTGGACGAGGCGGCCGAGGCCGCCCGGAACCTGCGCGCCGTCTGCGAGGACCAGGACGAGCGCTGGACCCGCAGTTACGTCGACTACCAGCTCGCCCTGATCGCCCTGTTACGGGGCGACGCCGAGACGTCCGCCGCCCATGCCCGCGCGATGCTCGCGGGCAAGCACCATCTGCGCGACCGTTTCGGCATCGCGCTCGGGCTGGACATTCTGGCCGCGGCGATCGCCGCCCAGGGCGCGGGCGCCCGCGCCGCCCGGGTGTACGGCACGGGACAGGTCTACTGGCGCATGGTCGGCCACCCGCAGCGCGGCACCCCCGAACTGGGCCCGCTGCGCGAGGCGTGCGAACGCAGGGCCCGCGAGGCCGTCGGCGACGCCGCCTACCAGCGCGCCTTCGAACGGGGCCGGACGGACAACGCGGAGGTCGGCCTGGCGGCGGCGCTCCAGGGCGAACTGCTGACGTAACGCGAGGCCGCCGGGCACCCCCTGCCGCGGCGCCCGGGCCGCAGGGTCCGTCACGGCGTGCCGGTTCGCGGGCCCGTCGCGGCAGGCGCGCGTTGCCCGGGAACGGCCGGTGCGGCCGGCGCCGCGGGCGCCAGCGCGGAGAGCCGTTCCAGCAGCTCGCCGAACGGCCCGTCCGCCGGCTCCTGCGCGAGCACCCGCAGCACGATGCCCGCCATCTCCGTGTCGTACGCGGCACTCACCGCGACCAGCGCCGCGAAGTCGTGCACCAGTTGCGTCTCCAGCTCCTCGCGCGGGACACGCCGCCCGTCCAGCCAGAGCAGCGCCGTCGACTCGGCCAGCGACACCCACGAACGCACGACCAACTCCAGTCGTGCCGAGGGGACGTCGACGCCGAGATGGGCCAGGATCTGCTCGTACGCCGCCTGCCGCACCCCGTCGATCACCGCGTTGGCCGTCGACGAGCCCGCCGCGGGTCCGCCCCGCATCAGGGCCGAGAATCCCGGGCCGTGCTCGTCGACGAAGTCGAAGAACCGCTTCATCACCCGCAACAGCCGTCCCCCGAGCGGCCCTTCACACGGCTCGACGAACCGCTCCGACAACTCGTCCGCCGCCCGCCGCAGCGCCGCCTCGTACAGGCTCTGCTTCCCGGGGAAGTAGTGGTAGACCAGGGGCCGCGAGATCCCGGCCGCGACCGCGATCTCGTCGATCGACACCTCGTCCGGGGTGCGGTGGCTGAACAACTCCAGCGCGACATCGATCAGTTGCCGCCTGCGCTCCTCGACGCCCATCCTGCGCCGCACCCCGGTCGTCATGGTGGACAGCGTACCGAGGCAGGGGCGTCGACGAGGGGAACCGGTCCTCGGCCGAGGGCGCCGGCGGGACCGCGTGGCGGGACGACGGCCCGCCGGGCTCGGGGGAGCCCGGCGGGCCGCGCCCGGATCAGACCTGGCCGGCCTTCTCCAGCGCGGTGCAGCAGGTGTCGACGATCAGCCGCGTGACGACGTACGGGTCGACGTTGGCGTTCGGCCGGCGGTCCTCGATGTAGCCCTTGCGGTCCCGCTCGACCTGCCACGGGATGCGGACCGAGGCGCCGCGGTCCGAGACGCCGTAGCTGTACTCGTTCCACGGGGCGGTCTCGTGCAGACCGGTCAGACGGTCGTCGATGCCCGCGCCGTAGTTCTTCACGTGGTCCATCGGCTTCGAGCCCTCGCCCATCGACTCGCACGCGGTGATGATCGCCTCGTAGCCCTCGCGCATCGCCCTCGTGGAGAAGTTGGTGTGCGCGCCCGCGCCGTTCCAGTCGCCCTTGACCGGCTTCGGGTCCAGGGTCGCGGACACGTCGAAGTCCTCGGCGGTGCGGTACAGCAGCCAGCGGGCGACCCACAGCTGGTCGGAGACCTCCAGCGGGGACAGCGGGCCGACCTGGAACTCCCACTGGCCGGGCATCACCTCGGCGTTGATGCCGGAGATGCCGAGACCCGCCCGCAGGCAGTTGTCCAGGTGCTTCTCGACGATGTCGCGGCCGAAGATCTCGTCGGCGCCGACGCCGCAGTAGTAGCCGCCCTGCGCGGCGGGGAAGCCGCCTTCGGGAAAGCCGAGCGGACGGTGGCCGTCGAAGAAGGTGTACTCCTGCTCGATGCCGAAGATCGGCTCCTGACCGGCGAACCGCTCCGCCACCTCACGCAGCACGGCACGGGTGTTCGACGAGTGCGGGGTCAGGTCGATGTCGAGGACCTCGCACAGGACGAGGATGTCGCCGCCGCCCCGGATCGGGTCCGGGCACGAGAACACCGGCTTGAGCACCAGGTCGGAGGAGCGGCCCTTCGCCTGGTGGGTGCTGGAGCCGTCGAAGCCCCAGAGCGGCAGCGCCGCCACCTCCCGCGAGGCGTCCCCGGCCATGATCTTCGTCTTCGAACGGAGCTTGGCGGTCGGCTCGGTGCCGTCGATCCAGATGTACTCGGCCTTGAACGTCACGGAAGCCATCCTTTGCGGGTCCTGCGGTGGTGCGGTTCGGTTTCTGCCGTCCACAGACTCGCAAGCCGCGATTTCCCGTCCGTTGCCCGCGTGTGAACCCCGTGTTACCTAGTGCCGCATCAGGCAACGTTCGCCCCGTCGCGACGCCCGGCACGCCCTCTCGCCGCACCGGCCGAAAACCCAAGTACGTCCCGTACGAGGGCTTCCGGCCGACACACCGAGAGCACGCACCGGACGCGCTCCTTGACGGGCAAACGTGCCTGCCGCGGCACTAGAAGCCGTCGCTCCGGGGACGACCGGGTGCGAACCCGGTGTCACCGAGGAATTCCGTCCGGCGCCCGGTGTCTGAGCAGCGATGCGAAACCGGCGGACCGGATCCGGCGCCGCAGCTCCTGCTCACTGGTGCCCAGCGCCGCTGCCGCGTCCGCGAGCCGCCAGTCCGCGGCGGCGAGCCGGTGCAGTAGATGGCCGCGCCTGATCTGCGCGTCCGACAGCCGGAACGTCTTCAGGTACGTGACCCGCCCCTTGTGGTCGGTGATCGTCTCCCCGATGTGCCGGCCGTCCCCGTCGAGCCGGAACGGCGGCAGGAACCGCCACAGCGTGAACGAACCCATCCGGTACACCCGGTCGAAGGCGTACGACGTGTCCAGCAGTTCACGGGCGAACACCGTGTCGTGCGCCTCGGCCCACGCCCGTTCCTGGGCCCGCGCCGCCGCCCGCAGGGCGACGAGCGTCCCCAGATGCGGACCGTCGTCGATCC
Source organism: Streptomyces sp. NPDC047982 (assembly GCF_043204165.1). NCBI lineage: Bacteria > Bacillati > Actinomycetota > Actinomycetes > Kitasatosporales > Streptomycetaceae > Streptomyces > Streptomyces sp. NPDC047982. The sequence continues at coordinate 7,151 of NZ_JBIDBS010000020.1, read as the reverse complement.
GCGCGGTGAAATCCGCCACCGGCCCGCCGTACAGCGCGTGGTGGTGGACCAGGTCCCCGTACAGGTCCTGGACCAGCGAGCCGTGCAGCAGCCGGTAGTCGTCCGGATGCGGCACCACGAACGCGGCGGCGAGCGCGTCGGCCGCGTACACCATCACTCCGCACTGGCCCGGATGGATCTCGAAGATCCGCAGCGCGTCACCGAGGCCGTGCACCGACCACCCCATGTACGCGCTCTCGGCGCGCGGCGAGAGCCCGTCGCGCAGCGCCTGGCGCGACCACTCCTCCCAGGCGACGGAAGGGCCCCCGAAGTGCAGGGCGAGATACCCCTCCAGGGCGAGATGCAGCGGCAGGAACCGCAGCCGGTCGCCGGGCTGCCGCCTGGCCATCCGGTGGTGACGGCCGCGCGGGAGCCGTACGGTCCGGGGCGGCCGGTCCCGCGACGTGTCGCCCGCCCCGGGACCGAGCTGCGTACCGTACGCGGCGGTCTGAGCGGCCTCGCCGGACCAGTCGGCGACGAAGCCGTGCGGGATGTACGAGACATAGTGCGTGCGCGGGCCGACGTCGACGACACCGGTCCCGTGGCCCCGGTAGACCTCCCGGTGCAGCCGGAGCCCCTCGACGGGCTCCTCCCGGACCAGCGGAACCAGCCGGATGCCGCCCCACACCTGGGCGGGCCGGGTGACGAGCCCGGTCAGTTCGAGCCGGTTCACGACACGACTCCCGCACCTTGCGCGTCGCCCGTCCCACGGGTGCCGGCGGCGGGGGGCCCGGCGACGGCGACGGGATGTCCCCCGACGAACCGTTCGACCCGGCCGTCCAGATAGGCGTACAGGGCGTCCGCCCCGCTGCGCCCCTCGGCGAACCGGGCGATCTCCACCAGGGCCGGCAGATCCTCCGCGTCCCGGATGCCGGCGGTGGGCACGCCCGGCGCGAGCCGGCGCACGTCGAAACCGTCCGCGTCGTACACCGGGTTCACATGCACCACCGCCGTGCGCCGGTCCGGATCGAGCCGGGTCCGCCACACCCGCAGCACCTCGCCCGCGAGACCCGGCGGCGCGTTGTCCCAGCCGTCCGACACGATGACCAGCCGGTCCGGGCCGTGCTCCAGGGCGTCCAGCACACGGCTGCCCAGCGGCGTCGGCCCCCACGGCCTGGCCAGCAGAGGATCGGTGCCGCCCGAGGTCCACAGCGCGGTGTACCCGCCCGGCGCGGACAGCGCCTCCAGCAGGAAGTGGCAGGCCAGCGCCACGGCGAGCGGGCGGCGCCGCTTCTCGCCCGACCCGGACGACGAGTGGCTGTCGTCCAGCACGCCCGCCACCTTCCCCCAGCTCCCGGCCTGCGGGCCCGCCGCACGCCGGGCGGCGGCGCGCAGCGCGCGCGTCAGCTCCGCGCGGTGCGCCGACCGCACGTCGAGACCGAGCGACAGCACGTACAGGGCGAGCCGGGTCAGCGGCATCACCGTCAGATCGACGTCCGCGGGCAGCGGTGCCAGGGCCACGGTGCCGCGCCGCGCCGAGGCCCGCAGCCGTTCCACGCTCCGCAGCCGCTCCAGCCGGGTCATCCGTGGAATCATCCGCTCCAGGAGCACCTCGCGCTTCATCCCGTGCCGGGCGGCGAAGCCCTCGGCGACGGTGAACGGCAGTTCCGCGACGGCGCCCTGCTCGTAGTGGGCGCGCCGCCACGCGTCGAGCAACGGGTGCCGGTAGCGGGGCCGCCGGCCGGGCCGGAACAGGAAGTCCCCCACTTCGCCGGCCTCGTCGGTCCCAACGGAGCCGGAGCCGGGGTCGGTGTCGGTGTCGAACCGGAAGTGGACATGGCGGGCGGCGGTCCTCAGACCGGTGCGGTATTTCACCGCGTCGTGCGCCGGATCCGGCCGGGCGGCCAGCCAGTCGCGCATGATCGCGCGGGTGCGCCGGTTGTTCACCCCGGCCGCGCGCAGCGCCCGGAACAACCGGTAGACGCGCTGCGGCGGCAGCTTCGCCAGCCGGGCGGCGATCAGCCGACCCTCGGCCCGTTTCTCCTGTGCCGTCGCCTCGGCGGATGTCTCCAGCAGCCCCTGGACGATGCGCACGGCGTTGTGGTCGTTGATGTCGAGGGCCAGCGCGGCGGCGTACACCCGGCGGTAGTTGACGCGTACGTACGCGTGGAGGAAGTCCAGCGAGAGCCGCTGCTGCTGAGCCGTCGAGCGGAACTCGCGCTGGCCGGTGGCGGTGATCGCCGCGTTCACGAAGAGGAGTACGTCCTCCGCCGCGACGAGACCGGCGCCGACGCCGGGGCCCGTGGCCGTGCTCGTGTGCGTGCTCGTCATGGATCCCCCCGTGGCCTCGCGCGCCGCCGTACGCGGGGGCGGCGCGGCGCCGGCCGGGGAATGGGGGCGCGAACAGCGAAATCTTTGCTTCAGAGGCAAGTCCCGGAAGTCGCGGCCGGAGTCCCGCGGCCGGCCCCGCAAACGTATCCGGCGACCTCACCTCGTGCCAACCGCGATACGGGTCCGGGGCGGCACGCCCAGGGTGCCACGGCACGGGTCTGGAACGGCCCGCTCGGTCACGGGCCCGGATTGCCCCCACCGTTCGCTCCGTTCTCCCGCTCCGTTCTCCCGGTCCGTCCGCGTTTCCCGAATTACGGGCCCGGAACGGGGGACCGGGCAGACTTGCCCCATGACGACACATTCCCCGATTCCTCTGCGCGTCGGCCTCGTCGGTACGGGCCCCTGGGCCAGGAACACACAGGCACCCGCCCTCGCCGCCCACCCCGACGTGGTCCTGAGCGGCGTGTGGGGTCGCCGCCCCGAGGCGGCGGAGGTGCTGGCCGCCGCCCACGGGACCACGGCGTACAGCGATGACACGGGCCTCGACGAGCTCTTCGCGGCCAGCGACGCCATCGCGTTCGCCGTGCCGCCGGATGTCCAGGCCCGTCTCGCCGCCCGCGCCGCGGCGACCGGACGCCACCTGCTGCTGGACAAGCCGGTCGCGACCACCGTCGCGGGAGCCCGCGAGGTCGCCCGGGCCGTGGAACGGTCCGGGGTCGCGTCCGTCGTCTTCTGCACCCTGCGGTTCGCTCCCGCCACGGCCGCGTGGATCGAGGAACAGGCGGCCGTGGACGACTGGTTCACCGCCCGCGCCCAGTGGATCGGAGCGCTGTACGCCCCCGACACCGCCAACGAGTACGCGGCCTCGCCCTGGCGCCGCGAGAAGGGCGGACTGTGGGACGTCGGCCCGCACGTGCTGTCGGTCCTGATCCCGGTGCTGGGCGACGTGACCCACCTGATCGCCGCCCGCGGCCGGGCCGACACCACCCACCTGATCCTCCGCCACACCTCCGGCGCCTCCAGCACGGTGACCCTGGCCCTGGGCGCGCCGGTGGGAGCGGTGGGCACCGAGATCGAGCTGCGAGGCGAACAGGGAGTCGTCGCCCTGCCGCGATGGAGCGACGCGGTCGGCTCGTTCCGGGCGGCCGTCGACGCGCTCGTCGAATCGGCGCGCACGGGGGAGTCGCATCCGTGCGACGTACGGTTCGGGCTGCGCCTGACGGAACTGCTGGCCGAGGCGGAGGAACAGGCGGGGAAGCGGTAGGGGAGGGGCGCGGGTACGGGGTGGGTGCGGGGGAGACGCCACAGCGGTGGCGGGTCAGCGGCGGCCGGGCGGGGCGGGGAGCAGGGGAGTCCGCGCGGCCACCGGGCGCGCCCGGCCCCGGCCAGTGCCCGGCGGCCCGCTGGTGCCCGGTGCCCGCGCCCGTCCTCAGCGCCCCAGGGCCTCCCGTACGGCCTCGTCCGTACGGGCCACGACGGCGGTCCCGTCGTCGGCCGTGATGATGGGCCGCTGGATCAGCTTCGGGTGTCCGGCGAGCGCCGAGATCCACCGCTCCCGCGAACCGGCCTCGCGCGGCCACTCCTTGAGCCCGAGCTCCTTCGCCTCGGCCTCCTGCGTACGCGTGATGTCCCACGGCTCCAGTCCGAGCCGGTCCAGCACCTCCCGGATCTCGTCCGGCGACGGCACGTCCTCCAGATAGCGGCGGACGGTGTACTCGGCGCCCTCGGCGTCGAGCAGGTTCACCGCGCTGCGGCACTTCGAACAGGCGGGATTGATCCAGATCTCCATGGTGCCAACGGTACGGGAGAAACCCCCCAAAGTGCCGCTGGCCAGGGCCGATTGTCAGTGGTGGGCCGTAAAATAAAGGGAGTTCGTGAGGGTTCCACAACCGTGCCAGGAGGATGCCCATGGCCGTTGCCGCAGTCACGACCGAGCAGTACCACAAGCCCTTGCGGAAGAAGCCGCTCCCCGCGGGCCGGCCCCGCGAGTGGTACGTCACCCACAACCGCCGCCTGAAGGCGATGCGCCTCGCGATCGCCCTGCTCGACACGGGCGTCTACTATCCGTCGACCGCGACCGACCGCAGGATACGCGCGACCGCCGAGCGCATCGGCATCCACCCGCCGTCCGACACCACCTGCCGCATGGTCCGCTCCCTGATCCGCTACGGCCGCTGACGGCCGTCCGCCGACCCGCCCGTCTGCTCCTCACCCGGAAGCCCGCGCGATCGGGCGAGGCCCGCACATCCGGCAGCGCAGGGGACGTACGGGCATCCCGAACCGGACACCGCACGTATGAGGGCCGCTGCCTCCACTCGGAGGCAGCGGCCCTCATACGTGTCGGATCCCGAAGACCGCCGGGCGGCCGTCGGGATCCGACACTCGCGCTCTACAGGTCGTAGTACAGCTCGAACTCGTGCGGGTGCGGGCGCAGCTGGATCGGGGCGATCTCGTTGGTGCGCTTGTAGTCGATCCAGGTCTCGATCAGGTCGGCCGTGAAGACGCCGCCGGCCTGGAGGTACTCGTTGTCCGCCTCCAGTGCGTCCAGGACGGCCGGGAGGGAGGTCGGGACCTGCTGGACGTTCGCGTGCTCCTCGGGGGCCAGCTCGTAGAGGTCCTTGTCGATGGGCTCGGCGGGCTCGATCTTGTTCTTGATGCCGTCGAGACCGGCCATCAGCAGCGCGGAGAAGGCGAGGTACGGGTTCGACGACGGGTCCGGGGCGCGGAACTCGACGCGCTTGGCCTTCGGGTTGGCGCCGGTGATCGGGATACGCATCGCTGCCGAGCGGTTGCGCTGCGAGTACACCAGGTTGACCGGCGCCTCGAAGCCGGGGACCAGGCGGTGGTACGAGTTCACCGTCGGGTTGGTGAAGGCCAGCAGCGACGGGGCGTGCTTCAGGATGCCGCCGATGTAGTAGCGGGCCACGTCCGAGAGGCCCGCGTAGCCCTGCTCGTCGTAGAAGAGCGGCTGGCCGTCGGCCCACAGGGACTGGTGGACGTGCATGCCGGAGCCGTTGTCGCCGAAGATCGGCTTCGGCATGAAGGTCGCGGTCTTGTTGTTGCGCCAGGCGACGTTCTTCACGATGTACTTGAAGAGCATCAGGTCGTCGGCGGCGGCGAGCAGCGTGTTGAACTTGTAGTTGATCTCGGCCTGGCCGGCGGTGCCGACCTCGTGGTGCTGGCGCTCGATCTCCAGACCGCTCTTCTCCAGCTCCAGCGACATCTCCGCGCGCAGGTCGGCGAAGTGGTCGACCGGCGGGACCGGGAAGTAGCCGCCCTTGTAGCGGACCTTGTAACCCCGGTTGTTCTCCAGCGCACCGGTGTTCCAGGCGCCGGCCTCGGAGTCGATGTGGTAGAAGCTCTCGTTCGACGACGTCTGGAAACGGACGCTGTCGAAGACGTAGAACTCCGCCTCGGGGCCGAAGTAAGCAGTGTCGGCGACACCGGTGGAGGCCAGGTACGCCTCGGCCTTCTTGGCCACGTTCCGGGGGTCGCGGCTGTACTGCTCGCCGGTGATCGGGTCGTGGATGAAGAAGTTGATGTTGACGGTCTTGTCGCGGCGGAACGGGTCGACCCGGGCGGTCGACAGGTCCGCGCGCAGCGCCATGTCGGACTCGTGGATGGCCTGGAAGCCGCGGATCGACGAGCCGTCGAAGGCGAGGTCGTCGGCCGGGTCGAAGGTCGCCGCCGGGACCGTGACGTGCTGCATCACTCCGGGCAGGTCGCAGAACCGGACGTCGATGAACTTGACGTCATTGTCCGCGATGTACTTCTTCGCGTCGTCGGCGTTCTGGAACATCCAACTCCTCCTACTCCCGACCCGGGAGGGACGGGGTCGTAGCCCATCGTGCGGCCAGTGCGGTGGCACGCGCTGCTCCCGACCATAGGCAGACCGGATTTCTCAATCATGACCCATTTGTTTCGCAGAAGTTAACCGGGCCGTGCGCGGATGGTGCCTCTCGCCTGGCCGGGCGGGCCGCGGACCCGCCCGGCCGGGTGCGCGGGCGGGCGCAGTACCGTGGTCGGGTGGACAAGAGGCAAGCAATCGGATCGTGGCTCTCCGGACCGCGCGCGGCCGCCGAGGAGATGGGCGTCGACTTCGGCTACCGCGGCAAGCGGCTCGGACTGCCGGAGGACGGGCCGGGGTCCGTGGCCCCGCTCGGCCGGCGCTTCGGCGCCCTCTTCATCGACTGGGCCCTGTGCATGCTGGTCGCGTACGGGCTGTTCGCCCGCGGTGACCAGCAGGCGGCCGGGAACTGGGCCCTCGGCGTCTTTCTCGTGCTGAGCGTGCTCACCGTGGGGACCATCGGCTGCACGCCCGGCAAGCGGGTCATGGGCATCAGGGTCACCGCGGAGAACGGCGGCCGGCTCACCTTCGGGCGCGTCGTCGTCCGCAGCCTGCTGCTGTGCCTGGCCGTACCCGCCCTGGTCTGGGACCGCGACGGGCGTGGCCTGCACGACCGTCTGGCCCGCGCGGTCCAGGTCCGTATCTGACCGCCGACGGCGAAGACGAAACCGACGGCGACGGCGAAACCGACGGCGACGGCGAAACCGACGGCGCGAGGCGACGTTGCAGGCGTTGGACGAAGGACGTGGGAGGACGAGGGGGGGGGGGGGGGGGGGGGGGGGGGGGGGGGGGGGGGGGCGGCGGGGGGGGGGGGGGGGGGGGGGGGGGGGGGGGGGGGGGGGGGGGGGGGGGGGCCCCCCGCCCCGGGGGTCCACACCCCCCGGGCCCCCGCCCTCCCCGCCCCCCCCCGCGTCCGGGTGCACCGGCCGATCCCCGTCAAGGGCGGCGCCGTGCAGACCTCGAAGGTCGCCGCGGTGTACGACAAGGGCAAGGC